>NZ_JBHXDC010000013.1:0-39045 GCF_042725135.1 Streptomyces sp. NPDC060366 | reverse complement strand
CCGAGGGGTCGAGGGCTTCGAAGGGCGGCGGGGCGGTAAGCGGATGAGGTCACGGCTCACTCGAAGGCGGACGCACTCTTTTTCCGGCTGGCTGTTGCCCATGGGCCGACTGCGAACCTGTCACTGTCCCGTCGTACTTCCAGGGCCCCTGCGCCACCGAAGTGCGCGGGAACGAGCAGCTCCCGTTCGTCCGCCGCCCGCCCGAGAATCCGACGGCGGCTGGCCACCGCTTGCTCCGGGGCCAGGCAGGCGTTGCTGTTGCAGCAGGGGTGCAGGATCTGCAGCGGGCTGTGCAGCAGATCTCCGACGAAGACCGCCCGGTCGCTGCCGGATGCGAGTCGCAGCACGGATGAGCCGGGGGTGTGGCCGGGTGCGGACTCCAGGGTGAGGTGTTCGTCGATGCGGTGCAGGCCGTCCCACAGCACGGCTTGTCCGGCCTGGTGGATGGGCGCGATGCTGTCTTCGTAGATCAGGCGGTCGGCCTCCTGCGCGCCGTTCCCGTACGCGTTGTCCGGACCGTAGTGGAAGTCGTCGGCGGCCGGAATGAGGTATTGGGCGTTGGGGAACGCCGGTACCCAATGCCCGTCCGCGTCGACGGTGTTCCAGCCGACGTGATCGACGTGGAGGTGGGTGTTCACGACGAGGTCGACATCCTGCGGGCGCACACCGGCCCTCGCCAGGAGGCCGGGCAGATCACTCCGGGCGTGGTGGAACGGCCCCATGCCCGGTCGCTCGCGCCCGTTCCCCGCTCCGGTGTCGACCAGGACGGTCCGGCCCGCGCTGCGCAGCACCCAGCTCTGCAGGGCGAGCACCACCACGTCGCTGTCCGGCTCCCAGTGATCCGGTGCCAGCCAGTCCTCGTTGTCCTTCCATACGTCGGTGGCAGCTCCCGGGAACATGCCGGAGGCAGTCAGGAAGGGTTCGTGCCACTCAACGACGCGGATGACCTCGACTTCCCCCAGCACCATGCTCTGCACACGCTCGTTCTCGTTCGTCATGTGCTCGACCTTAAGAAAGATCGAACGAGCCTCTCAATGCGTGGCCAGCTCAATAAAATACGAATCCGTCTCACACTTCATGCGGTAGATATTCTGGCTGGATGGATGTGGTGAGTGACGCGATCTCCGCCGTGCACCTCGGGCACCCGTGGTTCCACCGGGTGCGAACGAGCGGGAGCTGGTGCATACGGCTGGACCCGTACGACGGCGCGGGCTTCCACGTCGTCCTCAAGGGCCACTGCTGGCTACTGACCGACGGCGGCGCCCCGGTATCCCTCGGCGTGGGTGACGCGGTGCTGCTGCCTCACGGCAGCGGCCATGTGATCGCCAGTTCTCCCATCGACTCGACGGTCGCTGCGGAGGAGGCGGTGCCCTTCGAGCAATGGCTTGTGGAGACAGGGCCACGAGCCCGGCCCGACCGCGACGGGACGGAGATGCTCTGCGGCAAGTACCGGCTCGACTGCAGCCGCATGCACCCGCTCATGGCAGAGCTGCCCGAGGTCGTCCACCTTCCCAGCCGAGTAGGCAGCCACCTCGAGCTCCGCGCCGCGATCGACCTGCTCGCCGGTGAGTTGGACGAGGTGCGGCCCGGCTCCTGCGTAGCGCTCCCGAACCTGCTCGACCTCCTCCTCGTCTACATGATCCGCTCCTGGATGACCGAGACCACCAGCGGGGCCTGGCCCCGCGCACTGGGCGACCCGGTGACGGCCGCCGCCCTGCGGGCACTGCATTCGAATCCGGCCGCGCCGTGGAGCAATGACCGTCTGGCGGCGGAGGCGGGCGTCTCCCGTCCCACCCTGGCGCGGCGGTTCACCGCCCTGGTCGGCCGCCCTCCGATGGCGTACCTCACCTGGTGGCGCGTGATCCGCGCCGCCACCCTGCTCCGCGACACCCCGGACACTCTGGCCACCATCGCCGACCGAGTCGGCTACGGCAGCCCGTACGCGCTCTCACATGCCTTCCAACGGGAGTTCGGCACTACACCAGGGCGGTATCGAGCGCAGGCCGCGGGACAACCCGCTGACGTGGAAACAAACTGACAGCAGGAACGAGGATCGTCACGATCAGCCGGGACGTCCGGGCTCCGCTCTCATCGCCAGCGAGCATCTCGTCGAAGAGCGGCCCTGCGAATGCTTCCATCGGTTCGGCGACGGCGGGTCCGAAGTCCGGGCGAGCAGTTTGTCGAGCCCGGCACACTGCGCGACTGTGATGGGCCTGGTCACGCGGCGGGCGACCGCGGCCAGGAGTTCCGCCTTCGAGCCGAAGTGATAACCGACAGCGGCCAGGGTCGCTCCGGCGAGGTCGGTGATCGCGCGGACCGAGGTGCCGCGGTAACCGCGCTCGGCGAACGGGATGTACCGCGTGGCGATCAAGGACATCAGTGCGAGGTGCTCGGCCGCGTCGAGGATCTTGGTCCGGGTATCGCAGCCCATGTATCCGCATTTCCGTTAGGTCGGGTTCTGCGGGTGCGGTGGGGATCCCCGAGATGGGCTGGACCTCTCGGCGACTTCAGCTACTCCGGTCACTGATCCAGCGTCGTGCCGAGAGTGCCTGGGTACGCGGTGAGGGTCCGACCGGCTTCCGGTCGGACCCTCACTCGTTGTTCTGGTGGCGGCGCGCGCCTGCCCGTCTGTCAGAGGGCCGCGGGGGCGCCGAGCATCTCGGAAGCCTGTTGGAACGGGTTGAGGACGCGCGTGGGCGCGGCGGCCGGAAGGCCGCGGCAGGTGAAGCCGAGCCGGGTCATGGCCCGCAGGACTTCGCCGGCGCTGAAGTCGCGGCGGTCCTGGCGTGTGACGACCTGTCCGACCTGCTTGACGGGGTAGGTGCGGCGACCGATGATCACGGACTCGCCGGAAGCCTGCTCGGGCTTGACGCCCTTCATCGATTCAAGGACGCCGCTCTTGGTGAGGTCGAACGGGAAGCGGGCGATGACACAGCGCATGATGCCTCACAGGGAGAGGAGCGAAGAGGGAATGGTTCTGCCGCGGTGAGGCGGTTCAGCGGGCAACGGCGAGGACGCCCGGAGCGCTGCCGTGTTCGTCGACGACCGGCAGGGCGTCGACCTGGCTGTAGAGGATCGTGTGCTCGGCTTCGGCCATGGTGGACACGGGACGGGTGAACGGTCCTCGGTCGCCGAGAATGTCGCGCAGCTGGATCCGGTCGGTGTACGCGGAGCTGTCACGGGCCGCGGTGAGCTGGGCCTGGGTGAGAAGTCCGGTGCACAGGCCGTCGTTGTCGCAGACGAGCAGGTGCCCGGTGCGGGCACTGGCCATGACGGACAGGGCGACCTCGACGGTCATGTCGTCACAGACCTGCGGTCCGCCGGTGTCCATGGCGTCGGCCGCCGTCCTGTGTACGGGAGTGGCACTCGCCGGGCGGGGCTGCATCTGAACCAGCGTCAAAAGGTGCCTCTTGCATTGGTGGGTCAGTTTCCTGATCACGAGGTTTTCACGCCGCCGCGTCGAAGGAGGTCTGCCGCGCTGTCATGCGCCGGGCAGCCGAAGAGGGGCTGCGCCGGCCGCGTGAGGACGTGCTGCGCTGACGCCGCTCGGGGGCCGGAGCGGTGATCGTCACGGGAATGCCGGAAGGGGCTTGTGCTCCGGTGATCCGGCTGAGTGCCTCATCGCCGGAGCGGACCTGGGTGATCTGGGGCACGATGCCGGCCGCTGCCATAAGGCGCGTCATGTCCCGGCGCTGGTTGGGGGTGACCAGGGTGACGACGCTGCCGGATTCCCCGGCCCGCGCGGTTCGGCCGCCGCGGTGGAGGTAGTCCTTGTGGTCGGTCGGCGGGTCGATATTGACGACGAGGTCGAGGTCATCGACGTGGATGCCACGGGCGGCGACGTTCGTGGCCACGAGCACGGTGACGTGCCCGGTCTTGAACTGGGCCAGGGTCCGGGTGCGCTGCGGCTGCGACTTCCCGCCGTGCAGGGCGGCGGCCCGCACCCCGCTGTCCAGCAGGTCCTGTGTCAGCCGGTCGACAGCGTGCTTGGTGTCCAGGAACATGATCACCCTGCCTTCGCGGGCCGCGATCTCCGTCGTCGTCCGGTGCTTGTCGGCGCCGTGGACGTGCAGCACGTGGTGCTCCATCGTGGTGACCGCGCCCGCGGACGGGTCGACGGAGTGGACAACCGGGTCGGTGAGGTAACGGCGGACCAGGCGGTCGACGTTACGGTCGAGAGTCGCGGAGAACAGCATCCGCTGGCCCTCGGGGCGTACTTGGTCGAGCAGTGCGGTGACCTGGGGCATGAAGCCCATGTCGGCCATCTGGTCGGCCTCGTCCAGGACGGTGATCGCGACCTGGTTGAGCCGGCAGTCGCCGCGGTCGATGAGGTCCTTGAGCCGGCCCGGCGTCGCCACGACGACCTCGGCACCACCGCGCAGCGCGTTGGCCTGCCTGCCGATCGACATTCCGCCGACGACGGTGGCCAGGCGCAGCCTCACCGAGCGGGCGTAGGGGGTGAGTGCGTCGGTTACCTGTTGTGCCAGCTCACGCGTCGGCACGAGGACCAGGGCCAGCGGCTGGCGGGGCTCGGCACGCTGACCGGCGGTGCGGGCCAGCAGGGCCAGGCCGAAGGCGAGGGTCTTGCCGGAACCGGTGCGCCCGCGTCCCAGGGCGTCGCGGCCCGCGAGGGTGTTGGGCAGGGTGGCGCCCTGGATCGGGAACGGAACGCTCACGCCTTGCTTGGTCAGTGTGGCCAGCAGTTGGGCAGGCATGTCGAGATCGCCGAACGCCTCGACCGCGGGCAGCGCGGGCGTGATCGTCTTAGGCAGGGCGAACTCTCCCTGGCCCGCTGCGGGCCGTCGGCCGTGGCTGCCCGAGCGGCCCGTGCCGCCGGAACGGGTCGGGGCGGGCGAGCTGAAGCGGGCGCCCCGGCCCGTTCCGGCGGTGGACCCGAAAGCGGGGCCTTCGGTCCGGCGGCGGCGGGAGGAACGGGCGTTCGTACGGGTGGGGTTCATCGAGAACCTTCCTTGATACGGCGCGCATCAAGGAATTCCCGCTGCAGAAGAACAGCGCGGGGAATCACAAGAACGAACCGACTGGGATGCGAAAAGAGAATGTGGCTTTGCAGTGAATCCGGTGCGGGGTGCAGGCGATGAAATAGGTGACGTCATGTGGACGTGAAATTCCATGCGTCGACCGGTGCAGCGCTGAAAAAGTGCGCACCTGAGGATAGGGCTGTTGGCGGCGCTGTTCCACAGGTGACACCGCCGTGGGAAATGCCCGTAGCTGGGGCCCACACCCCGAGGGTGTGGGCCCCAGCTACGACGTACACGTCAGGCGGGAACGATGTTCTCGGCCGTCGGGCCCTTCTGGCCCGTCGCGATGTCGAAGGTGACCTTCTGGCCTTCGAGCAGCTCACGGAAGCCCTCGGCGGCGATGTTCGAGAAGTGGGCGAACACGTCAGCGCCGCCACCATCCTGCTCGATGAAGCCGAAACCCTTAGCCGCGTTGAACCACTTCACAGTACCTGACGCCATGTCACATCTCCTTTAGGGGCAGTACGCCGGGACCCGTAATGCACGGATTCCGGGTCGCCGCGATGATGCCCCACCCGGAGAACAACCGGAAATACAATGAAGCTTCTGTCGGCCGAAAATGCCCACGCAGAAGCTTGAAGTTTTGGGTACCACAACTGCAACTGAGATCGACAGTAGCATGAGGTGGCGACCCGCGTGCGGTGAATAAATTCGCTCCGTTGGTTGCCGTAAAAACACTCCCCGCACTGCGCGTTAAACCCTCATCTCGCGGTTATAGATATTGCCCCGCTCGGAGCGTAGCGTTTCAGGAAAAGTGGGCACTGTTCAAGGTCGGAGGGCACAACTAATCCGACGGCACCGTCTCGCCCGGCGTCGGCCCCATCGGCCCGTGGCCGGTCTCGACACAGGTCGGAGCGGCGGTCAGTGGATGGCCAAAATGATGGCGATGTAGTGCGCAGTGAAGGGCTGCCACGGTCAGAGTGGGAACGGCCGCTCCGTCGGCATGCAGGAAGTCGGGCGCGTAGCGCACCGGTGCACCCTGCCACCAGAGGGACACCCCGGCGCCACATCCTGACACGCTGTGCGATGACCTGCGGATTCCGGCGGGCGCGCTGCCTCAAGCCACGGGCGGACCCGCCCCTTTGGCGGCGTTGCGATATTCGGCGTTGATGCGCTGGGCTTCCTCGAGCTGGTCTTCGAGGATGACGATGCGGCAGGCGGCCTCGATGGGGGTGCCCTGGTCGACGAGCTCCCGGGCACGGGCGGCGATGCGCAGCTGGTAGCGGGAGTAGCGCCGGTGGCCGCCCTCGGAGCGCAGCGGGGTGATCAGGCGGGCTTCGCCGATGGCGCGGAGGAAGCCCTGGGTGGTGCCGAGCATTTCTGCGGCCCGGCCCATCGTGTAGGCGGGATAGTCGTCGTCATCGAGCCGGCTGAACGAGTCGTCTGCTGTCATTTGCACCTCTCCGTTGAACGCGTGGAGGGGCCCGGGTGCCATATGGCACCCGGGCCCCGAAGGAACTGCTACACCATCTGCCGACCCAGATACTGCGCCGGCCTTCTGTTTCCGCCGACCCGACCTGGAAGTTGTCGGGGATGCGGGGATCGCGGTTGCTTGACCGGAGACCACCTCACTATCGATGTCCTGCGGTACCCGGGCTCAAGACTTCCGCCCGGGCGATCCTGATGGCGCTCAACTCCTCCGTTCTTCCCTCTGGGATCAATTACTTACCTACTGCTGGTACTGCGCACTGCTCTGCACCACTGGTGATGCGAACTGCTGGTGACCTGAGTGAGCGCCACTTCGACAGCCAGCCCCGTCGCCCGTCCTGCGTCTGCTCTGGCTTAGAACCCCACTGCCGAACCTCCCGGCACGCGCGCCCGCAGCCGACGCCTTCACCGAGGTGCTGCTCAGTTACTTCACTGCTGGTACCGCACTTGTTTCACTGCGGCACTGCTCGTGGCGGCCCCTGATCACTGCCGGCCACCCGGTCCGGCCGTCAGTCCCGTCACCGTCCTGCAATCGCTCTGGCTTCGGAACTCCACTGCCGTACCGTCCTGCGAACTGCAACTTCCGTACATCTGCCCGGCAGTTCGTCTCTGCCAGGCCCTGCTGTCTCTCTGGGCTACGAGAGAAACCATAACCACACCACCACCCAATGTCTACTCCGGCGGACATAGATTTCTGTACGCCGATCAGGGAGACAGTCGGCCACGACCGCAGACGGGCATCCCGTGGCCCCACTCCGGCCGGGGATACCCGCTCCGAGCAGCGCCGTTACGCAAGCCTTAATGCCACTAAAGGCTGTCCCGCAAGTGCGGCCGTGCCGTGACGCAAGAGCGGCTCGATAGGGTCAGGAGCACAGCCGACTGAAGAGGATCGTTCGATGGCGACGCACGGCCAGCTGGCTGAGTGGGCCGGTCCGGGGCATGTCACGCGAGCCGGGCGAGACGTTGTGGCCGGCTGGCGGATTCCGAGCTTCATGAAGGCACAGCTCGTCGAGGTGGGCATCCCGGTAGCTCCGCGCCTCATCGAGCGAGTCGTGATGCAGAGCGAGGTTGAGCCGGCCCTGCTCTCGTCCAGGGGCCCGCTCTACCGTCTCACCGAGCAGGCAGACCTCGATGATCAGGACGAGCGGTCATCGTTCGGTGTCGAGCCGGAGGCCGGGGCGGTCTACTTTGTCACGCCGGATGGGGAGGCATGGTTCGCCAACTCCGGTGTCGGCGTGTGGCTCGACGTCCTTCACTGTTACGCCAGTCGCGTCAGAGTCTCAGAGCTTCTCAGTGAGCCGGACGGCCCCGAGGAGTACCTCTCCGAAGACGAGGAAGGATGGCTTTCGCCGAGTTGAACCGGCAGGCCGAGGAGCTGAAGGAGATCGACCCGCCAGCCTTCAAGGGCTATGAAGGGTTCCTCTGGCCAGGGTTGCTGGACCGCTGGCTCTACTGACCTCGGCGGGCAGATCCAGGGCCCGTAGATCTGAACCGTGCAGGGGTGCCAGGACCACGGCTGAGATGATCTCCATGTGGGGGTTGTGATCACGGCGTCGGAGCCGTCATGGATAGCGCCGTACTCCGGGCTGAGTCCGAAGCAGTTCGGGAAACTGATCACCATGCTGCGGGCCGGATGCCCGCCCTTGGTCCACAGGGGCCGTCCGTGGAGTCTTCCGCTGGAAGACCGGGTGTTGCTGGTTGCCGCGTACTGGCGGACTAACCTGACCTTACGGCAGTTGGCTCCCTTGTTCGGGATTTCGAAATCGGCTGCGGGCCGAGTGGTGAGCCACCTCGGGCCCCTACTCGCGCTGCGGCTGCGGAGCCGCTTCCGCAGAGACACAGTGCTGATCGTGGACGGCACCCTGGTGCCGACACGGGACCACAATGTGGCGGAGCAGTCCAAGAACTACCGCTACTCGACCAACCACCAGGTCGTCATCGATGCCGACTCACGCCTTGTCGTCTCTGTCGGACGGCCCGTGCCCGGCAACCGCAACGACTGCAAGGCGTGGGAACTGTCCGGAGTCAAGAGCTCGGTCGGCAACACCACCGTAATCGCCGACGGCGGCTACCGCGGCACCGGTCTCATCATCCCGCACCGCCGAGAACCCGGCCAGAGCGAGCTGCCGGCCTGGAAGGAAGCCCACAACACCTCCCACCGGAAAGTCCGCGCCCGAGTCGAGCACACCTTCGCCCGCATGAAGACCTGGAAGGTCCTCCGCGACTGCCGCCTGAAAGGCGACGGCGTCCACCACGCCATGTTGGGCATTGCCCAGCTGCACAATCTTGCACTGACCCGGTGAGCGAGAGGGCTCAGCCCGGCTCGGTCGGGCCGGAGCCCGCCGGCTTCGAGGGCCTCTGGTGCCCGCACTCCAGCCGCTCGCCGTACTCCAGGACGACCTTGGTCGGGTCACCGTCCTCATAGAGCCACACCGTGATGCCCTCCTGGCAGACAGCGATAGAGAAGCAGACATCGATCCCCGCAGCCTCCGGAGCGACCACGAAGGCCTCCCCGGGCTTCAGCCAGTAGTCCTCACCGTACGGTTCGACGAAGAGCCAGAGGTCGCTGGCGCCCGCATTCTCCACGGGTAACCAGCTGCGTCCCACGTGTCCCCCAAGGCCCGTTGCTTCATGCATGAACCTCTACACGCTATCCACCCAGCCGCACCGGCGCCTTGGCGGCCCTCGTCCCACCGACTCTTTGCGGGACAGCCCTTGGGGAGCGTATGTGGTTGCGATCACCAGGCGGTCCGGGTGAGTTCTCTGAGCCAGATCATCGAGACGCGCAGGTTGAGGCCGGCGAGGTGGGCTGCGACGGCGCCGTCCCCAAGTCCCTGTCCCGCACGGGGCCCCGTCGCCCGTGCCTTCCTAGATCGTGCCGCTCCACGCCCGGCGGTTCTCCCGTCGGCGCACATGGCCGCGCCAGCCCGCGAGCAGCGTCATGCCCGTCCACGCGGCGACTCCCGTGACGAGGCCGCCGAGCCTGCCTTCGGGGTCGACGTCCGCGGCGTCCTCCAGCGGGACGGCGCCTTCCGGGTCCCGGAGGATCTCGATGCGGTCGCCCACCCGGTAACCGGGGTTGCTTCCCCGGTACTCGAGGGTCTCGTCGAGTTCACCGCCCGGCCCGACCAGTGTGAACCGGTGGTTCTTGCTCGCCGTTCCCGCCGCGCTGTCCGCAGTGATCGTGACGGTCTCGCGGACGCCACGTCGGTCGAGCGCCGCCTCGGGGGCGTACTGGACGGACCCGACGAGAATGAAGAGCGCGGGGACCACGGAGAGGACGGCGAGCCACCACGCCCTGTGGAGCAGCCGCAGCACGATCACGAAGACCAGGCAGCCGAGCACGCCCGCCGCGATCGGGATGAAGTCCAAGCCCAGCGTGACGTAGGCGAGTCCGGTGTTGCCGGCGGCGATCCCCCAGGCGACCAGCAGCACCCAGAGCGTGGCGAGTACGGACGCCCCGGCGCTCCTTCCCGTGCGCTGCCCACCTGGAGCGGGCACTCCGGCCCCGGCCGCGTCCCCGACGCCGCCCGCCACGGGCGCGTTCATCCTCTGATCACTCATCCGCGCAGCATACGAGGCGGCCGGAACGCCGTACCACGTGGCCCGGGACCGGTGTCAGCGGCGTGTGCCAAGGTGCCGTACATGACGACCACACCCGACGGACGCCCGGTCCCGCCCGCGCACGCCGACGAACGCACCATGCTCACGGCCTGGTTGGACTTCCACCGGTCCACTTTGGCGCTGAAGTGCGCGGGCCTCGACGACACGCAGGCGCGCAGGACGGCCGTAGTGCCCTCGTCCATGACGATGATCGGCCTGGTCCAGCACCTGGCGGAGATCGAGCGGAACTGGTTCAGCCGCGTGTTCGCCGGCGAGGACGTGGCGCTGCTGTTCGGGGACCACGGCGGGTTCGGATTCACCCTCGACCCGGACCGGACCCTCGAGGAGGCGCTGGTGACCTGGCAGACGGAGGTGGAACGCAGCCGTGAGCTGATCGCCGACGCTCCGCTCGACGCCCCCGGCAGGCTGTCGGAGGAGAACGCCGCCGTCCTCGGCGAGGACAGTGTGTCCCTGCGCTGGATCCTGATCCACATGATCGAGGAGTACGCCCGTCACAACGGTCACGCGGACCTGATACGCGAAGCCGTCGACGGCGTCACGGGCGCCTAGGGAGCGTATGTGGTTCGATCACCAGGTGGTCCGGGTGAGTTCTCTGAGCCAGATCATCGAGGCGCGCAGGTGGAGGCGGGCGAGATAGCTGTCGGGGTCTTGTCGTAGCGGGTGGCGATGCCTCGCCAGGCTTTCAACTTGTTGATCAGACGCTCGACGGTGTTCCGCTCTTTGTAGAGGTCGGCGTCGTGGCTGACGGGCCTGCGGACCCGTATCTTCTTCAGTACCGGGATGAACTGCGGATTGTCAGCGGCCTGCCCCGCGGTCAGGATGAACGCCAGCGGGCGGCACTTCCGGTCGCCGGCGACATGAATCTTGCTGGTCTGCCCGCCCCTGGAGCGTCCGAGGAGGGCGGCCTTCAGCCGGAGTTCGCGCCGTCGCCGGATGCGTCGTCGCTCTTCCCGCTGAGGGTTGCTTTCGGTCCGCTGCCCGGTTTGTTCGTCGCGGTCGCCCCCTTTGACCTGGCCTTCTCCGCCTCGGCGGCAGCCTTCTCCAGAGCGGTGAGGACGTCCTCGTCCAGGTGCATGCCGACCGCATCGTGATGGGCCCGCGCGGTGGTGGAGTCGATGCTGACCAGGGACAGGGTCCACCTCGCCCCGCTTCGCGGCCTGTGCGATCACGCCCTCCATCAGGGCTCTGAAAACTCCGGCGTCACGCCACTGCCGGAAGCGGTTGTGGACGGTCGACCAGGCGCCGAACCGTCGGCATCTCCCGCCACTGCCCGCCCGTTTTGAACCGCCAGATCACGCCCTCGAACTGTTGCCTCAGCCGCTCGGGGTACGGGCCGTACTCGCCGATCGGCAGATACGGCTCGATGAACTCCCACTCTGAATCAGTCAGTTGCGCGCAAGTCACCCAAGAAGGTGTACCTGTCCAGGCCCCGCCACGCAGGCAAAACTCGCAGATTGATCACGACCCAATACGCTCCCTAGGGGACGACGCAGTCGGCCGACGTCGATCCGGCCCTGGTTCAACCCGACGTAGGGAGAGCCGTGGCCCGACGGTGTTTCAGCGCGAGGGCCAACTCGACCAGCGACCGCATGGGCCCGTCCGTGCACAGCACCGCGTCCGTCAGCTCGAACAACGCGTCACCGCGGGCAGTCAGGCAGTCGTAGAAGTCGGTCCGGAAGCGTGACGCCTTCGCGAACACTTCCCCGGGACCGGCATCAGACAGCAGACTCACTTCACGGCCTTCGTCTTGATCGGTACACCTTGGTCGGAGCACATGATCAGACGAAGGCCGCCTCACTGTCCGGCGAACACCCAGGTGAGAGGTCTAGTTCGAGGCCCATTTCGATCTCGGATCGCAGAAGAAGGCTAAGCCGTCGTTCCGTCGACCGCGCGCTCGATTGGCGGCAGTACCAAGCCGACGCAGTAGCACCCTGATCGCAGCTCATGCCGACGAAAATGTCTGCGGCGGCGTCTTGCCATCTCGCGGAGGGCCCTTCGCCCTAAAGGGCCGAGCATATGAACGCCGGTCCGGTCGGCCCAAGGCGACCGGATACAGTGCGCGAGACGGCAGCCTGGTCAGGAGGCGAAGCGTGACCGACACCAGCGACACCCGGCCCGCCGAGGGCGAAGCGCAAGCGCCGCGGCGGAGCCGACTGCGCCGCCTGATGCGCTACATCCCTCTGATCGCTCCCATCCTGCTCTGGGCCGTGCCCTGCTGGGTGCTCCTGTACACCGGGCAGCACTGGCCGCTGCCCGTCACGCTCGTCGGCACACCTCTGTTCGCCCTCGGTCTTGTCGGTATGCCGCTCGCGATGGCGCGCGGCCACGGCCGGCGCCAGCAGGATCGGGCGGCGATCGTAGGTGACACCCTGCTGGGCACCAGCTGGGTTTTGTTCACCTGGTCCGTTCTGATCGGCGTCCTCTTGCGGCTCGTCCTGACCGTGGCCGGGGTCGGCGAGGGTCAGGACCAGGCCCGGACCGTCACCTGGACCGTCCTCGCCGTCAGCGCCGTACTGCTCGGCTGGGGGTACGCCGAGGCCCGTCGCGTGCCGCGCGTGCGCCGACTCGACGTGCGACTCCCACGGCTGGGTGCCGGGTTGGACGGCCTCCGGGTCGTCCTCATCACTGACACCCACTACGGTCCGCTCGATCGTGCTCGCTGGTCGGCACGGGTGTGCGAGACGGTGAACACTTTGGAAGCCGACCTGGTCTGCCACACCGGCGACATCGCGGACGGCACCGCCGAGCGCCGCCGCGCCCAGGCCGTGCCACTCGGTACCGTGCGGGCAACCCGGGCCCGTGTGTACGTCACCGGGAACCACGAGTACTACAGCGAGGCCCAGGGCTGGGTCGACCTGATGGAGGAGTTGGGCTGGGAGCCGCTGCGCAACCGCCATCTCCTGCTCGAACGTGGCGGCAACACCCTCGTGGTGGCCGGCGTGGACGACGTCACCGCCGAGTCCTCTGGCCTGGCCGGACACCGAGCCCACCTCGCCGGAGCCCTGGAGGGCGCCGACCCCGATCTGCCCATCCTGCTCCTGGCCCATCAGCCCACGTTCGTCGACCGGGCCGCGGCGGGCGGTGTCGACCTCCAGCTCTCCGGACACACCCACGGCGGCCAGATCTGGCCCTTCCACCACTTGGTCCGCCTCGACCAGCCCGCCCTCGCCGGACTCAGCCGCCACGGCGCGCGCACTCTCCTCTACACCAGCCGCGGCACCGGTTTCTGGGGCCCGCCGTTCCGAGTCTTCGCCCCCAGCGAGATCACCCTGCTTGTACTCCGCTCCCCGCACCCCACCACCTCGCCCTAGCCTCAACCACATCACGAGGCATCAAGGCCACCTCTGGCCTTTCGGCTTCATTCAAGGGTGGGGGCAGCGTGGTGCGGCCTGGATCCTGGAGCGTTGGTGCCGAGTCGTCGGCGGTCGTGAAAGGCCATTCGCGTAGGTCAGCGGTGATCAGCCACTCGTTGGGGCAGTTCAGCGCCTTCGCTGGTCTCTTCTGATGCATCTGACCAGCAGGACTCATTCGGTCTGCACTCAGCGTCACCTGTCCCCGTCGCCCGTAGGCGTTGACAGGGTCCGACCTGCCCGACAGTACGCCTGACACTCCACCAGAATGAGCGTTAAATGAGCGTCATTTCAGCGTCGAGATATCGCTCGCAACGCCCACTAAAACCGCAGGTCAGGAGCCCTTTGCGGTCGGCTCCAGGATCGCCACGCACTCCACATGGTGCGTCATCGGAGAGATGTCTGCCTGAGCAAGGCTCAGAAAGGACCAAGTCAGAGCCCTTTTCTCGACTCGCCGTCCCGTCTGCGGGCGCCCAGAGCGTCAACCGAACGTCATGAAGGATGTTCCCAGCGCAGCCGTGGTTAGGGGTCAACACGGTCTGGACGTCTGATCCACCGCAAGCCAGGAAGCCGAGGACCAAGGCAGATGCCGATGCCGGCCGCCTCGGCCGAGGTTCGAGTTGCCAGTTCGGCGGAGTCTCGCGGTTGCGTTAAGCGAGCGGATCGTCTGGCATGGGTGATGCATACCGGTTCCCCGGAGGCGATCGGGGCGCCATCTCCACGGGAGGCATCGCTGCGTCAGGGAGGACCACGTAGGCCCTACGAGTGAAGAACAGATTCTATGGCGCCCGGGGACGGAGCGTCTGGCGGGTCGCCAGCGTGCGCCAGTGACAGTGTAATCGGGTCCGCTCGACGGACTGCATCGGCGGAAAGAACACGACTAAGGCGTACGGCCTGAGCCAAGGGCTGCGCGAACAACTGATCGGCGCATGGGAGCTGGTCTCCTACACCGAGGAGGCTGCAGACTGCGGAGAGGCACGGGCCCCACTAAGCGAAAATCCGGGCGGCCTCATCATGTGTACACCGCCGACGGATACATGTCTGCGCAGCTCCCTTGAGGTGTGCCGTGGAAGAGTGAGCAGGCGAGGTGCGAGTGGCCCCGAACCACAGCGGTGAACTCGGCGGCGAGGTCGATGCGGCGCTGTTGGATGTGCTGTTCACGCAGACGCCGGTCGCGCTGTTGATCGTGGACGCAGAGCTGCGCATTCAACGCGTCAACACCGCCTCCGGCGGCATGACCATCGAAGGTCTGGTCGGTCAACCGGTGGCCAAGGCCATCAACGCGACCGATCCCGAAGGCGTAGAGGCGATGGCGCGCGCCGTGCTGAACAGCGGTGTACCCGTCTTCGACCGTCTCGTGCCAGGCCGTCCGACCGCCGAGCCAGACACCGAGCACATCTACTCGATCTCAGTGTTCCGCCTCCAAGACGGCAATGGTGACGTACTGGGCGCTGTGATCTCCTTGATCGACGTCACCGAACGCGAGCAACGGCAGGCACGTGGGGCTGTGCGCGATGCGGCCCGGAAGAAGATCGGCAGTTCTCTCGACGTGATCACGACCTGCTGTGAACTCACGGACGTGGCCGTACCGGACTTCGCGGACACGGCGATGGTGGATGTCCTGGACACGGTGATTCGCGGGAACGAACCCCCACTCGGGCCGCAGCGCCGCGCCCTCTTGGAGAGGCAGCAGCCTTTCCGGCCGCGAGCCAGTCACTCGTGCACCGCTGTCACGACTGCGAGGCCGGCCCCGTCAAGACGCGCAGCCCGATTCCCTCATTCCAGATCTAGGGAAGGGTCATCGTGCACAGATCTTGGTGGCCGTATGGTCTTCCACCTTCGTCAGTGTACGAACCGGCGGTCGGAACATCCGTGTCGGATCGTGCGCTGAGCGTTCGTCGGCCCTGGTGGACGGCTGACGGGACGTCGGTCGCGGGACCGGTCTGAAGTTGTTCCACGGACGGCGCTCCCAGCGGGCGGGGCGGCTCGGTCCCATGTTCACGCGGGGCGGCCCCGCCGCGCTTGTACAACGTTGGAATCGGCGGTACAACTCCCGTGCACCTCCTGCGCCACACCGTCAATGGCATCGCATGGAAGGGCACACCTCATGAGACTCGTACGGCTCGACCGCCGCCCAGGCCGTCTGGCGCGTCCCCTCACCGCGCTCCTGGTTCTCTTCCTCGGCGCGGGCCTCAGCGCCGGCGCAACACCTGCCCACACGGCACCCGCCACCGCAGCCCCCGCCGCAACGGCCATCAGCACCGAAGCCCCCACCGACGCTCCCGCCGGCCCGGTCGCCGCCGGCCGGTTCCGCAATCCCGTGAACACCGGCGCCGACCCGACTCTCGTGCACCACCAGGGGAGCTACTACGTCGCCACCACCCAGGGCGACGCCCTGCGCATCTGGAGGTCGCCGAGCATCGCCACACTCCTGACCGCCGACGCGAAAGAGGTCTGGCGCGACAGCGACCCCAGCCGTAACCAGCAGGTCTGGGCCCCCACACTGTTCCGCTCCGGCGACCGGTGGTACCTCTACTACACCGCCAGCGACGGCCAGGACTCCGCGCACCGGATGTACGTCCTGGAGTCGGCCGGCACCGACCCCATGGGCCCGTACCACTTCAAGGCCAAGATCGCCGCTCCCGGCAGCGACCGCTGGGCCATCGACGGCGAACCCTTCCAGTTCGGCGGCCGGCTCTACTTCGCCTGGTCCGGCGAGCGGGACGACGGCGTGCGCAACCAGCTCTTCCTCGCCCCGATGAGCAACCCCTGGACCCTCTCCGGCGCCCGCGTCCACCTGCCCGCCGCCGGCAACTGCCCCGAGGTGCGCGAGGGTCCGACGCCGCTCACCAACAGCGCGGGCCGGCTCTTCCTCACGTACTCCGCCTGCGACACCGGCAAGCCCGACTACGCGGTCTGGGCGAAGTCCCTCGCCCCGGGCGCCAACCCCCTCGATCCGGGCAGCTGGCGACAGGAGCCGGGCCCGCTACTGTCCCGCGACGACGCCGACGGCGTGTACGGCCCCGGACACCACTTCTTCTTCAAGTCCCCCGACGGCACCGAGGACTGGATCGCCTACCACGCGAAAAGCACCTCCACGGTGACCTACAACTGGCGCACCACCCGGGTGCAGAAGATCGGCTGGACCTCGGCCGGCACGCCGGCGCTCGGCTCACCCGTGTCGCTCGGGTACACCATCGACCTGCCGTCGGGCGATCCCGGCCCGGGTACCCGCGCGATCAACGACACGGACCTGGGCACCGGCGACTTCCAGGTCTCCTACGGCGGCGCCTGGTCGTCCGGTTCCGGCTGCGCCGTCCAGTGCTTCTGGGGCAACGACCACTGGAGCGGCGCGACGAACGCCACCGCCACCTTCCGCTTCACCGGCACGCGCGTCGCGCTCCTCTCGGTGAAGGACACCGGCAACGGCATCGCCGCAATCTCCGTCGACGGGGGGCCCGAGCAGCGGGTGGACTTCTACGGCACACCCCGGGTCGGCGAACAGCTCCAGTACGTCAGCCCGGCCTTGACCCCGGGCGCACACACGCTGACCATCCGGGTCACCGGCGAACGGAATCCCGCCGCCAGTGGCCCGGTGATCAGCGTCGACCGTGCGGAGATCTATCCGTAGGCCCGCCGTACGTACGGGTGCGGTAAGGGAAGCACCACCTCCGTGGTTCAGGACGCACGGATGGCAGTATCCGGCCTGAATCTCGGCGTTAGTGTTGCTCCCCTGCAGCTGCTCCGACCAGAGCATGAGATAGGGCGCGCACGGGACCG
The DNA here is from genome assembly GCF_042725135.1 of Streptomyces sp. NPDC060366. Classification (NCBI taxonomy): domain Bacteria; kingdom Bacillati; phylum Actinomycetota; class Actinomycetes; order Kitasatosporales; family Streptomycetaceae; genus Streptomyces; species Streptomyces sp. NPDC060366. Next base: position 21,824 of record NZ_JBHXDC010000013.1, on the reverse strand, counting down.
GCTGATTCCAGCTCGCGCTGAGAACCACCACCACGAGTCGGCCGGCAGGCTGACGTTCCTCAGACGACCCCGGTTGATGTCTGTTTCGGGCACGAGCTCGGCGATGGCGGCCCGGCTACTCCGGGGTGAGGACGGGGAAGAAGACTTCGGCGCCGGTGAGTTGCAGGAGATGGCGGACGGCGGTACTTGGGGCCAACAGGTGGACGCTTCCCTCCTTCTCCTGTGCCAGGAGGCGGGCCCTGAGGAGGGTGTTGAGGAACGTGGAATCGGCAAACGTCACGCCCGCGAGGTCGAGGACGAGATGGGGATGCCGGCTCAGCGCATGGTCCACCGCCTCGGACAGCGGGCCGGCGCCGACGAGATCGGCTTCACCCGTCACCTCGATCACGCCAGGTCGACCGTTGTGCAGTGTCACTTTCATCGCCGGCTCGCCGCGCGCTGCTGGGGCTCTGGGTGTCTCCATGGATTCCTCCGGGCGAGATGTTGGCTCCAGTCGTGGAGGCCGTGTCCCGCCCGGAGAGTCCGGGCGGGACACGGCCTCGCCCGCCGGATGTGTCAGGCGGCCTGGATGAGTTCGGCGCGGCCGAACAGGAGGGCGTAGCCGGGCGGGAGTTGGGCGAGGACGCGGTCGAGGAGGTCGTCGCCGGCGAGGTGTGCGATCACGGCAAGGACCGTGCCCACGTCCCACCGCGTGGTGGCGGGTGTGCCTCCGGTGCGCGTGGCCAGTTCCTTGACGAAGCCCCAGCCGGTGAGAGTTTCGGTGCCGGCGGGCTCGGAGTTGAGGATCCGTGCGGCCTCGGGGGGCAGGCACGCGGCGAGTTCGCCGCGCTCGTCGGCACGGAGCTGCCTGCCGAGTGCCGCCAGTACGACGCGCGCCGCCTGCTCGGCCCGCTCCCGGGTGGGGTACGCGCCTTCGTACCTCACCCGTTCGAGCATCTGGTCGTACGTCGTCACCGGCGCCGACGGCGCTGCCTGGGGGTGCATCGGGCGGATGCCTTTCTTCATCGTTGAGTTGGGGACTGTGACGGTGGTGAGCCTGTTCAGGTGCGCAATTCGTTGCGCCGTGCTCCCGCACCGACGCTGATCTTGCGGGGCTTGGCGCGTTCGGCGACGGGGATCCGCAGGGTGAGGACACCTGCGTTGTAGTCCGCCTCGATGCGTTCCGGGTCGAGTGTGTCGGCCAGCACGACCTTGCGGGAGAAGACCCCCAGGGGACGCTCGGAAAGGTCCATGCGCACGTCGTCGGAATTGGCGGCGGGCCGTCGCTCGGCCTTGACGGTCAGCAGGTTCCGCTCCACGTCGATGTCGATCGCCTCGGGGGAGACGCCGGGCAGGTCCAGCACGATCACATAGGCGTCGCCTTCCCGGTAGGCGTCCATCGGCATCGCGGACGGCTTGGACCAGGTACCGGTCGCGCCCATGAGCTGGGAGAGACGGTCGAGTTCGCGGAACGATTCGGTGCGCATCAACATCGCGAAACACCTCCAGTTGGTTCGGGCAGAAACTGCCAATGCGCTGCGGCTGACACCGTTGTAACATGTCATCGAAACGATGACAACTGTGACGTCATCTAAAGGGTGACGCAACGAATGGAGTGACCGTGCCCGCAGCAGACCAGCCCTCCCCGCCTTGCGAATCCACCACCACCCCGGCCACGTTCCTCGCCGCGTCGGCGGCCCTGCACGCGATCGACGAAGCCGTACAGACCGCCAAGCCTCCCGAAGGCCCCCCCGGTGAGAAGACCGGCGCCAGCAGCGAACAGGCCCTGGCCGCCCTGCTCCTGCTCCGCGAAGTACGAGAACGACTCGCCACCTGGGAACCCGGCCTGATCGAAGCCGCACGGGAGGCCGGGGCCAGCTGGGCCGATCTCGCGGGCCCCCTCGGCGTCGCCAGCCGCCAGGCAGCCGAACGCCGATACCTCCGCGTACGCCCCGGCTCCCCGGGCACCACCGGCGAACAACGCGTACAGGCCACCCGCGACCGCCGCGCAGGCGACCGCAGCGTCACCCACTGGGCTCGTGACAACTCCTCCGACCTGCGGCAGCTCGCCGGCCAGATCACCGCCCTCACCGGCCTCCCCCCGGACGCCCGATCCCGACAGGCCCTCCTCGCCACCGCCCTCGCCGACAACGACCCAGCCGCCCTCGTGGCCCCGCTCACCGCCGCCCGGCCTCACCTCGAAGCAAGCCACCCCGACCTCGCCGACCGCGTCGACGCCATCACCCGCCACACCGACCACCTCCGCCACGACAACACCAGGTGAGTCAACGACGGGGCGCGTAGAAGTCGGTCAGCCACGTACCTCAGGGCATCCTCTCGATCATTGCCGCTTCGATCTGCGGTCAGCACCCTGCCGTTGCAAGGCCCTTCGGCGTCCGGGGAACCACTAGAGAGGCGGGTGGGGCGGCGCTCACGCGCTCTTGCCGCGCGACCTGCGTGAGCTCGGCGCGGCCGAACAGGAGAGCGTAGCCCGGCGGCAGTTGCGTGAGGACGCGGCTGAGGACATCGCTCCCGGCGAGGCGGCCGACGAGGGTGAGAACCGTGCTGGAGTCCCAGCGGGTGGTAGCCGTGGTGCCGCCGGTGCGCGCGGCCAGTTCCTTCACGAACTCCTGGCCGCTGAGGGGCTCGGCCGGCGCGGCGTCGCTGAGCAGACGAGCGGCTTCGCCGGGCAACCGGGCGGCGAGGGAAGCGCGTTCGCCGCCGGCGAGTTGCCCTCCGAGGGCGGCGAGAACGCCGGCCACCGACTCTTCGGCTCTCGCACGGGTGGGATACGCGCCTTCGTAGCGCACCATCTCAAGCATCCCCTCGAACGTCATGATCTCCGATGGGCCTGTTGTGGTCTGGGCGTGCATGGGCAGATGCCCTCCTCGTCGTGGGGTGTTCTCGCCAACAAGGAAGACAGAGCCAGCTGTTCCGCGCCGTTGCGGATGTCCTGTCGTCCTCCGGTCCTGACGGACCGGGGCCTCGGCAATTGGCGAGGAGTCGCGCTCGCCTACCCGATCCTGCGGGCTATGAGATTCTCGGCGTCCCATCGAATCCACCAGCGCCAATGCCGCCACGTCGGGTGCCCCGGCACTCGCGGCCCATGCGTGAGACCCCTGGAAATCTGGCGGCCGGGAATGGAAGCGGAATTCGAGGCGATCCGGCGCCCGCTTTCGTTTCGAAGCCAGCCGCCCCTGGAGTCGCCGACGCGGCAGGTGAAGTGCACGCCCTGCTCAGCCTCGGCCCCCACCTCCGCAAGAAGGAGTGGTCGACGCCGACGCTGGTCGGCCAAGCAGCCTGCGATGCAAGCCCCACCGTGAACTCTTCGCCCGGAACGCGCCCGTCATCTACCAGATGGTTCGCGCCCCCGCCGCCGCCCTGCTCACCGTCCGACCGGTCGGCGCGCCGCTCCGGCCGCCGACATCTGCGGCAGGCTCAGCGGCGAACTCGCGGGCGACCGACTCCCGCCGCCGTCCCGGGACTCGGGCCGGTGCGGACATAGGTTACATGTCCCCCATGACCAGCCCCTCGATGGTGTGCTTCTGCGTCACCGGGACCAGTGTGCCGACGACGGGGCAGCACAGGTGCCGGCGGACCCGTTCGGGCAGCGACTCCCAGTACGGCCTGGTGACGGCCGTGTCATGCCGGTCGCCATTGGTGGCCTCGGGGCCGTCGATACCGAGGACGAGCACGGGCCGCGCCTTCGGCGAGTGGTTGGTCGTGCCCCGGTGGATGGTCAGTGCCGTGCGGGCGGAGATGTCACCGCGCCGCGGGAATTTCCGTACGGCGCGCTCCTCGTACCGCGGGTAGTGCGACTTGGGCGGGAACATGCCGTGCTCGAACTCGTCACTGTCGTCCCAGTGCGTACCGGTGGCGATCTCGAAGGGACCCATGTCCGGCTCGGTGTCGACGGTGGTGACGTTGAAGGCGAGCGACGTGAGACGGCGCTCCGCGCGGGTCTCCGCGGGAGTGGGGAAGTCGCGGTGCCAGGGCTGGTTGACCGCCCCTGCGAGGGGGACGTCGAAACCCAACTCGACGATGCGGTAGTCGGGGCCCAGGAAGGCTTCCGACAGGGAGCGCACCCACGGGTGGTCCACGAGCTCGACGAAGCCGCGGATCTGCTCGGGATGGATCTCGACGTAGTAGCGGTTCGGCCCGCGGCCGACGGCGCCGCCGGGCCGGGCGCGGGCCTCCTGGAACGCTGCTTCGACATCCTGTCCCAGCTCGTCGGCCCAGGTCGTCGCGAAGGCGCCCTTGCGGGCCGTGACTCCCTCCCGGTACAGGGCGTCGACGTCGGTCGCCACATCCGACGCGGGGGAACCGCTCGTGGCGGGGGGCGGGTCGGGCGTACTCATACGGGCCTCCTCGAAGACGGTATGTCCGACCATGGTGCATCGATGCATGCAACGTTGCAATCCCCGTAGCGGGGATACGTTTCGCGGGCGGGCGTCATGGAACGATGGGCGGGTGACCCGTCTGAAGGATGTAGCCGCCCGTGCGGGCGTGTCCGTGCGTACCGTGTCGAACGTCGTCAACGGCACGGCGGCAGTGGCCGAAGACACGCGAAGGCACGTCCAGGGCGTGCTCGACGAGATGGGCTACCGGCCCAATCTCGCCGCGCGCAATCTCCGCGGAGGGCGCACGGGGCTGATCGGCCTCGCCATTCCGGAGCTCGCTTCGCCGTACTTCGGCCCACTGGCCGGACTGCTCGTCGAAGCGGCCCAGCGGCGCTCGTGGACCGTGATCATCGATCAGACACACGGCGACGCCCGTGCCGAACTCCGCCTGCTCGACCCTGCTCGCGGCAGGGTGGTGGACGGGCTGATCATCAGCCCGTGGACCCTCAGCGCGACGGAACTCAGCACCGCGGCGCGCTCGATTCCCGCCGTCCTGCTCGGCGAGCGTCACCCCCAAGGGCTCGTCGACCGGGTGGCGGTGGACAACGTGGGCGCAGCGGACCAAGCCACCACGCACCTACTGCGATCAGGCCGGCGCCGTGTCGCCGCCCTCGGACTCCAGTCCCACCTGCACAACGGGACGGCCGAGCAGCGGCGAGCCGGTTACCGCCGGGCGCTGGCCCGCGAGGGGCTGCCAGCCGATCCTCTCCTGGAGGCCGAGGTCCGGGCCCTGCACCGCGCCGATGGGGCACGGGCGATGGCCGACCTGCTGGACCGCGGCGCCGCCCCGGACGCGGTCTTCGCCTTCAGCGACGAGCTGGCCCTCGGCGCCATGCACACAGCCCGCCTGCGCGGTATGAGAGTGCCGGAGCAGATCGCCTTCGTCGGCTTCGACGACATCGAGGACGGCCTTTACGCGAACCCGGCGCTGAGCACGGTGGCGCCGGACAAGGAGCAGATCGCGGAACGGGCCCTGCAATGCCTCGCGGACCGCATCTACAGTCCGGGCAACACCGTTCCGGCCCTTGACGTCATCGTTCCGCATCAACTGCTTCTCCGCGCGAGCAGCGATTGAGTGAGACGCGCCGAGGAAGAGGAACGACCCTTCGGCCACCGACAACTGGCCGGCCTTCGCCGTGCAAGCCCGCGGCAGCGGCGCGGGAGCTCCAGCACATCGACGTCGACGTGCCAGCCGTCGTCGTTCCGCGAGACCGCGGAGACGCCTTTGGGCCGGTGCCTGATCAGCTTCCCCAGACTCTGACACGCGCGTTCGGCCGCCTCCTCCGCTCCCCTCAGGCGCTCCTTGCCCGCGGAGGAACGGGTGGATCGGGAGGTCCGGGCATGCCCGGCACGCTGCTCTGACATGTCCCCAGCCTCCCGACCCCGTGGCGGCTCCGCATGCGGTGATGGACCGAACGGGCTGCCACCGGCAACCACACGAATGGCGGCTTGGCGAGGTCCGGAGGACAGTGGATGAGGGAGTGCCCACCGCGATGCGGGCAGCGCTCGCTGCCCCGTCGCCGGGCCACTCACAGACATTTCCCCTCTTCGTTCTGGAGGATCCGGTGGTCGGGGACGCCCTGGGCGTGATCCGCAGGCAGGTGCACGACGACCTTCGGCGCTTCAAGGAGTACATCGAGGCGCAGGGCCGGGAGAACGGGCAGTGGCGGGGAACCATCAGCGGCAGCCATGTGAATCCGGACTCGGACCATCCGCCGCCGCAGGTGCCGAACTGGCCGAGCGGCTGAGACAGCCCGTACGACACGACAGTGCGGGGCCGAAACGGAAGGTCGAGGCGTTGAGGGAATCATCGAACGGTGACCCGGGCGGCGAACAGGCGAAGATCACCCCGCCGAAGACATGGGCCGCCGGTGTCCCGGCCGTCGCCCACGCCGTCCAGTACTCCCTCGGGGAGACCTGCGCCGCCACCTACCACCCCGAGGCCAACGTCCTCGTACCGCTGGACAGCGTGGCCGACACCAGCAACACGCCGACCTCCAAAGGGATCGTCGTCCGGCTGGAACCCCGGGGGTGACATCAACGGTCAGCCTCCCGCCGTCCTGCGGATGCGGGCGGCGGACGGAGCCACGAGGCTGAGACGGAAATAAACGACACCGGAGCGAGGGCATCCGAGCCGCTCACGTCGTACAAGGAGGATAAGGAACATGCCGGCTGGATCAAGCCCCAAGCGGGAGCGTCAGTACGAGCACATCAAGGAGGGCGCCGAGAAGCGCGGCACTTCCACGGGTCGGGCGAAGGAGATCGCCGCCCGGACGGTGAACAAGGAGCGGGCCCGCTCCGGCGAGTCCAGGACCGCGAGCAAGGTCTCCACCCGCGACAGGAAGTCCGCGTCCCAGCGCGGTGGGGAGCACTCCCACAGTGGCGCGCAGGGCCCGACTCGCGACCAGTTGTACGAAGAGGCCAAGAAGCGCAACGTCGAAGGCCGCTCCTCAATGAACAAGCAGGAGTTGCGCAAAGCGCTCGGCCGCTGACCCCCTGCCGATCACGCACGCTCTCCTGGGCACTCCGTCATCATGACGCGCCCCGCACTCGCTGGGCGCGTCGGCCGAGAGGTGGACCATGGTCTCTTCCGTGGCCCGCCCCCTGATCGCCCTGCGCCGGATCCTGCCCGACCGCGTCTTCGACACCGTCATCTCCAGCGCCGTCGGCCTGCCCCGCTAACCAGCCGTGAGGCACACTCGCCAGGCCATGCTTCCCGAACCTCAGTGACAAGCAGCTCTCTGTAAGAGAATTGGCGCTCGGTCAGGTTGAGCGCGGGGGCCCGGGGCCCGAGGTCGGCGAGCTTCAGCGACCATCCGCACGATCTTCGTGCAGACGACCAATGAGGCGGTCCGCACCCACCTGGACGTCCTCGCGGACATGCCCCGGCTGTTGACGCCGCAGTCGACAGCGCGATTCGCAGAAACCTGCTTTCCCACACCCAGGGGTGCTCGTAGCGCACCGCTGCCGAGGAGGTGCCCCGGATCAGCCGTCGAGGTAGTTCGCTCGTCCCTCCGAGTCGAGTCCCACCGAGCCTTGAGGGATGACGCAGAACTCGTTGCCCTCGGGATCGGCCATCACGAGGAAGCCGCCTTCCGTGTACTGCTCAAGCCATCGCCCGCCCAGCGCCTCGATACGCTCCCGCTCGGCGACCGGGTCCGGAGAGGCCAGGTCCACGTGCGTACGGTTCTTGCCGGGCGTCGGCTCGTCGACTCGCTGGAAGCCCAGGACCGGTCCGTCGCCTTGGGTGAGCCAGACGTACGGCCCGGTCCGGGATGCGATCGCGCTGCCGAGGAGTTGCGACCAGAAGGCGGCGAGGCGCTCCGGGTCGTGGCAGTCGATCACGATCGCTCTGATGTACGAGTGATTGCCCGTCATGGTCCGATGTTCTCCCCTTTCCCACTGAGCTTCCCTGCGGCGGGTCGTCTGCCCGCCATGTTGGCTCCCACGAGGGCGCGATCACCGTGTGAGTGCGCTGTTCCTTTTCTCTGTTACGAGGGCTTTACGGGTGTTTCAACCAGGAGGGGCGGGTACTCGTTGCCACCGACGGGGATGTCGAGCGACAGCGAACAGAACCGCGACAGCACACCGAAGGAGCGGCAACATGCGCGCACTGACCTGGCAGGGCAAGCGGGACGTCCGGGTGGAGACCGTTCCCGACCCGCGGATTGAGGACCCGACCGACGTCATCGTCAGGATCACCTCCACCGGCATCTGCGGTTCGGACCTGCATCTGTACGAGGTGCTTGGGCCCTACCTCGACCCGGGAGACATCCTCGGCCACGAGCCGATGGGAATCGTGGAGGAGGTCGGCCCCGAGGTGACCTCCCTGACCCCCGGGGACCGGGTCGTCATCCCGTTCAACGTCTCGTGCGGGCACTGCTACATGTGCGACCAGGGACTTCAGTCGCAGTGCGAGACCACCCAGGTGCGCGGGCGCGGAATGGGCGCCGCACTCTTCGGCTACACCAAGCTGTACGGCCAAGTGCCCGGCGGCCAGGCGGAGTTGCTGCGAGTACCGTTCGGCGACAGGCTGCCCGTCAAGGTTCCGCACGGCCCGCCGGACGACCGCTTCGTCTACCTCTCGGACGTCCTGCCCACCGCCTGGCAGGCCGTGGAGTACGCCGCCATCCCTCCCGGCGGCACGGTCACCGTCCTCGGGCTCGGCCCCATCGGCGCGATGGCCACGCGGATCGCCCAGCACCGCGGCGCCGGCCTGGTCGTGGGTGTCGACCTCGTACCCGAGCGTCTGTCCCGGGCCGCCGCACACGGTGTGAAGTGTCTGGACCTGCGCCGGCACGGCAAGGACCTCGGCGACGCCATCCGCGACCTGACCGAGGGGCGCGGCACCGACGCCGTGATCGACGCGGTGGGCATGGAGGCACACGGCGCGCCCCTGGCGAAGGCCGCCCACTGGGCTGTCGGTCTGATGCCCGACGCCGTGGGCGAACGTCTCATGGGCACCATGGGTGTCGACCGGCTCAGCGCCTTCCACGCGGCGATCGACATCGTTCGTAGGGGCGGCACGATCTCCCTGTCCGGCGTCTACGGCGGCGCAGTGGACCCGCTGCCGATGCTGACCATGTTCGACAAGCAGATCCAGCTCAGGATGGGCCAGGCCAACGTCAAACGCTGGGTCGACGACATCCTGCCGCTGCTCACCGACGAGGACCCGCTGGGCGTTGACACCTTCGCGACGCACCGGCTGTCGCTGGAAGAAGGGCCGCAGGCGTACAAGACGTTCCAGGACAAGCACGACGGGATGATCAAGACGCTGCTCGTTCCCTGACGAGCGAGCGACGGCTCAGCCGTCTGAGGTTCGCAGAGCCTCAGGGGAGGGGTGTGCCTCCGGTGGCGTTGACGATTTCGGCGGTGATGTAGCTGGCCTGCGGGGAGGCGAGGAAGACGTAGGCGGGCGCCATTTCGGCGGGCTGGGCGGGCCGGCCGAGCGGTGACTGTTTACCGAATTCGGCCGTGTCGGGCATGGTGGCCGGGATCAGCGGCGTCCAGACCGGGCCAGGTGCCACGGCGTTGACCCGGATGCCGTCTTTCGCCACCATCTGCGCGAGTCCCTGGGTGAAGGTGACGATCGCGCCCTTGGTCATGGCGTAGTCCAGCAGGTGCGGACTGGGCTTGTACGCCTGCACCGAGGCGGAGTTGATGATGCTGCCGCCCTTCGGCATGGACGGCAGCGCCATCTTGCAGAGCCAGAACATGGCGTAGAGGTTGGTGCGGACGACCCGGTCGAACTGGTCCGTGGAGATGCTGCCGATGCCGTCGGGCTGGGACATCTGGTACGCGGCGTTGTTGACGAGGATGTCGATGCGCCCGAACTCCGCGACGGCCCGGTCGACGAGTTCCCGGCACTGCGCCTCCTCGCGGAGGTCGCCTGCGACGGCGACCGCCGTGCGTCCCGCGTCCTCGACCAGCCGTACCGTCTCCCGCGCGTCCTCCTCCTCCGCGTCCAGATGACTGAACACAACGTCCGCGCCCTCGCGCGCGTAGGCCAGCGCGACGGCCCGTCCGATGCCGGAATCGCCGCCCGTGATCAGGACCTTGCGGTCCATGAGAAGCCCGTGGCCCTCGTAGGACTCCTCGCCGTGGTCCGGCGGCGGGTCCATCGGCCCGCTCCAGCCCGGATGCGACTGTTCCTGCTGAGGAAACTCCGGCTGCGGATGCTTGCTCACCGGGTCCTTGGGCTGCTGCGTGTCGCTCATCGTGTCTCTCCTGTGGGTGAAAACGGGGGCACCGTTCTGTTCCCGGAAAGGCGCGGTCGTACCAGCTTCGTCCCGGCGGCGTCCCGCGAGTGGCCGGGGGCGGCATCGGCCGGGGGCGGATGTGGTTCAGGAGCCGCGCAGTCGCGTCGGCGGCGACGTGGTCGGCGCCCGCTTGAGCGGAGTCGGTGATTCCGACGCTTCCGGGCTGGTGCGGCGGCTTTCCCGCGCCTCGAATACCGGGCTCGGCAGCCGACCGAGCGGCGGCTCCGCCGAACCCCTGGGACAGTGGGAGACACGCGGTCGAGCGCGCCGGGTACCTGGCGGCCGGCCCACTCGGGGCCGTTGTCCAGGGCTGGAGGGCCGATGGCCGTACGACATCGATTGATCGAGCGGCCCGTGGCGGATGTGTGGGCGGTGCTCGCCGACGGTTCGCGCTACGGCGACTGGGTGGTCGGCACGTCCGACTCGCGCCCGGAGGAAGGGGCGTGGCCGGAGGTCGGCTCCAGCATCACGTACACGATCCGGCTGGGGCGCTGGTCGGCGTCGGGCAGCACTGTCGTGCGGCGGTGCGAGGAGCCCGGTGTGCTGGAGCTGGAGGCCGACAGCGGCCGGCTCGGCACGGCGCGGATCGCCGTGGAGGTCCGGCCCTGGGGCGAGAACGCCCTGGTGATCATTGACGAACACCCGCTGCGCGGGCCGGGCGGGCTGCTCCACAACACGGCCGTGGACGCGCTGATCCAGCTGCGTCACCGGAGCATGCTCGCCCGGCTGGCGGAAGTGGTCGAGAACGCCCCGTCGCACACGCGCGCGGCCGTCTGAAGCGACCGCACGGATGTGAGCTCGTGCGGGCGCCCGGCACGGCCGTGGAACGGCCCGGTGAGAACGCCAGGAGGCAGTGATGCCCGACGCAGTGGTCATCGGCGCGGGACCCAACGGTCTCGTCGCGGCGAATCTGCTCGCGGACGCCGGATGGAGCGTGGAGGTCCTGGAGGCGCAACCGGAACCGGGCGGGGCGGTCCGCAGCGACCGGGGCGTCCATCCCGACTATGTGAGCGACCTCTTCAGCGCCTTCTACCCGCTCGCCGCGGCCTCCCCGATCCTCGCGGACCTGGAGCTTCAGCAGGAGGGGCTCGACTGGAAGCACGCACCGCGAGTCCTGGCGCATCCGCTGCCCGACGGCCGGTGCGCGGTACTCGCACGCGGGGCGGCGGACACGGCCGCGAACCTGGACACGTTCGCGCCGGGCGACGGCGCCGCCTGGCTCGAACTCCACGCCACCTGGAACCGCCTGGGCCCCGACATCATCCGCGCCCTCTTCACCCCCTTCCCGCCGGTACGGGCCGGAGTCCGCCTCGCCGCCCGGCTCAGGAGCGCCGGCGGCCTGCGGCTGGTCCGGAGCCTGGTGCTTCCCGTCCGGCGGCTGGGGGAGGAGCAGTTCCGGGGCGAGGGCGGCCCACTGCTGCTCGCCGGCAACGCACTGCACGCGGACCTCGGCCCCGAGGCGGCCGGCAGCGGGGGCTACGGCTGGCTGATGTCGATGCTCGGGCAGACCTACGGCTTTCCGGTGCCCACCGGCGGGGCCGGCGCGCTCACCGGAGCCCTGGTGCGGCGCCTGGAGCGGCGAGGCGGGGCGGTCAGATGCGGGGAACGGGTGAGCGAGGTGGTCGTACGGGGCGGCCGGGCCGTCGGCGTACGCACCGCCGGAGGCGAGGGTGTCACGGCGTCCCGCGCCGTGCTCGCCGACGTGTCCGCGCCGGTCCTGTACGGCGAGCTGGTCGGCGCGGCGCATCTGCCCGCCCGGGTGCTCGCCGATCTGCGCCGGTTCCAGTGGGACTTCGCCACCTTCAAGGTCGACTGGGCGCTGGGCGGACCGGTGCCCTGGACGGCGCCGGAGGCCGCCACGGCGGGGACGGTCCATCTGGCCGACGGCGTCGACGGACTCACCCGCTTCGCCGCGCAGCTCTCCATGGGGCAGGTACCCGACCGGCCCTTCCTCCTCTTCGGACAGATGACCACGGCCGACGCCACACGCTCCCCGGCCGGCACCGAATCGGCGTGGGCCTACACGCACGTCCCGCACCGGACCAAGGGCGACGCGGGCGAGGGCGGCCTGACCGGGACGTGGGACCGACGGGAGCAGGAAGCGATGGCGGACCGGATCGAGAGCGAGGTGGAACGCTGGGCGCCGGGTTTCCGCTCCCGTATCAGGTCCCGGCGTCTCCTCTCGCCGCCCACCCTCCACTCGATGGACGCCAATCTGCACGGCGGCGCCATCAACGGCGGTACGGCGGCCATGCACCAGCAACTGGTCTTCCGCCCGACACCCGGGTCCGGACGGCCGGAGACCCCGGTCAAGGGGCTGTACCTGGCCTCCGCCTCCGCCCACCCCGGCGGCGGTGTGCACGGCGCACCGGGCGCCAACGCCGCCCGCGCCGCACTGCGCGGCCGGACCGACCGGCGTTTCTCACCGCCCGGCTTCCCATGGACCGTACGCGCCGGACAGAACGCCCCGGCGAGGCCGCGCCCCGCGAACCGGCCCGCCGCGGAGCCGGACGTGTGATCTGCGACTGATGAGAGCCGCGCCGTGAGAAGCGCGACTTCGTGGGCACTGGAGGAAGGTGACAGATGTGACGTATGCGCTCCGGGGTGTTTTTGCCCATCCGTCCGGAAGAGACGACCTGGCGGGACCGCGGAGGGACGAGGTGAGCCGATGCCCGGTCTGATCGGTACGTACGACAAGAGTGGCCGGTTGGTGATGCTGCCGCGCGGCGTCTACGGGCCCCAGGAGGACACCCTGCTGCTGCGTGACGCGCTGGAACGGGAGACGATCGGTACGGGGACGACGGTCCTGGACGTCGGTACGGGGTCGGGGTTTCTCGCTCTCGCCGCCGCGCGCCGGGGGGCGCGGGTGACGGCCGTGGACCGTACGCGCCGTTCCGTGCTCGCCACCCGCCTGAACGCGGCGCTCGCCGGGCTGCGGGTCGAAGCCGTCCGGGGTGACCTCCTCGCCCCCGCCGCCGGCAGGCGATTCGATCTCATCCTCAGCAATCCGCCCTATGTGCCCGCGCCGGACGCCGCCCTGCCCGCGCGGGGCCCGGCCAGGGCGTGGGACGCGGGGCACGACGGACGTCTGGTCCTCGACCGGCTGTGCGACGGGGCGGCGGGCCTGCTACGCCCCGGCGGGGCACTGCTCCTCGTTCACTCGGCGCTGTGCGGGGTGCCCGCGACCCTGGAGCGGCTGGAGCGCGCGGGTCTGCCGGCCGAGGTGACCGACCGCCGCCGCGTGCCCTTCGGCCCCGTACTGGCCTCGCGGCGCCAGTGGCTGCTGGACCGCGGCCTGATCACGCCCGGCGACGACAAGGAAGAGCTGGTGATCATCCGTGCCGAACGCGCCGAGTGACAGGCCCTGCCGTATCACCCCGACACGGGAGGGGCCGCTCCTGCTGGAAGGGCCCGTCGAAGTGACCTTGGACGACGGGAGCACGGCGCGTTCGGACCGGTTCACCGTGGCCCTGTGCACCTGCCGCCGCAGCCGGACCTACCCCTGGTGCGACACCAGCCACCGCCGCAGGGCCAGGGGCTCCACCGCGCCCCGGGGCGATTCGGACCACACGCGTGGTCCCAGTGACACGAATGAGGAGTCCCACGAGTGAAACCGGCGGAGCCGACCGACGTCCGGCTGACCGAGCCCCTCCTGCCCACGGGCCGCGGCGAACTCAGCGAGCGAACCCTCCGGGCGCTGCGGACCCACCCCGGCCCCGAGAGCGCCCTGCCGGTGGACGGCCGCGGTTCACGAGGCTGATCCCTACGGCGAGGACCTGCACCTGGCGCTCTACCTCTGCTACGAACTGCACTACCGCGGATTTCAGGGCGTCGACCCCGCCTGGGAGTGGCATCCGGCACTGCTCGGGCTGCGGGCGGGTCTGGAACGCCGCTTCCTGGACGCCCTGCGCGAGGACACCGAGGGCCGGCCGCACCGTGCCGACGAGGCGTTCGACGAGATTCTGGTCGAACCGGTGAACGGCACGGGACTCACCCACTACCTCCGCGACGAGGGTGAGCTGTGGCAGCTGCGCGAGTACGCCGCCCAGCGTTCGCTCTACCACCTCAAGGAGGCCGACCCGCACCTGTGGGTGGTCCCCCGGCTGCGGGGCAGGGCCATGGCGGGCATGGTCGCGGTGGAGTTCGACGAGTACGGCGGCGGCGACGCGCACCGCATGCACTCACGGCTCTTCGCCGACCTGATGACGGACCTCGGCCTGGACACGACGTACGGCCGCTACGTGGACGCCGCGACGGCCGAGACGCTGGCGAGCGTCAACCTGATGTCCATGTTCGGACTGCACCGGGCACTGCGCGGCGCCCTCGTCGGGCATTTCGCCGCCGTCGAGGTCACCTCCTCGCCCGCCTCCCGCCGACTGGCCCAGGCGATGCGGCGCGCTAACGCGGGAGACGCGGCCGTGCACTTCTACGCCGAGCACGTGGAGGCCGACGCCGTCCACGAACAGGTCGTCGGCGGACTGCTGGCGGACGAACCGGCGCTGGAGGCGGACATCGCCTTCGGCGTCGCGGCCACCGACCTGCTCGACGCCCTCGTGGGCGAGCGAACGCTCGCGGCCTGGCGCGACGGCCGGTCCAGCCTGCGCACACCGTTATGAGGCCGTACGTTTACCCAGGCGCGTACGGGTACTCGGGCGGCATGGACGACCTGAATCCCGCAGCGGCGGAGCTTCACGCCGGTAGCCACACGTCATGAGGAGGTCGTGTCGGCCTGCCCCCTTCGAGGCCCCGAGTTGACGGCGGGCGTACGGGACGGGCGGCGCTCCCCGGGGCGCCGCGCGCGGATCGCTGGACAGCGTGGCCGACACCAGCAACACACCGACCTCCAAAGGCATCGTCGTCCGCCTGGAACCACGGGGATGACACCCGACCGAGCCACTCGCGTACGGGGAGCCCGGGCGGCCCACCGCCCTCACGAGGCGCGGCGCGCTTCCGCCGCACGGCCCCCGGCCCCGAGCAGGCCCGTCGCCGAGAACTCCGAGCGCGTCAGTTCCCGGCGCGCGAACCTGGAGACGAGGGTCGGCAGGGCGGCCCGTACGGCCTGCACTCCCCGGAGCCAGCCCGGCACGTAGACCGTGGACGCCCGACGCTCGACCGCGTCCACCAGACGTACCGCCACGTGTTCCACAGGGTAGACCTTCCGGGCGGGCGCGGGCATGTGTGCGCGGAGTTCGCGGAGCACGGCGTGCTGGTCGGCGTCACGGATCATGTCGGTGTCGGTCCAGTTCAGATAGGCGGTGCCCACCCCGACACCCCGAGTGGCGAGTTCCGGACGCAGGGAGTGGGAGAAGGACTCCACGCCGGCCTTCGACGCGCAGTAGGCGCTCATCATCGGCGCCGCGCCGATGGACGCCAGCGAGGCGACCTGGAGGTGGTAACCGCGGGTGTCGAGCAGATGCGGCAGGAACACGTGCGCGGTGATCGCGCTGCCCACGAGGTTCACCTCGATGACATGCCGCCAGCTCGCGAGGTCGGTGTCCAGGAACGGACCGCCCTCGGCCACTCCCGCGTTGGCGACGACGACCGAAGCGGGGCCCAGACGCTCGCGTACCTCGCCGGCGACGCGGGCCATCGTCCCGTCGTCGGCGACGTCCGCGTACCAGTGCTCCGACTCCGTAGGAAGCTCATGGGCCAACCGGGCGAGCAACTCCTCCTCCAGGCCGACCAGCGCCACGCGGGCGCCCCGGGCGGCCAGCTCTCTGGCGACTGCCTCTCCCACCCCGCGCGCGGCACCGGTCACCACAGCCGTACGGCCGCGCAGAACGTGCTTCCGATCGGTCACGAGGACTCCTTCGGACGGGACGGCGACGCCGGGAAACCCCGTGCGCCGGGGCGCTCCCGCCCATGGTGGCAGGCGGCGCCACGTGCCGCGTCCGGGCGGTCGCGTTCCCGCGGGGCAATCCGCCGGCGCCACGCCCCGGCATCCCGGAGCAGCGCGAGGCCGCGACCTACGGTGTGTCGGTACCCGGGGGCCGGGTACCTGGATGGCCCGTCGCGGACGCCTCGCGACCGATCGGAAGCACGTTCTGAAAGGCTGACATGACCGATTCACAGCCCCTGCCCGGACAGGCCGAATCCTTCTGGATGGCGACCGCCGGTGCCACCGATCACCCGGCGCTGGACGAGAACGTCACCGTTGACGTGGTCGTGGTGGGTGGCGGCATCGCGGGGCTGAGCACGGCGTGGGAGCTGGCCGGCACCGGCAGGACGGTCGCCGTGCTGGAGGCCGACCGGATCGCGGCCGGGGTCAGCGGATACACCACCGCGAAGGTCTCCGCGCTGCACACCTTGGTCTACGACCGGCTGCGCCGGACACGTGACCAGGACGCCGCACGGCTGTACGCGCGCTCGCAGCAGGGCGCGGTGGAACGGGTGGCCGAGATCGTCGCCACGCTCGGTATCTCCTGCGACCTGGAGCGCGCGCCCGCCTACACCTACGCCACCGAACCCGCCGCCGTTCCCGAACTGCGGGCAGAGGCCGAAGCGGCCGCGGCGGCCGGGCTCGCGGCGGCGTACGTGGACCATACCGATCTGCCGTACGAGGTGAGCGGCGCCGTCCGGGTGGAAGCGCAGGCGCAGTTCCACCCCCGTAAGTATCTGCTCGCCCTTGCCGCCGACCTCCGGGCCAAGGGCGGTCTGATCTTCGAGCGCTCGCGCGCCACCGGCCTCTCGGAAGGCACCCCCTGCCGGGTCACGGTCGAGTCCGGCCACACCGTCACGGCGCGCGACGTGGTGATCGCCACCCATTTCCCCGTCTTCGACAGGGCCCTGACCTTCGCGCGGCTCTCCCCGCGCAGGGAACTGGTGGTCGCCGCCCCGATCGCCGCCGGAATCGCGCCGACCGGCATGTACATCACGCGGGAGGACGGCAAGCGGTCGGTGCGCACGGCACCGCTCGACGACGACCACCGCCTGCTCATCGTCACCGGCGAGAGCTTCACGCCCGGCACGGGCGACCCCCGCGAGGGGTTCCGGCGGCTGGACGCCTGGATGCGCGCCAGGTTCCCCGTCGGTGCCACCGCCTACCGCTGGGCCGCCCAGGACAACGACTCCACCGACACCGTCCCCCTCGTCGGCCCCTTCCACGCCGGCTCCCGCCACACGTACGTGGCCACCGGGTTCGGCGGCTGGGGGATGAGCGGCGGCGTCATGGCCGGTCGGCTTCTGACCGACCTCGTCCGGGGCGAGGAGCCGCCGTGGGCCGCCCTGTACGACCCGCGCCGGCTGGCGAGCACCATTCGCGAAGCGCCCGCCCTGCTCAAGCAACAGGCCGATGTCGCCAGGCACTTCGTCGGCGACCGGCTGCGCACCACGCACGTGGACTCGGTCGCGCAGGTCCCGCCGGGCACCGGAGCGGTGGTACGTGTCAACGGACAGCGCTGCGCCGTCTACCGGGACGCGGACGGCGTGGCCCGCGCCGTATCCGCCCGCTGCACCCATCTCGGATGTCTGGTGATTTTCAACGACGCCGAGACCGCCTGGGAGTGCCCCTGCCACGGCTCACGTTTCGGTGTGGACGGCTCGGTCCTCCAAGGGCCCGCCGCCCACCCGCTGGAGAAACGGGACGTCACGGGCGGCTGACCACGGCGGGCAGGTCATGGGAGGCGCAGCCATCATGGAACCCATGGAGCATTCCGCGCTGATCGTCATCGACATGATCAATACGTACGATCACGCCGATGCGCATCTGCTCGTACCGTCCGCGAGGGAAGCGGTGCCCCGAATCGCGCGGCTGATCGGCGAAGCGCGAAGCCATGAGGTGCCCGTCATCTACGTCAACGACAACTTCGGCGAGTGGCGCTCGCACCACGGCGAAATCCTCGAAACGGCCCTGGCCGGACCCCACGGCGATCTGGTCGAACCCGTCCGGCCGACGGACGACTCCCTTTTCGTCATCAAGGCGCGGCACTCGATCTTCTACGAGACCCCACTGTCCTACCTGCTCTCCCAACTGAGCGCCGACCACGTGGTTCTCTGCGGTCAGGTCACCGAACAGTGCGTGCTCTACTCCGCTCTGGACGCGCACATCCGCCACCTGAGCGTAACGGTGCCCAAGGACGCCGTGGCCCACATTCACCCCGACCTGGCCGACGCCGCGCTCCAGATGATGGAACGGAACATGGGCGTCGCCGTCCGCAGCGCCGCCACGATCGATTTCTGATTCCACCGTGCGGACCTTGCACGCGGTGGACGGGCCACGGGCCGGAGAGGAGGCCGGGATATGGGTGAGGAGGCGGGAGATGTGCATCTGTGAGTAGCCCCGGTTCCGTGGCGACCTGAACCTGGGTCACCTCTTGGCCAAAGGGCATCCCTGGAATGTGCGCTCCCGCTCGTCGAGCCGGTTCAGCAGCGGGCATCAGATGCGAGGCTTTTCCGAACGCCTCCAGGAGCACGATCTACAGGGCCAGACTCCACATCGCAGGCATCTTCCTGTGGTCAGCCCGATCATCCAAACGGAGCGCCTAGGGGGCGGCGGAGGCGTGGATCGTCTGGCCGTGCGTTCAGCCGAGATCATGATCGTCCGGCCCGATTCGCAGACCGTTCGGGTCCGTCTGTATGAGAGGCAGGAAGTCGCGGAAGGTTTACGGTGGCGTTATCTCATCGGTGTGCCTGCCTGGGTGACGACACGGGAGAGCGTCGAGGCGGCCGAGTACTCGGTGTGGGTGACCGCCGACCAGCTGCGGCCAGGCTTCAGGTGCCGCTCTTGAGAGCTTGTTGTGCTTTCCTGACGAGGATCCGTCACTTCGGTTCACACCAGGGAGCCACGAATCCCCACTCAACACGGTCGTTGCATGCCGAGACCACCTCACACCCCTGAAGAGGCGACGAGAAGCTCTTGTCTCAGACGTGTCGAAGCAAATCGACCGACTGGCCGACCTCAACAGCCGCAGGCTGGAATTCCGACAGAGCGGGAAGAGTTACACGCCGGAACAAATGCTGCGTTTTGGCTCCACAAATTTCGAGATCCTCACCTCCTGGCTGGCGAATCGGGACGGCATGATGGTCCGCCGAGACCGGGGCGAGCCCGGGGACTTGGGCGCGGACGGGATATTCCGCACACCGGACAACCGCACCGTCGTAGTCCAGTGCAAACAGACAAAGACCCTGCCAGGACGCGCAATCGGCAGCGAGCCCGTACAACGGTTCAACGGCACAGCCGTCAGGAAAACAACGCCGACATCGCTGTGATGATCACCAATGCGACGTTCTCCAAACCGGCCCGCGCCTTCGCCAGCAAGCACGAAATCCACCTCATTGACGCCGAGCGGCTGCAGAAATGGGCCACCTGGGGAGACTCATTCTACGAAGTCATCGACATCCCGGACCCGTTCCTACAAGCCCTACGGCAAGCTCACCGAGTGCCCTGTCGTGACACTGCCCTGAGGCCGCTCTGCACCGTCGGCCGCGCAGTTGGCGTCCATGCTGGCCGCACGCCCCGACGCGGCGGCACCGATTGGGTGAAGCCCCCGCGGTACTTTCCCGGACCGGCCTGAGGATGGCGATTCCGGCTGTTCGGGAGCCGCAAGCTGTATTCCTGCGTGGAGGAAGGCTCTTTCCTTCGCTGACTTCAGCAGCCTGTTCGCGCCGCCGGCCGGTGGCACCTCGTGATTCCGAGTGGACGAGAGACCAGTCATGGAGCGCGTGCCGGAGAAGTCCGTTCAGCCGCGACGTAGCGAAGACGTTCGGACCACAAGGGCGAGGGTGGACACCTCTCTGGATCGGACTGCTCGCCCTTCCGCCGGTCGCCCAGCTCGTGGCGGCGGCGTGGTTCGGGCGTCTGGTCCTACGCACGGTTCGGCGTCGCCGGTCAACAGTGGTTCGGGCTGTTCAGCGGTGTGCTGGTCCTTGCTCTCCTCTAGGCGTTCATCGCTATGGTGCTGCCCAGGGCGGGAATGCGAGTCCCGCGAGGAGTCCCGTTCCTGGTGGCGTCGATGGTGACGGTCCTGTTCCTGCTCGGATCCCCCAACACATACAAGACGTTCTACTGGCCGGCCGCGTCCGTCTCTCACACGCTGCCCCCCGTGCTCGCCTGTGCCGCGGTCATCCCGTACTGCGTGCCACATCGCAGCGGGGCAGAGTCCCCGCACAGCTCACTGTCTTCGTCGCGGGACTGATCCTGGGCACGCTCTCGGAGGAGACCAGCGTCGTCGCGGTGGTCGTACTGGCGAGCACGCTGCTCATCAGTGGCCGCCTCTTCCCCGAAGCTCGAACCCAAAATGGCCGTACGGGCAGGGAAGTGGGGCCACCAAGACGCCCGTCTACGCGGCGGAGCCGCCGCAGGTGCCCGGGTCCTTCCGTACGAACGCATGCCCCTCAGCAAAATGACCGAGCCCTTCGGCGCCGGCGGACGCATCGCCTGGCCGGCCGTCTGCGTCGCCGACTACTACGGGTTGGACAGCGTCACCCGAGCTGCCAAGCGACCCTGAGAACGGGAAAACCCCGCCTGCATCGCCAATTGCTCGGCGCGGCCGACCTCGTCCCGGTTCGAAGACAATCACTCGCTTGTTCTTGATCTTCCGGCCAGGCTCGACCACCCATGCAGGGTTCCGCAGACGCGGGGGTGACCTTGGCCTGGCGATCCCTCGTGCTGATCAAGCGCGGGCTTCACCACCACCCCAAGACTCCGGTGTAAGAGTCCGTTCTCATTCGACTTGCTTACCCCGGGCGGGTTGTGGCCTGTCAACAAGCATGCGTCCTGCTCGATCTCTCAGACGCATCCCGCGAGCATCCCGGCCGTCACGACGTGGCAGGGATACGAGGAAGCAGGTGCCAGGCTCAGGTACCGGACGGATGTCCTTCACTTCTCTTCTTCGTTCTCCTCGTCGGGCTCCTCCTCGTCCTCCTCGTCCTCTTCCTCCGGTTCGTCGTCCTCGAGCCCTTCCTCGTGGCTCCGGACGACTTCGCCCTCGCGGATCTCGCCGCGCCAGCCTTCGACTTCCTCGTCGTCGGTGAGTGTGGCGTACCGCTGGAAGTGCTTGAGGTCCAGGCGCAGTCGGCGTCCCTGGGCACGCCAGACGTTGCCGGTCTTCTCGAAGAATCCGGACGGGGTGTATTCGACGACCGCGACGATGCGGGTCAGGCTCGGGGCCAGTTCGTGGAAGGTGATGGCGCCGTGCGTCGTTCCTTTGGCGCCTTCGGATGTCCAGACGATGCGGTCGTCGGGGACCTGTTCCTGCACCGTGGCCTTCCAACTGCGGTTGGAGAAGGCGACCTTGAGCTTCCAGTCGCTCTCGATCTCATCCGACTGGGACACGTCGGTGACGCCCTTGGCGAAGGCGTTGAACTCCTCTATCTCGGTCCAGCGGTCGTAGACCAGGCGCAACGGTTTACCGACGTCGATGGCTTCAATGATGTTGGTGACCTTGGGGCTGCCGGATTTCCCGCCCCCGCCGCCGAAGGCGTTCTTGACCGAATCCACGGCCTTGTCCTTCATCGAGCCGGCCTTCTCGCCCACGAGGGCCTTGACCGGGTTCTCGCCGCCGAGCACCCGCTTCCCGACGTCCAGGAGGCCCTTGGACCCGTCTCCGTCGGTACCGCCCCCGAGGCCCTGTGCGAGGTCGGTGAGTCTGCCTCCGGCGGAATCCAGCAGCTTCTGGCCCCGGGCCCCGACGTAGGCGGACAGTTGCTCCTTGACCTGCTCCAGGCCGGATGTACTCGTGTCCGTGGG
>NZ_JBHXDC010000012.1:0-222651 GCF_042725135.1 Streptomyces sp. NPDC060366 | reverse complement strand
GGGACCCTGTGGGAGAGTAGGACGCCGCCGAACAATCTTTGGTTGGGAATGCCCCGCACCTCTGGTGCGGGGCATTCCTGCGTTCAAGACCCTTTCTCACGACGGGCGGACCAGCTTCGCCTCGTACGCCAGGATTACCGCCTGGACGCGGTCGCGTGAGCCCGTCTTCGCCAGTACGCGGCCCACGTGCGTCTTCACCGTCGATTCCGCGAGGTGGAATCGGGAGGCGATCTCGGCGTTCGTCCAGCCCTGGCCGACGACGGTGAGGATTTCCCGTTCCCGGTCCGTGAGCAGCGCGATCCCCGGGTGGGGTTCCTCGGGCGGCGCCGTCGTACGTTCGGATCCGTTCGTGGCCGGGAGGCGGTGCGCGTACGCGTCCAGCAGCCGGCGGGTGAGGCTCGGTGCCACCACCGCGTCGCCGCACGCGACCGCGCGGATGCCGGACAGCAGCTCTTCGGGGAGCGCGTCCTTGACGAGGAAGCCGCTGGCGCCGGCGCGGAGGCCCGCGTACGCGTACTCGTCGAGGTCGAAGGTGGTCAGGATGAGCACCCTCGTACGGCTGCCAGCCGCGACGATACGGCGGGTCGCCTCGATGCCGTCCAGGCCCGGCATACGGACGTCCATCAGGACGACGTCCGGGTGGAGTCGGGCGATCAGGCGGACGGCTTCGGCTCCGCCGCCGGCCTCGCCCACCAGGGTCATGTCGTCCTGGCTCTCCAGCAGCATCCGGAAGCCCATGCGTTGCAGGGGCTGGTCGTCGGCGATCAGTACGGTCGTCACAGCCGGTGGTCCTCGTCGTTCGGCAGATGCAGATGGACCCGCCAGCCGCTGTTCGGCGGCGGCAGCGGTCCGACGTCAAGTGTGCCCGCGTACAGGGCGGTCCGTTCCCGCATGCCGGTGATGCCGCGTCCCCCCGGCCCCGTCGAGTTCGTCGGTCTGCCGGTGTCGGTGATCTCCGCGGTGATGGACTCGGGCGTGCGGCTGAGCGTGACTCTCGCCGTGGCGTCGGGGCCGCCGTGCTTGAGGGTGTTCGTGAGGGCTTCCTGGACGACACGGTAGACCGTGAGCTGGCGTCCCGTCGGCGCGGTTTCGAGGTCGCCGGTGAGCGTGATATGCACCGGCAGGCCCGCCGCCCGTACGCCGTCGATGAGTTGGTCCAGTTCGCCGAGACCGGGCTGGGGCGAGAGTTCGGCGGGGGCGCCGTGCGGGGCGTCGTTCTGGAGGATGCCGAGCAGCCGGCGCAGTTCCGTGAGTGCCTGGCGGCTGGTGGTGGCGATCGCGTCCAGGGCCTCGGTGGCACGCTGCGGGTTCTTCCTCGCCGCGTACGACCCGCCGTCCGCGAGGCCCGTGATGACCGAGAGGTTGTGGCCGAGGATGTCGTGCATCTCGCGGGCGATCCTGGTGCGTTCGGCGGCGGCGGCGAGTTGGGCCTGCTGGTCGCGTTCGATCTCCAGCTGTCTCGCCCGCTCTCTCAAGGAGGCCGTGTACTCCTGTCGCGTACGCACCACGATCCCCAGCATTGCCACAACTGCGTAGCTCGTCAGGGACGACTGGAGGGGTATGACCCAGCCGCCGTCCGGGAAGCGGGCCGCGCCCACGACGAGGGGAACGGCCAGCAGAGCCGCCGCCAGGCCCAGTTGGCGCATCGGCAGCCGCAGCGCGATGTTGAAGACGATGATCAGCTGGCAGAACGCGGCGATCTGGAGCCCCGCGCCGGACCAGGCTTGCAGCAGGGCGAACGGCAGCGTCGCGAGCAGCATTGCCAGGGGACGCGTACGGCGGCGCGCCACGGTCAGCGGGAAGCCCACCGTGCAGAGCGCCGCCGCCCACGTCGGTGCGTCGGGGTCGGGCGCGACCGATCGCCAGCCGCCGCCGGCCAGGTCGATCGCGCCGCCGAGCAGCAGACAGCCCGTCAGCAGCAGGTCCCAGGCGATCGGGTGCGACGCGTCGAAGCGGCTGATCCGCTCGGCGGCGCGGTTGATGAGCTGCGTGAGTGACCTGTTGCCACCGTCGTGCACCCCGCTCACCCTCGCCCCCTCACCCCGGCTCCGAGCCGTCCGTTCCCCCATCGTCATACATCGCGCCGTTTGAGCAACCACCCCGCCGCTCGCAGTGCGGCCGCCGCCCACAGACACAGGGTGAGCAGGGCCGTCCCGTCCGACAGCCCCCCGTCGACCTGCTGGACCGCTCCGAGGGATTCGGAGGCGCGGGCCGGGAAATACGCGACGGCACTCTTCACGGCGTCGGAAGGCATCGCCGACAGCACCTCCGGCAGGATGACCACTCCCGCGAAGAACGCGCCGATGGCTCCCGGCACGGAGCGGAGCAGCGCGCCGAGGCCGAGGCCCAGTACACCGAGAAGCGTGAGGGCGACCGCCGTGCCCACGACGGCGCGGGCGATGCCGGGATCGGTGAGCGAGGCGCCCATGTCCGTGTCCGAGAGGAAGAGTTGGGCGAGCAGGAAGGTCGTGAAGACGGTGACCGTGCCGATGACGAGCGACACGGCGGTGAAGACCGCGGCCTTGGCCCACAGCACGGGCAGCCGTTTCGGGACGGCGGTGAGCGAGGCGCGGATCATGCCGGTCGAGTACTCGCCCGCGCTGAACAGGACGCCGAGCACCGTGAGGATGATCTGGCCGAACTGGATGCCGATCAGGGTGAGGACGACCGGATCGCCGACCCCTCCCGAGCCCCCGCCGTCCGGTTCGTGGCTGACGGCCATGACCAGGCCGGTGGCGAGGATGAGCACCGATGTCGCGGAGAGCGTGACCCAGGTGGAGCGCAGGGTCCAGAACTTGTGCCACTCCGAGCGCAGGACGCGGGCCGGTGTGACACCCACGCGGGTGGGCCTGACGCCCGTGGGGGCCGTGGTGATTCGCGCGGTGCTCATGCCGCCGCTCCTGTCAGTGCGTCGTGGGTGGTGCCGCCGGCCTGGTATTCGACCTCGTCGCGTGTCAGGTCCATGAATGCCTGCTCCAGCGAGGCGGTGCGCGGCGTCAGCTCGTACACGGGGACGGCATGGGCGGCGGCGATACGGCCGATGTGTTCGCCGTCGACGCCCCGTACGTCCAGCTCGTCCGGGCCGGAGCCGGGTGTGATCTCGACGCCGGGGCCCGCGAGCAGCGCGGCGAGCGTGGCGGCGGCGGGGGAGACGACCTTCATGGCCGCGATGCCGGAGTCCCGTACGAAGTCGGCCACCGTCGTCTCGGCGAGGAGCCGGCCGCGGCCGATGATGATGAGCCGTTCGGCGGTCAGAGCCATCTCGCTCATCAGGTGGGAGGAGACGAAGACCGTACGGCCTTCGGCGGCGAGGGACTTGAGGAGGTTACGGATCCACAGGACGCCCTCCGGGTCGAGGCCGTTGACCGGCTCGTCGAGGATGACCGTGGCCGGGTCCCCGAGCAGGGCGGCGGCGATCCCGAGGCGCTGGCCCATGCCGAGGGAGAAGCCCTTCACGCGGTCTCCCGCGACATCTGTGAGGCCGGTCAGGTCCAGGACGTGCCCGACGCGGGAGCCGGGGATGCCGTGGGTGTGGGCGAGTGCCGTCAGATGGTGGTGGGCGGTGCGGCCCGGGTGGACGGCGCGGGCCTCCAGAAGGGCGCCGACCTCGTGGAGCGGGGCGGGGTGCGCGGCGTAGGCGCGGTCGCCGACGGTGACGCTTCCGGCGGTGGGGGCGTCGAGGCCCAGGATCATGCGCATGGTCGTGGATTTGCCGGCGCCGTTGGGGCCGAGGAAACCGGTGACGGCGCCCGGCTCGACGGTGAACGTGAGTTCGTCGACGACGGTCTTGCCGCTCTTGCCGGTCCTGCCGCCGTATCGCTTGGTGAGTCCGTTGGCCTTGATCATGACTTCGACGGTAGGCAGCGGGCGGCTCCGGAACGTCGGACCGGGGGCGGGCATCGCGTACGGGGCGTCGTACCCCGGTACGACGAAACCCGTTTGTGCGCGGCGGCGGTGGGCGCGGAGGATCGCGGGATGGACCAGACGAATCGCGCGGAGCGCGCCGTACCTCTTGTAAAGGCCGAACGCGCCGTTCGTGCCGTACGCACGGACGAATGGGCTCGCGCCAAGGACTTTCGGCTGGACGCCCTGCGGGATCCGGTGGCGCCGATCGCCTTCCTGGAAACGTACGAGGACGCCGTTCAGCGCCCCGATTCCTTTTGGCGCGAGCGGACGGAGCGAGCGGCGCGGAGTGCGTCCGTGCGGCAGTTCGTGGCCGAGCTCGCGGACGGTGAGTGGGCCGGTTCGGTGGTGGCTCTTGTCGAGCGAGCGGGCACGACCGATGCCCTCGGTGGCCTGAGCGCGTACGACCAGGCGCACCTCGTCGCCGTGTACGTACGGCCGGAGCACCGGGGCGCCGGGGTGCTGAAGGAGCTGTTCGACGCCGCCACCGCGTGGGCGTGGTCGCTGGAGGAGCCTCGTGCCGAGCGGGTGCGGCTGTACGTGGACGAGCGGAACGGGCGGGCGCGCGCCGCGTACCGCAAGCTCGGATTCGAGCCCACCGGCCGGACCGTCCAGGTCGAGAACGATCCCTCCGCGCGGGAGTTCGAGCTCGCGGTGTCGCGACCGGGGGTCTGAGGAGCCGGCTTGAGGAGCCGACCCGATGAGCCGGCCTGCGGAGCGCTTGAGCGGACCCGGTCGGTGAAACGGTCGGCTCAGGCGGGCAGTTCCTGATGCGGCCAGCGGTCCCGGCCCTGTTCACGCGAGCGCAGCAGGACGAGGGCGGGCATTCCCTGCTCGTCACCGTCGGCCAGCAGCTCGGGCAGCGCCGGCAGTGGCGCCACCGCCGCCACGTCGTCGAGCACCAGAGTCATTGGTGGGTCGAGCCGACCGGCGGATGACCGTGCGGCCATGCGGCGGCCGTGCTCGACCACGTTCGAGGCGAGAGCGGTGAGCAGCGGCATCGCTCCCGGGCGAGTTCGCGGATCTTCGATCGGCTCACCCACCACGTAGAGCGTTCCCCCCTCGGCACGAAAAGAATCCAGTGCGAGCGAGTCGGCGCGATTGGGTGTGCACGCCTCACGGATGTGGACGGACGACAGGGAGGCCAGCGCGCGGGTGGTCAACTGCTGGGCGATGTCCCGGCGTTCGGGGTGCGCGGTGAGCGCGGACTCCAGCAGGCCCGCGAGCCCGGATGCGGCCTTGGGGTGGGTACGCAGCAGCCGTACGGCCTCGTGGGCGCTGCCGCCCTGCGCCCAGCGGTGCACCTGCTTGAACGGCCGCGAGTCCACGGCCGCGGCATGCAGCCAGCAGCGCAGCAGGGTCTGTGCCGTGTCGGCCATGGCGGCGTCGAGGCGGGCGAGGGGCCGGACGGGCGCGAGCAGCGCGACGGAACGCGCGGCGGCGGTGTCGGCGTCCTCGCAGCCGCTGGTGGGGGACCAGTGGAGACGGGCCGGGGTGTCGCAGAGATGGCCGGGGTCGTAGACGAGGACGGGGCCGAGTTTGGCGCGGGCGTCCTTGGTCTCGGCCCAGACGGTGGGGTCGGACGTGACGACGAGCGCGGGGCCCTCGGCGTCCTGGATGGCCTGTACGGCGGCGGGGCGGCGGGCGCGGGGGTCGCCGTAGCGGACATGGGCGTAGGGGGCCGTACGGGGCGAGGGGACGGGTGCTGGCGCGGGTACGGGGGCGGGAGCTGCGACGGGTGCTTGTTCGACCGTCTGGTCGACCGCCTGCTCGACCGGGGCCACGGCCGGGGCCCGGGGCGCGACTTGGGCAGGCGCGGGGACCGGCTCCGGTGTGCGGGCCGGCGCCTCCCGTACGTGCTCCGCGTCGGCGTCCCCGTCGACGCGTCTCCGCGCCCGCTCCTGCGCCTGTTCCCGCGCACGCGCGAGTTCCCGGAGCCGTACCGTACGCAGCGCCCGCCAGCGGACCACCACGCCCAGCACGAACACCGTCAGCACGGCCGCCACCATCAGCTCCCCGATGAGCAGGCCCCAGAACAGGCCGTACCCGGAGAGCTCGCCCGGCGGGGTGTCCGGCCAGGCGGCGGGCAGGTCGTGCGGCGCCGAGACCAACTGCCGTATCGCCGACGGCGTACGCATGAAGGTCACCGAGCCCGGCCACGATCCGTGCGCGAAGAGCGCGGCGAGGCCGGTCGCCGTCCATACGAACAGGGTGATCCCGAGCAGGAAGCCCAGCACGCCGAGGATCAGACCGTCCGGGATCCCGCGCTGCGCGCCGGGTCCGGGCCCGGCGCCGCCTCCCGCCGCCATGCCGCTCACGCCACCGTGGACTCGGAGGACGCGTTCAGCCGCTGCTGTTCCATGAGGATCGCGCGCTGTTCGGCCTCCCACTCGGCGGCCCGTACGTCGTCGGGCAGCCCGCCGGTCATGGCGTCTGCGGCGTCCGAGGCGTCGGACGCCTGGCTGTTCTCCGTCATGGCGCGGTCGGTGAAGACCAGGGGGCGTTCCGCCTCGGTGACCAGGTGTTTGACCACCTGGACATTGCCGTTGACGTCCCACACCGCGATACCGGGCGTGAGGCTCGGGATGATCTCGACCGCCCAGCGCGGCAGCCCGAGCACCTGGCCGGTGGACCGTGCCTCGTCCGCCTTCTGTGCGTAGATCGTCCGGGTCGACGCCATCTTGAGGATGGCGGCGGCCTCCTTCGCGGCGGCGCCGTCGACCACGTCGGAGAGATGGTGGACGACTGCCACGAACGAGAGTCCCAGCCGGCGGCCGAACTTGAGGAGCCGCTGGAAGAGCTGTGCCACGAACGGGGAGTTGATGATGTGCCAGGCCTCCTCGACCAGGAAGATGCGCTTCTTCCGGTCGGGGCGGATCCAGGTGTGCTCCAGCCACACGCCGACGATCGCCATCAGGATCGGCATCGCGATCGAGTTGCGGTCGATGTGCGAGAGGTCGAAGACGATGAGCGGCGAGTCGAGGTCGATGCCGACCGTCGTCGGGCCGTCGAACATGCCGCGCAGGTCACCGTCGACGAGCCGGTCCAGGACGAGGGCGACGTCCAGGCCCCAGGCCCGTACGTCGTCTATGTCCACGTTCATCGCCTCGGCCGACTCCGGCTCCGGGTGGCGCAGTTGCTCCACGATGTCCATCAGGACGGGCTGGCGCTCGACGATCGTGCCGTGGACATAGGCGTGCGCGACCTTGAGTGCGAAGCCGGAGCGTTCGTCCAGGCCGTGCCCCATGGCGACCTCGATGATCGTGCGCAGCAGGGCGAGCTGTCCGGTCGTGGTGATCGCCGGGTCGAGCGGGTTGAGCTTGATGCCGCCGTCCAGGGCCGCCATCGGGTCGAGCCGGATGGGGGTTATACCCAGCTCCTGCGCGATGAGGTTCCACTCGCCCGCGCCGTCCTCGCCCTGGGCGTCGAGGACGACGACCTGGCGGTCGCGGAAGCGCAACTGCCGCAGGACGTAGGTCTTCTCCAGCGCCGACTTGCCGTTGCCGGACTCGCCGAGGACCAGCCAGTGGGGGGCGGGGAGCTGCTGCCCGTACAGCTGGAAGGGGTCGTAGATGTAGCCCTTGCCGCTGTAGACCTCGCGGCCGATGATGACGCCCGAGTCGCCGAGGCCGGGGGCCGCGGTCGGCAGATAGACGGCCTGTGCCTGGCCGGTGGACGTACGGACCGGCAGCCGGGTGGTCTCCACCTTCCCGAAGAGGAAGGTGGTGAAGGCGTCCGTGAAGGCGGACATGGGATCTCGCATCACAGGCCCCTATCAGCGGCGGTCGGCTTCTGGATGACGGTCATCGGCGGATGCCGGTCGCGAACGGCAGGGTGTTCACGAACGCCCGGTGGTGCTCGCGGTCGCACCACTCCAGCTTCAGATACGACTTGCCGGCCGACGCCCGGATCGTCCGCTTGTCCCTGGCCAGGGCTTCCGGCGAGCGGGACGACACCGTGATGTACCCGACGATGTTGACGCCCGCCGCACCGCTGGCGAGATCTTCACCCCGCTGGTCGAGCCTGCCGTGCGCCGCGATGTCGCGCGGGTCGACGGTGCGGTTCATCTTGGCGGCGCGGCTCGCGTCGGCCTCGTCGTTCGTCTTCTCCGTGAGCATTCGCTCGATGGCGACCTCGGTGGGCTCCAGGTCCATGCAGACCGCGACCGTACGGATCACGTCGGGCGTGTGGACGAGCAGCGGGGCGAGGAAGTTGACGCCGACCGGGGTCATCGGCCACTCCTTCACCCAGGCCGTGGAGTGGCACCAGGGGGCGCGGGTGGACGACTCGCGGGTCTTGGCCTGGAGGTAGGTGGGCTCCATGGCGTCCAGCTCGGCCGGCCAGGCGTTTCGTTTCGTCATGGCCTGGATGTGGTCTATGGGGTGGTCCGGGTCGTACATCGAGTGCACGAGGGAGGCCAGCCGCGCCTGCCCGAGCGGCTGCCGGACACGGATGTCGGCCTCGGCGAGCCGGGCACAGATGTCGGTGAGTTCACGGGCCATGACGACGGCGAGCCCGGCGTCCTTGTCGAGCCTGCGGCGCCGGGCGCCCTTGCCGCCTGCGGCCTGGCGGGCGGCGCGGGCCATCGCCTGGCCCTCGGAGGCCAGTTCGCGGGTGTAGTGCATACAGGCCACGAGGTAGGCGCGGTGCTGCTCGCTGGAGGTCGAGACCATGGACTGGAGCTGTTCGTACGACTCCTGGAGCCAGCCCGGTGAGGCGGAGTCGCCGCGCTGGGTGACGTCCTTGGCGTGCGCGTCGGGGTCGGCGGGGAGCGTACGGGCGAGCATCTGGAGGCGGGTGACGAAGCCGTCCCCGTTGGCGACGTGCTTGAGCAGAGTGCCGAAGCGGTCGACGAGGGCCTCCTGGTCCTCGCTGTCGCGCAGGCCGACGCCGGGGCCCTCGATCTCGATGGCGGCGGTGACGGTGCGGCGGTCGGCGTGGAGCAGTACGGCGATCTCGTCCGGACCGAAGGGCGCGGCCAGCCAGTTGATCCGCCCGATACCGGGCGGCGGGCCGATCTCCACCTCGCGGCCGTCGGCGGCGGTGCCGGACTCCATGGCGGCGGAGCGGTAGGTGGTGCCGTTGCGCAGGGTCCGCTTGTAACTGCGGTTGATCTCGAACCACTTGTAGAAGGTGCGGTGCTTGTACGGCACGTACACCACGGCCAGCGCGAGGAGCGGGAACCCGAGCAGCGTCACGATCCGCAGGGACAGGACGGGGACGATGAGCCCGCTCATCATGCCGAGGAACGCGCCGAAAATGATCAGCGCGATCTCGCCGGTCTCACGGTTCTTGCCGACGATCGCGTTCGGCCGCGCGCGGCCGATGAGATACGTACGGCGGGGCGCGATCGGATGGGACTGAGTCGTCAACGCCCTCCACCTCCTGTGCTGTTGTTACCGGTTCCGCGATTGCCGTGGCTGCTGCGGCTGCTGTGGGGGGTGCCGCTGGTGGGGCTGCTGGAGCGGGGGGCGGGCGAGGGGACGCTGCCGCCGCCTCCTCCGCCTCCGCCGCCGCCCCCCGAGGAGGGGCGGCTGCTGTGGGCGGCGACGCCGCCGGAGACGGGGTTGGACGGCCGGGCACCGCCGCCGCCGCTCTCGCCGCCACCGCCACGGCCGCTGTGGGTCTTGATGCCCTGCGAGACGACACCGGCGGGCGAACTGATCACGGCGGCGGCCCGGCCGCCGTCGGTGGACAGCTTGGCGTTGCTGCGGGCACTCGCGATCTCGTCGCCGAAGCCGGGGACGAAGCGGTAGATCATGGCCGACGCGAAGATGGCGAGGAGGATGATGGCGAGCCCGGAGACGACGGCCGAGAACGAGTCGGGCCCGTCGTCGGACGACGTGAGCGCGCCGGCGAGGCCGAGGACGATGACGATGACGGGCTTCACCATGATGACCGCGATCATGAGCCCGGCCCAGCGGCGTACGTGCCCCCACATGTTCTTGTCGACGAGCCCGGCGTAGACGACGACGCCGAGGAGGGCGCCGACGTAGAGCAGGATCGCCCGGATGAACAGCTCCAGATAGAGGATGCCGGCGGCGAGGATCGTCACGAGGGACACGACGATCAGCATGATCGGCCCGCCGCCGATCTCGGTGTCCTTCTTCAGCGCCTCGGAGAACGTCCCGAAGAACACATCGGTCTGCCCACTGGTCCCACCGGCGATGACCTCGGTGACGGCGTCGGTCGCGGAGACGAGTGTGTAGAGGATGAGCGGCGTGAACGCGGAGGCGAGGACGGTCAGCCAGAGGAACCCGATGGCCTCGCCGATGGCGGTGGTCAGCGGGACGCCGCGGATGGCGCGTTTGGCGACGGCGAGGAGCCAGAGGATGAGGGTGAGGATGGTGGCGGCGGCGAAGACAACGGCGTACTGGGAGAGGAAGGCGGTGTTGGTGAAGTCGACCGTGGCGGTCTCCTTCACGGCCTTGGAGAGGGTGTCCACGGTCCAAGCGGCGGCATCGGCACAACCACGCGCGAGGGAGGTGAGGGGGTCGAGGGCGCTGGTGGGGTCGTTGGGGGTGTTGCGGCTGCTGCTGCCGGGTTCGCCGTTGTCGCAGAAGTCGCGGGCGGGGCCGACGATGAGGTCGCAGTTGTCGTCGTTGGACGGTGAGGGCGATGGCGAGGGCGTCGGCGCTGCCACGGCCCGGGTCGCCAGAAGTACCGCCGAGGTCTGCACCACGGCGAGAACACCGGCGATCTTGAGCGAGAGACGACGGCTACCGGGCATAGGTGAAGCCTCCGTACTCCTCGACAGCCTTCGCGATCTCATCGGCGTTGGAGGCCGTACGGTCGGCATTGACCGGTGCCGGACCGTCCTTCTGGGCGAAGCTCTCGACTTTCCAGTCGTCGCCCAGCCACTGAAGCTTGAGGGTCATCGTGAACCAGTCGTTGGTCACCGGATTCGTGGAGCTGACGCCGGCGGTGCCGAACACGCCTGTGCACCAGACCTCCACGGTGGCCGAGTTGTCCGTGAACTGCGTGACCTTGGTCCCGACCGGAGCCGTGCGTGAGACGTAGGTCAGTCCCTCGGCGGCGTTGCCGTTCTCGTCGAGACCGATCTTGTCCAGGAACGCCTTGTCGTAGGCCGCGTCGAACTTGGCCTCAAGGTCCGCGGCCCTGTCGGGCACGAAGAGCTGACGCATGATCTGCTCGCGGGCCGCGGGCCTCAGGATGTCGGCGGACACCAGAGCCACCGCGTAATTCGCCGCCGCACTCTCCGCCCCCTGCTCATCCTTCGCGAACCCCGAAGGAATCCCCCCGTTCTTCCCCGTCACCGGTTTCACCCCCGACGCCGACGTCGGTTCCGAGCCCGCCGTTCTGTCGCCGCCGCCCGATCCCGACGCGTCGTTGTCGCCGCCGCCCCCGCGGTTCGCGAACGCGATGGCCGCGATCAGCAGCACCACCACACCCACCACCGCCACGAGCGAGCGCGAGCTTCGCTGGGGCCGGCGGCCGCCGCCGTACCCGTCGCCGCCCCCGCCGTCCGGCAGACGCGTTCGCGTCTGGCCCATCCCGCCGAAGCCGCCGTCCGTCGTGCGGCCCGGGTCGTTCCCGTGGCCGTGCTCATCGCCGAAGCTCATGCCGCGTCCGCCCCCTCGACCGGTTCAACCGTGTGCAGTTCCGCTTGCGGTACCGCTTGCAGTGCCGCGTAACACGACGGTAGCCGTGCTGGTTCCCGCGCGGGCGCGGTGTGGTGACTCGACATCAGGGAGACGCAACCTCGGCGGATGGGCGCGACGGACGGATGGTGTTGGGGGTGGGCCGGGCGTACCCGGTGCGGACCGGACCGGTGTGACGCTAAACAGCCATCCCGTACACAATCGTGAAGACCGTGCCGAGCGACCCGATGATGAAGACGCCGGTCAGTCCGGCGACGATCAGACCCTTGCCCTGCTCCGCGCTGAAGGTGTCCCGCAGCGCGGTCGCGCCGATACGCTGCTTGGCGGCACCCCAGATCGCGATGGCGAGACAGAGCAGGATGGCGACGGCCATCACCACCTGGACAATCACGCGAGCCTCGGTGCCGAGGTTCCCGAAGGGCCCCCAGCTCGGAGCGATACCACCGATGATGGTGTTGATGTCGCCCTTCTCGGCGTCCACGTCCATGCAACTCACCGCCCCTGTTGGGTCGTTAGGTGCCCGCGCCCGGCGGGCACGGATCGCCTTCTATCTTCGCTGATGGAACCGCCCTCGTATGCCGACTTGGCGGGTCTCTTTACCCGATCCCCGCACGTTTGACCGATCCGACTGCCCTGACCTGCGTCATGAACCGGAGTATGCGAGTACGCGTATGGTCACTCTGTGTATCACGGAGGGTGACTCCGGGCAATGATTGGCGTTGTGCACTCTTGAGCCCGCCGCGGTTCTGCGTCCGTGCGCCATCCGTGCGCCATCCGTGCGCCGCCCGCGGGCCGGAGGCGGGCCCACCGTACGGGTGAACCTGCGCGGGCCGCCGCGCTGTTGCCGATCGCGGCCGATGCCAACGGGGGACGGGCCTCCCGCCCTTCCGTGGCCCCGCGGCCGGTTCCTTCCCCTCCCCGCCGCGCGGCATCTCCCCCGTCCCGGATTGGGACAGTGCCACGCGACATCCCGGACAACAGAGGACAGGGGCGGGTGGCATGGCGGGCTATTTCGGCGGTTTGCGGGCGCTGGTCGACGAGGCGGGAGCCGGGCCGGGCACTTCGGGCGCCGCGTCGGGGGAGCGGCTGAGGCACAGCGACGGACCGTGGACCCGGGCGGCGGGCGGGGCCGAGGTGATGCGTACGCAGATGGCGTACGTGAAGGCGGAGTTCGCAACGGCGCACGAGGGCGTGGCCGGCTGCGGGGAGGGACTGAGCGTCCTCGCGGCCCTGGGCACCGTGCGTACGTCGTGGGAACGGCGCATCGAGGCAGCCCGCGACGAGTGCGGGAGCCTGGCGGGCCGGCTGCGCGCGGTGGCCCGGACGCAGGGTGAGCACGACACCGCGGTCAGGTCGACCCTGGCGGGGGTCGACGCGGGAGCGGTCGTGGGAACGGGAACGGGAACGAGTGCGGGCGCCGGGGCAAGGCGGTGAGGGCCGGCGGACTCACCTGGGCGCAGTTACGGGACGTCAGATGCGCCGAGCTGGAAGGCGCGGCGGACGGCTGGGGCAAGGCGAGCAACCGCGCGGACGTGGCCCGCGACCGGATCGACAAGCAGCTCCTCACGGGCCTGACCGAGGCTCAGGAGGGCGAGGCGGCGCGGGCGGCGGTAGGGAGGCTGCGGGCGCTGGGGCGGAACCTGTCGTACATCTACACGGAGTGCGGGCTGGTCCGTACGACGCTGAACAGCCTCGCCCAGGACCTGCGCGGCGCGCAGCGGCAGCTTCGGGACGCGCTGGAGGAGGCGGCGGGCCTGAGGCTCACAGTGGGGCCCGACGGGTCGGTCAGCTACCCCGACGCCGGTCAGGACCCGCACACGAAGGAGAAGCTGCGGGGCGGTACGGCCTCGGGCCACGCGTACCCGCTCACCGCCCCGTCCACGGGGTTCACGAGCCCGAACCCCCTCGCGGCGAAGGCGCAGGACATCGCGGACCGGATCGCCCGCGCGCTGAGCGACGCGGCGGAGATCGACGCGCGGTACACGGGGACCCTGCGGAAGCTGATCGCGCAGGACGGTCTCACGGTCACGGACGCGATGTGGACGGACGCGAACGCCGACGCGACGGCGGTACGCGCGCTCACGGCGGAGTACCTCAGGGCGGCGATCCCCCTCGACGCGACGGCCGCGGAACGCCTGGCGTGGTGGCGGGGCCTGACCGAGGAGCGGAGGGAGGAGTACCTGGCCGTCCACCCGGACACGATCGGCAACCTGGACGGCATCCCCGCCGCCGTACGCGACGCGGCGAACCGCGACAACTTGGCCCTGTTGATGGGCGAGTTGACGGGCGCTGAGGACGACGGGTCGCGGACGATGCTGGCGGGGCTGAGATCCATCGACGAGCAATTACGGGCCGGCGGGCATCCACCGATGTTCCTGCTGGGTATCGGGGACGAGGGGAACGGGCGGGCCATCGTGTCGTACGGGAATCCGGACACGGCGAGGAATGTGTCGGCGTATGTGCCGGGGCTGGGGACGGGACTTGACGAGGATTTCGCGGAGAACGATTTGAAGCGGGCGCGGGACACGTTGGTGGGTGCGGCCGAATACGACTCGTCGACGGCGTCGATCGTATGGCTGGGCTATGACGCGCCGCAGCTCTCGGTGGACGACATCACGGGGAATACGGACGTCATGTTCACGGACAACGCGGAGGCGGGTGCGTCCGCGTACGGCGAATTCATGTCGGGAATCGCGGCCACGAACCACCACGAGAACCCCCACCTGACGGCCGTCGGCCACTCCTACGGCTCCCTCACGGTGGGCCAGGCCGCGCAGCGGGACGGGGGAATTCCGGGAGTGGACGACATCGTCCTGGTGGGCAGCCCCGGGACGGGCGCGGATTCGGCGGCTGATCTGGGAGTGGGGAGAGGGCACGTGTACGTGGGCGCGGCGGAGAACGACCCGGTGACGCGAATGCCCGCGAAGGGCGAGGCCCAGGGCATGGGGATGGGCGCGCTGGGAGGGGCGTCGGCGGGAGCGG
Source organism: Streptomyces sp. NPDC060366 (assembly GCF_042725135.1). Lineage (NCBI taxonomy): Bacteria > Bacillati > Actinomycetota > Actinomycetes > Kitasatosporales > Streptomycetaceae > Streptomyces > Streptomyces sp. NPDC060366. Next base: position 208,144 of record NZ_JBHXDC010000012.1, on the reverse strand, counting down.
TACTGGGCGGCCCGGTGGGCGCGGCGGTCGTCGGGGCGGGCGGGGCGGCGGTGGCGTTCTTCGCGCAGGACGCTCAGACGGCGAAGAGCGAGATCTGGTTCGGGACGGATCCGGCGCACGAGGATTTCGGAGCGAGGAGGTTCCGGGTGGAGGACGGGCCGCGGCCGGTTTTTGATATGGGCGGGGTGAAGGCGCACACCAACTATTTCGATCCGGACAAGGACGAAGAGTCCGCCGACAACATCGCACTGATCGTTGCGGGAAGTGGCCGCCTGGTCACTGGTCAGGAGCACCGGTGAGGAATCTTCGATCTGCGGGCATCCTGCTTCTGATTTGGTTGGCGGCCGGATGTGCAATGCCTGTCGGCGGTGGAAGCGAAGAAAGGAAGGCATTGGGCGTGGATATGCAAGAGGCCGCCGTCCAGGCTGACTCCATCATGCTGAATACTCTCAATGGGGTCAGGCCGGAGTTGCGGTGGAACCACGGGCCTTCGATCGACAGTCGTTGCAGCGATGCGCCCGGTACCGGTTCCGTGAAGCGTCGGATCGCGGTCATGACCGTCGTCTCGAAGGAGCGACGCGGGAGCCTGCTCGGCGTTGTGGAGCGCAACTGGAAGGGCCGCGGCTACCAGGTCACCAGTGTGCGAGCCAGTGAAGAGTTGCCCGCCATGTACGCGTCGACGCCCGAGGGCTTTCGTATGAGGGTCGCGGTCGCCGGCGAAGGCCAGTTCTTCTTCTCCATCACCACCCCCTGCTTCGCCGAGTCGGACGTCGCCGACCCCAAGACCCCGCCGAACACTCCGCACCGCGAGGGTGGGTACCCCCAGCGCCCCGACATCCACGACGACTTCTGGTCCGCCCCCACACCCCCACCCCGCACCTGAGTCGCCGTCAGCTCCGCATGTCCCGTCGGTCGTCCCTGTGGCACAGTCGTTGAGTGGCTGTCGTGTCCGAATAGCACCGACACGACAGGCGGGAAAATGGCGGTGAACGTGTCCCGGATGAGGGAGGGTTGAGGGGTGCGTAAATTCTGGGTGGGCGGCGCGATCGGGCTCGGGCTGAGCCTGGGTTTCATCGCGCTGCTCGTCGTGGGTACGTACTCCGCCGCCGCCGGGCTCGCCGGCGGTGCGGGTGGTGGTGGGGCGGTCGCGCTGGCCAAGGGTGCGGTGCCGGCGAAGTACCAGCGGCTGGTGCAGGAGTGGGGCAATCTCTGCCCCGCGATCAATCCCGCGCTGCTCGCCGCGCAGTTGTACCAGGAGAGCGGCTGGGACCCCGGTGTCGTGAGCCCGGCGAAGGCGCAGGGCATCGCGCAGTTCATCCCGGGGACCTGGGCGGCGCACGGTGTCGACGGGGACAAGGACGGCGACCGCGACGTCTGGGACCCGGAGGACGCGATCCCTTCGGCCGCCTCGTACGACTGCAAACTCGCGGGCTACGTCGACGATGTGCCGGGCGATCAGACGAAGAACATGCTCGCGGCGTACAACGCGGGCGCCTACGCGGTCATCAAGTACGGAGGCGTCCCCCCGTACCCCGAGACGCAGAACTATGTGAAGGTCATCACGACCCTCCAGCAGAGCTTCGCCCGTCCCGTAGGCCGCGTCGAGCCTTCCCGGCAGGCCGCCAGTGCCATCTACTACGCGCAGCAGAAGCTCGGTACGAAGTACCTGTGGGGCGGCAACGGGACCCCCGAGCAGCAGGGGCGGTTCGACTGTTCCGGGCTGACGCAGGCCGCCTACCGGTCCGTGGGGATCGAGTTGCCGCGGGTCGCCAATGATCAGTACAACGCAGGCGAGCATCCGTCGCGTGACGAGTTGATGCCCGGCGACCTGGTGTTCTTCTCCGACGACCTCACCAATTCGCGGGCCATCCGGCACGTCGGGCTCTATGTCGGTGGCGGGTACATGATCAACGCTCCGTACACCGGGGCCGTGATCCGGTTCGACAAAATCGATACGCCCGACTACTTCGGGGCGACCCGGGTCACCGAAGACGGCGCGAAATCGCTGCCGACCGATCTGCCCACCGAGCGGAACTCCGGCGGGTAAAGAGGCTGACGGGGCGTCGGTCCGACGGAGTGTGAGGGTGGCGAAGGGTTGACGTCCGGAAGGGTGGACTCCGGTCCCCGCGAGGGCGCGCGTGGCCGGAATTCTCCGTTCGTTCACCCCTCTGAGCTGGGACGATGTGTCACTCTTCGATAACGTCCTGGAGATCGTCCGGTGAAGACTGGAACCTGGAGGGGTATCAGGCCGTTCCCTGGACTGGGGCTGTGGCGTTGATCGCGCAGCACTGACCGCATGCACCACGGGGGTTGGTGGAAGCGACACGCCCGGAGGCGTGTCGTGGTGGGCGACAAGGCAAGGGGCCGCAGCACATGGCTGGACTCGCGATCGATGGGTCGAACCCCGACGTCAGCCTGCTCTACGACATCAACGGTCTGACGAAGTCGTCACCCGGCTGGTTCGACCGCGGCATGGAGTTCGTCGGCGAGTACGGGATCATGCTCGCCCTCGTCCTCGTCGCGCTCTGCTGCTGGTGGAGCGTGCGGCGGCGCGGGTCCGCCGAGGATTCGGTGGCCGCCGTCGCCGGGCTGCTCTGGGCACCGCTCGCCGCCGGTGTCGCGCTGCTCATCAACATCCCCATCCGCGAGTTCGTCGGCCGCGAGCGTCCCTTCGTCGACCACCGGGGGCTCGACGTCCTGTTGGCCGGCAAGACCGACTTCTCCTTCGTCAGCGACCACGCGACGATGGCGATGGCCCTGGGCGCGGGCATCTTCGTCGCACACCGCGGGTTCGGCCTCGCCGCGATCGGGCTCGCGCTGGTCGAGGGCTTCTCCCGCGTCTATCTGGGCGTGCACTACCCGACCGATGTGATCGGCGGCTTCGCCCTCGGTACGGCGGTGGTGCTGCTCCTCGCGCCGCTCGCCATGGCGCTGCTCACCCCCCTGGTGTCGGCGGTCTGCCGTTCGGGGCGGGTGGGGCTGCTCGTACGGTCGCGGGCCGCGCGGGAGGCGGACCGGGCCGAGGCCGCCGAGGCGCCCGGGACCCGGCCGCTCGGCATCCCCGAACAGCGGCCCGACGACAACAACCTCGCGGCGTAGACGGGCAGACGGGCAGGCGGGCAGGCGGGCAGGCGGGCAGTTCCCCCCCCCGCACTACAGCGCCTGCGGGAAGTCGAACATCCGCTCCGGGTCGTACCGCGCCTTCAAGGCCTTCAGCCGTCCCGCCGCCGGGCCGTAGTACGCCGTGCGCCAGTCGGACAGCGCGGGGTCGGTGTAGTTCTGGTACGCAGCCCCGGAGGCGTGCCTTCGTAGCCCGCCCTGGCTGTTTTTCAGCCATGCCCGCTGCTCGCTGCCGGGCGTGCCGGGGCGCCAGGACGCCACGTACTGCGCGAGCATCCGGGAGCCGCGGTGCACGAAGGCCGTCGTGAGCGGGTCCACGCGGTTGATCGCGCCGCCGAGCGCGGTCAGCGCGATCGTGCCCGATCCCGCGCCGTCGGCCACCGTGATCCGGCTGAAGGCCTCCACGGCGGACAGCAGGGTGCCGATGCCCGCCGACGGCAGCGACCGGTCGAAGAAGTCCGAGGTCGCGGCGTACGTCTCGCGTTGCAGCGCGCCGTTCTTCCCGCGCCCCGGTGTCGTGCCGGGCAGCCTGCACCGGTCGTCGCTCAGTCCGGCGCAGCCGGCGTACGCGAGCATCGCCTCCTGGTAGCCGCCCGGCCGCAGCGAGACGAAGCTCGCCGAGGCGCCCACGCGGTCGGCGAGCCGGTCGACGGCGTTCCTGAGGTCGCCCTCGGTGCCGAGGGTGAACGCGGAGACCGAGACCGTCGGGTCGGCGCCGCCGCCCGCGCCGACCGCGGCGTGGAACGAGGACCAGATCTCGTCCGGCTGGCCGGGGCCCCACTCCTGCCAGGCCGCGAGCAGGGAGCGGGCCTTGGACCACGGCCAGTTGAGGTTCGCCGCGACGCCCGTGGAGGCGGGGTGGGTACGGAAGCGGAGTTCGGTGACGACTCCGAAGTTGCCGTTGCCCGCGCCCCGCAGGGCCCAGAAGAGGTCCTTGTTCCGCTCGGCGTCCGCCGTCAGCAGCTTGCCGTCGGCCGTGACGATCGTCGCCGAGGTGAGGCTGTCGCAGGTCAGACCGTACGCGCGGGAGACGACCCCGTGACCGCCGCCGAGGGTGAGTCCGGAGATACCGACGGTGGCACAGGAGCCGCCGGGGATCGTACGGCCCTTCGGGGAGAGAGCGCCGTAGACGTCGACGAGCTTGGCGCCCGCGCCGATCACACCGTCGGACGCGGCGTCGCGGACGTCGTCGAGCGAGGAGATGTCGATGACGAGCCGGCCGTTGCCGCTGGACCAGCCCGCGTAGGAATGGCCGCCGTTGCGGATCGAGACCGGTGTGCCGTGTCTCCTGGCGAAGGCCAGGCACTCCCTGATGTCGTCCTCGCCGGCGACGTACGCGACGGCCGCCGGTTTCAGACCGTCGAAGCGCGTGTTGTAGAGCTGGCGGGCGATCGCGTACTCGCTGTCCCCGGGCCGTATGAGCCGACCCTCCAGCCCCGAGGCGAGCGCGCCCCAGTTCGCCGGCCCGGACGCAGCGGCGGAGGGGGAGGCGGACGGGGTACGTGTGGGAGGGGGTTTGCTCGCGGGCGAGCCCGCGGACCCGTTCCCGCTGCCACCGCCGTCGCTCGTGCACGCGCTCACCGCGCCCGCCGTGGTCACGGCCAGCGCGCCGGCCAGCAGTGTGCGCCGTTCCATCGGACCCCCCGCCCTCTTCCGCGTCCGTGACGTCGGCGACATCGGTGAACGTCAGTCTGCCGCCTGATGGGACGCGGCGTCCGTCCTCGCCCGGTCGCGGGACCGTCTGGCGGGCCCCGACCAGCCGCAGGTGCAGCGTGCCAGCGAGAACGAGCCACGCTCGACGGTCGACGCGAGGTGGGAAACGGGAGAAACGGCAGGAACAGGGGGAGCGTGGGAGTCGCGGGTGTCGTGGGGGGCGGTGGGCGGGTCCGAGGTCTCTTGGTCGCGCACCTTCCCACCGTACTCGCGCGTTCGTTCCCCGGCTGGGGGTGGTGCGTGACGACGCGCGCGGGACGTCGTTATGGGGGCAGGGCGGGCTCTCGGACAAGCAACGGTAGGGCGTTGGGGGTTGGCAGGCGATGGTGGTGCGGCAACACAGACGCAGGGGCGTGGCGATGGTCGCCGCCGCCGTGACGGCGGCGGGAGTCGTGGCCACGAGCACCGGCTGCTCCGGGAGCGAGGGAGCCGTGGCCGACGACCGACCCCTCGGTGATCCGGCGGCGGTCCGTGGGGCCGCGGACGTACTGGCCGAGGCGGGCAGCTCCAAGACCCGGACCTCGCTGGTGATGGCGACCGGCGGGACGCGCGTGACCATCAGGGGTGAGGGCGGGTACGACTTCCGTAAGCGGATTGGGCGGCTCTCGGTCGTACTGCCGAAGGACCCGGCCGGCGCGGACGAGCACCGGCCGATCGCGGAGCTGCTGGCGCCCTCGACCCTTTACATGAAGAACCGGGGCGCCGGGGTGCCCGAGGGCAAGTGGGTCATGCTCGACTCGACCACTCTCGCGGACGGCAATCTGGTCACCGGCGGCGCGACCGATCCGCTGACCGCCGCCGAACTGCTGCGCGCGGCGAAGGACGTGGTCTTCGTCGGAGAGCAGGAGCTGGCCGGCGTCCGCGTCTCGCACTACCGGGGTGTCACCGACATCGGGAGGGCCGCGAAGCAGGCGGCGCCGTACGCGCGCGAGGCGCTGGCCGCGGCGGCGAGGGGGTTCGCCGAGGACGTCGTGCCGTTCGATGCCTATCTGGACGAGGCGGGGCGGCTGCGCAAGGTCAGGCACCAGTTCAGCTACCCGAACCAAGGGCGTACGGTCGCCGTCGCCTCGACCACGCTGCTGTACGAGTTCGGGGTCGCCGTCGGGGTGCGGCTCCCCCCGAAGGACCAGATCTTCACCGGGAAGATCAAGGTGTAAATGGTCCGGACGTGCCATGCGCGCCACGTCTCACCCTCCTTACCCTAGGAAGCCGGCAGTCGACACCGCCAGGAAGACGACACCGGCAGGAAGAGGTGAACGCACGTGGGTCTGTTGCGCACGCCGACCGTCCAGGACCACGTGGCCCTCGCCGAGATCGAACTCTGCGGAGAGCTGATGATCGCGGCGTCGGCCGCGGACGGTGAACGGCTCAGCCCGGACCGCATCGACGAAGTGCTGAAGGTGGGCGTGGAGCGCGGCGAGAGATCGTCGTGCCGTTGAGAGCCCGAGTCCGAGTCCCGTCCTGATCCCGAGTCCGAACTTGGGCGCGGTGTGGCGGTGGCGCGGTCACGGTCCGTGGGCCCGGCTGTCGGCCGGCGCCGTCCGCACCCCGTCCGTCCGTCAGGTACGCAGCAGGCGCGCGATCGCCTTCGTCGCTTCCTGCACCTTGTCGTCGATCTCGTCGCCGCCCTTGACCGCCGCGTCCGCGACGCAGTGCCGCAGATGCTCCTCCAGCAGTTGGAGCGCGAACGACTGGAGCGCCTTCGTGGAGGCCGAGACCTGCGTGAGTATGTCGATGCAGTAGACGTCCTCGTCGACGAGCCGCTGGAGTCCGCGGATCTGGCCCTCGATCCGGCGCAGCCGCTTGAGGTGCTCGTCCTTCTGCTTGTGGTAGCCGTGCACACCGCGGTCGTGATCGGTGACGATCTCGTCGCCGACGGTGGTGGCCGTCGTGGCCGGGCCGGAGGTCGCGTCGCCGGTCGCCGCGCCGGCCGCCTCGGTGGTCGTCATGGCGTCCTCCTGGTGGGGTGTTCGTGATGGATGTCCGAAAGGGGAGTAAATACCCCAGGTAGGTATATGATACTCAGTCGCTCGCGTAGGGGCAGGGGCACGTCATGATCGTCGTGTCTCATGCAGCACACTGATGGACGCCGGTTAGCCGTGGCCGGATGATGCGCTTAGCATCAGCCTGACCGAACCCGATGTAAACCGAGGATCCCCCGTGCGCTTTCGTCTGACCCCCAGGGAGACGAGCTTCTACGACATGTTCGCCGCGTCAGCGGACAACATCGTCACGGGCTCCAAGCTCCTCATGGAACTGCTCGGAGCGGATTCCTCCGCCAGAGCCGAGATCGCGGAACGGATGCGCGCGGCGGAGCACGCGGGGGACGATGCCACGCACGCGATCTTCCATCAGCTGAACTCCTCCTTCATCACGCCGTTCGACCGCGAGGACATCTACAACCTCGCCTCGTCCCTCGACGACATCATGGACTTCATGGAGGAGGCCGTCGACCTGGTCGTTCTCTACCAGGTCGAGGAGCTGCCCAAGGGTGTCGAGCAGCAGATCGAGGTGCTGGCGCGGGCGGCGGAGCTGACCGCCGAGGCGATGCCGCACCTGCGCACGATGGACAACCTCACCGAGTACTGGATCGAGGTCAACCGCCTGGAGAACCAGGCCGACCAGATCCACCGCAAGCTGCTCGCCCAGCTCTTCAACGGTAAGTACGACGCCATGGAAGTCCTGAAGCTCAAGCAGATCGTGGATGTGCTCGAGGAGGCCGCCGACGCGTTCGAGCACGTCGCGAACACGGTGGAGACGATCGCGGTCAAGGAGTCCTGAACCACGTGGACACCTTTGCCCTGATCGTGACCATCGGAGTCGCGCTCGGCTTCACGTACACCAACGGCTTCCACGACTCCGCGAACGCCATCGCGACATCGGTGTCAACGCGTGCGCTGACACCACGCGCCGCCCTGGCGATGGCCGCGGTGATGAACCTCGCGGGGGCGTTTCTCGGCCAAGGGGTCGCCAAGACCGTCAGCGAAGGGCTGATCGCCACGCCGCACGGGCAGCGAGGGATGGGGATCCTCTTCGCCGCGCTCGTCGGGGCGATCGTCTGGAACCTGGTCACCTGGTACTACGGCCTGCCGTCCTCCTCGTCGCACGCGCTCTTCGGCGGCATGGTGGGCGCGGCGCTCGCCGGCGGGACCGAGGTGATCTGGACCGGGGTGCTGGAGAAGATCGTCATCCCGATGTTCCTGTCGCCGATCGTCGGCCTGGTCATCGGCTATCTGGTGATGGTCGGCATCATGTGGATGTTCCGGCACTCCAACCCGCACAAGGCCAAGCGCGGATTCCGCATAGCCCAGACCGTCTCGGCGGCCGGAATGGCGCTCGGGCACGGACTCCAGGACGCGCAGAAGACGATGGGCATCGTGGTGATGGCGCTGGTCATCGCCGATGTCGAAGGTCAGGGCGACGAGATCCCGATCTGGGTGAAGATCGCCTGTGCGGTGATGCTCTCGCTCGGTACGTACGCGGGCGGCTGGCGCATCATGCGGACACTGGGCCGCAAGATCATCGAACTGGATCCGCCGCAGGGGTTCGCGGCGGAGACGACGGGCGCCTCGATCATGTTCGGCTCGGCGTTCATCTTCCACGCGCCGATCTCGACCACTCACGTCATCACCTCGGCGATCATGGGCGTCGGCGCGACGAAGCGGGTGAACGCGGTGCGGTGGGGTGTGGCGAAGAACATCATCCTGGGCTGGTTCATCACGATGCCGGCGGCGGCGCTGGTGGCGGCGGTCAGCTTCTGGATCGTGAACCTGGCGTTCGGCTGAGGCCGAGGCTGCCTTTCGGCCGGGGGTCCGGGGGTTGTCCCCCGGGAAAGCACAGTTGGATTGTGAACCTGGCCTTCGGCTGAGCCCGACCCCCGACCACCGGACACAAGAGTGGGCCCGCCCCCTGGGAGAGGGGGCGGGCCCTTCGCCTTGCGGTGGCACCGCCATGCAGCACCGCAGGACGGGCTTGGGGCGCCGGGGCCTATCCGAAGCGGCCCGAGATGTAGTCCTCGGTGGCCTGTACGGACGGGTTGGCGAAGATCCGCTCCGTCTCGTCTATCTCGATGAGCTTGCCGGGCTGGCCCACGGCCGACAGGTTGAAGAAGGCCGTACGGTCCGAGACCCGCGCCGCCTGCTGCATGTTGTGCGTCACGATGACGATCGTGAAGCGCTCCTTGAGCTGGCCGATCAGGTCCTCGATCGCGAGCGTGGAGATCGGGTCGAGCGCCGAGCACGGCTCGTCCATCAGCAGGACGTCCGGCTGGACCGCGATCGCGCGGGCGATGCACAGACGCTGCTGCTGGCCGCCGGAGAGGCCGGAACCGGGCTTGTTCAGGCGGTCCTTGACCTCGTTCCAGAGGTTGGCGCCCTTGAGGGACTTCTCGACGACGTCCGCCAGCTCGTTCTTGCGGTACTTGCCGTTGAGCCGCAGACCGGCCGCGACGTTGTCGAAGATCGACATGGTCGGGAACGGGTTGGGCCGCTGGAAGACCATGCCGACCGTGCGGCGCACCGCGACCGGGTCGACGTTGGCGCCGTACAGGTTCTCGTCGTCCAGCAGGACCTTGCCCTCGACGCGGCCACCGGGCGTGACCTCGTGCATACGGTTGAGGGTGCGGAGGAACGTGGACTTGCCGCAGCCGGACGGGCCGATGAAGGCCGTCACGGAGCGGGGCTCGACGGTCATGGAGATGTCGTCGATCGCCCGGTGGTTGCCGTAGTACGCGGTCAGGCCGCTGACGTCGATTCGCTTGGCCATCTTCAATCACTGCTTTCTGCGTGACCCCGCTCGGCGGAGCCGGATATCGGGGCCTCAGCGGCCGGTCTTGGGAGCCTTCCAGCGGGCGATGCCGCGGGCCACCAGGTTGAGGAGCATGACGAAGGCGATCAGGACGAGTGCCGCGCCCCAGGCGCGCTCGACCGAGGCGCTGGTGCCGACCGCGTACTGCTCGTACACGTACAGCGGCAGCGACGACTGGGCGCCTTCGAACGGGTTCGGGTTGATGAGCTTCGTACCGAAGACGAGCAGCAGCACGGGCGCGGTCTCACCGGTGATGCGCGCGATCGCGAGCATCACGCCGGTGGTGATGCCACCGATCGCGGTCGGCAGGACCACCTTGAGGATCGTGCGCCACTGGGGCACGCCCAGCGCCAGCGAGGCCTCGCGGAGCTCGTTCGGGACGAGCTTCAGCATCTCCTCGGTGGAGCGGACGATCACCGGCATCATCAGGATCGACAGCGCCAGGGCGCCGGCGAATCCGGAGGGGCCGAAGCCGAGCATCAGGTTCCACGTCGCCAGGATGAACAGACCGGCGACGATCGACGGGATGCCGGTCATCACGTCCACGAAGAACGTGACGGCGCGGGCGAGCTTGCCGCGTCCGTACTCCACGAGGTAGACGGCGGTCAGCAGACCGATCGGCGTGGCGATCACCGCGGCGATGGCGACCTGCTCGATGGTGCCGAGCAGCGCGTGGTAGATGCCGCCGCCCTCGTCCGTGTCGAGGAGTCCGCTCATCGAGTGGGTGAGGAAGTACCCGTCGACGACCGAGGCGCCCTTGCTGACGGTGGTCCAGGCCAGCGAGAGCAGCGGGATGACGGCCAGGATGAAGCAGACCCAGACGAGGCTGGTCGCGACCTGGTTCTTGCCCTGGCGGCTGCCTTCGACCTTGGCGGTGATCAGATACGTACCGCCGACGAAGAGCAGCGCGGCGAGCAGGACCCACTGGACCTCGCTCTCCAGCCCCGCCGTCTCACCGATCAGCCAGCCCAGCGCCAGGGACCCGGCGCCGATGGCCGCGGGGGCCCAGCGCGGCATGCGCGCGTGCGAGAGCGAGCCCTGGGGCTCGGCGACCGCGGGCCGCTTGTCCTGCAGCGTGTGGCTCATGCGTTGGCCCCCGAGTACTCCTTGCGGCGGGCGATGATCGCGCGGGCCGCGCCGTTGACCAGCAGTGTGATGACGAAGAGGACCAGACCGGAGGCGATCAGCGCGTCCCGGCCGAAGCCGTCGGCCTCGTTGAACTTCGCGGCGATGTTCTGCGCGAAGGTGCCGCCGCCCGCGTCGAGCAGATGGCCCGAGAAGAGGAAGCTCGGCGACAGGACGACGGCGACGGCCATCGTCTCGCCCAGCGCGCGCCCGAGGCCGAGCATCGAGGCGCTGATGATGCCGGAGCGGCCGAACGGCAGGACCGACATCCGGATGACTTCCCAGCGCGTGGCACCGAGGGCCAGTGCGGCTTCCTCGTGCATCTTCGGCGACTGGAGGAAGACCTCACGGATGACGTTGGTGATGATCGGAAGGATCATGATCGCCAGCAGGATGCCCACGGTGAACAGGTTGCGGGCGATTCCCTCGTTCGTCTTCTCGAAGATGTACGTCCAGGCGAAGTATTCGTTCAGCCACTTGTTGAGGCCGTCGAGATACGGGACGAGGAAGACGGCGCCCCACAGGCCGTAGATGATGCTCGGTACGGCTGCCAGCAGGTCGACCAGGTAGGCGATCGGGGCGGCGAGCCTGCGGGGCGCGAAGTGTGAGATGAAGAGCGCGATGCCTATGGCGATCGGGACGGCGATCACCATGGCGATGATCGAGCTGACCACGGTGCCGAAGGCGAGTACGGCGATACCGAAGACCGGCGGATCGGCCTGCGGATTCCACTCGAAGGTCGTGAGGAAGTTCGCCTCGTCCTTCGAGATCGCGAGGAGGGCGCGGTAGGTGAGGAACGCGGCGATCGCGGCCATGATGACCAGCAATGTGATGCCGGAACCCCGGGACAGGCCCAGGAAGATCCGGTCGCCGGGCTGCTTCTTCCCCTTGGGCGTGCCCTGGTCCTCGAGGGGTGGCGGTGGTGGGGGGCTGGTGGTTGCGGCTGCTGTATCCATCGGTCTTCTCCGGTCTGCGGAGCCGGGTCGCGGCTCCTGGCGGCGGTGCACCGGAAGACGTGGCCGGTCCCGCTCGGCGGGACCGGCCACGTCCGGAGGTCAGGACAGGGTGGGGACGATCTCGCGGACCTTGGCCGCGATCTCGGTCGGGAGCGGCGCGTAGTCGGCGTCGGCCAGAACCTTCTGGCCCTCTTCACTGACGGCGTAGTTGAGGAACGCCTTGACGGCGGGCAGGGTCTCGGCCTTGTTGCCCTTGTCGCAGGCGATCTCGTACGTCACCAGGATGATCGGGTAGGCACCCTCGGCCTTGGTGGCGTAGTCGAGCTCCAGCGCCATGTCGTTGCCGGTGCCCTTGACCTTGGCGGCGGCGATGGCCTTGGAGGCGTTCTCCGTGGTGGCCTCGACCGGGGCGCCGGCGCCCGTGTCCACCTTGACGGTGGTCATGTCGCTGGCGGTCGCGTAGGAGAGCTCGAAGTAGCCGATGGCGCCTTCGGTGTCCTTGACGCCGGACGCGACGCCGGAGGAGCCGCTGGCGGCCTGGCCGCCCTTGGCCTCCCACGACTTCGAGCTGTCGTCGTAGTTCCACTGGGCCGGGGCCGCGGCCTTGAGGTACTTGTTCAGGTTCTGCGTCGTGCCCGACTCGTCCGAGCGGTGGAACGCCTGGATCGCGGTGCTCGGGAGCTTGGCGTCGGGGTTGAGGTCCGCGATCGCCTTGTCGTCCCACTTCTTGATCTTCGAGTCGAAGATCTTGGCGAGGGTCGGGGCGTCCAGGACGAGGCTGTCGACGCCCGGCACGTTGAAGCCGATGGCGACGGGGCCGCCGACCATCGGGAGGTTGATGCCCTTGCCGCCCTTGCAGATCTCCTCGGAGGCGGTGACTTCCTCGGGCTTCAGGGCGGAGTCGGAGCCCGCGAAGGCGACCTGGCCCTGCGTGAACTTGGTGATGCCACCGCCGGAACCGATCGGCTGGTAGTTGATCTCCACGCCCGAACAGGCCTGCTGGAAGTTCTTGACCCAGAGGTCCATCGCGTTCTTCTGGGCGCTCGATCCGGCGGCAAGGACCTGGCCCTTGGCGTCGTCACACTTGATGTCCGAGGCGGCGGCGGCGGTCTTGTCGCCGGAGCCGGTGCTCTCCGTGTTGTCGTCCGAGCCGCACGCCGTGAGAACCAGGGCGCCGGAGACGGCGAGAGCACCGAGCGCGGTGGCGCGCAGCCGGTTCTTGCGCTGAAGCTTCACTTCGGGTGTTCCTTCCAGAAGCCGCCTGTGTGCGGGTATACGCACTTCTACGGCGGCGTGCGTCGAGGTGGTGGATCCGGCGGTGTGCCGGTCACCGTGTAAGGCCGAAATTAGGCAGATCAGGTGAAGCCGCTGACGGATGGGAGTGAACGGGAGGTGAACCGTGACGGACAGCCTGGTGCGGCTCCGGCCGTGATCGGCGCCCGACACGGCGTGCCCGCCGAGAAAGTGCGCCCGACGGCGTCAGGGGTGGCGAACCGGGCGTATCTCCTCGGTCCGGACCTGGTGCTGCGTATTCCGCGTACGGAGGCGTTCGTCGCCGACCTGGTGAAGGAGGCGGCGGTCATCCCGGTCGCGCGGGCCGCCGGGGTGCGTACGCCGGCGCTCGTCACTTTCGACGACAGCCGTACGGACGCGGACGTGCCGTACATGGTCCTGGAGCGGGTGCCGGGGGTGGACCTCGCGGCGCTGGACGGGGCTGCGGGCGCGGAGGACGTCTTCCGGGAGGTGGGGCGGGAGCTGGCGCGGCTGCACCGGGTGACGCCCGCGGGGGTGGGGGAGCTGACCGGTGTTCCGGTGGAGTACGACCCCGACGCCGCCGCCCCGCACCGGCTGGTCGACGTCCTGCTGAGGGACGGGATGCTCGACGCGGAGGCCGCGCGCTGGCTGCGTGGCTGGTTCGACCGCCTCGCGGAACGGATCCCCGCCTCCTCCCCCCGCGTCCTGGTGCACGGCGACATCGCGCCCCAGAACCTGCTCGTGCGGCCGGGAGCAGGGACGGGGCCGGGGGAGGGTGCGGGTGCGGCGCCGGGGAGGCTCGCCCTCACGGGGATCGTCGACTGGGGTGACGCGATGTGGGCGGACCCGGCGGTCGAATTCGCCAAGACGCCGCTGTGGGGCATCCCGGCGATGCTCGACGGCTACCGGGAGGGCGCGGGCGGGGGCGCGGGCGAGGGCGCGCACGACCGCTCGTACGCCTGGGAGGCCCGCGTCCTGCGCTACCACCTCACCTGGGCCCTCGCCCGCCTGCGCCACCCCACCCCGGTGCCGGGCGAACGCCACTGGACGGCGCCCCCGGCCTCGCGGCTGCTCGGCATCCTCCGGTTCTTCGCCTCCTCGCCGCCGGAGCCCTGGCCTGCGCTCGCGTAGCCGTGCCCGACGGCGTCCGGAATTACATCCAGCTTCCAACTCCTCACCATGGGCAACCGGTTGGGCGAAACCCACACTCGAAGGACTGACGACGGACGTCGGTCCACCGAGAGAGGGAATGCGATGGGGGTTACGGGAGAGGAAGTACGGCTCCGCACGCGGATCGTCGGCTGGATCATCGGTGTGGCGTTTCTGAGTGTGATCGCCACGTTCGTGTTCGGGGGCGCCGGCTGGATCACCGCGCCGTTCCGGGGCGCGGCCGAGGAGCGGGAGAACACGGTCGGGTCGGGCGCGTTCCGGCAGTCGACCTACCAGGAGTTCTTCGATCTGTGCGAGGCCGCGCAGAACGCCGAGGGGACGATCGAGGCGCTCAAGGAGGAGCGGGGATCAGCCTCGGCGGCCAGGAAGACCCAGATCGACCAGTCCGTCATGGCGCTGACGGCGTCGCGGACCGAGTCGATCAACGACTACAACTCGAAGGCCGCCCAGGAACACCGCGCCCCCTTCCGCGACCGGGATCTGCCGTACCGCCTGGACGCCGATGACGACGACACCGTCTGCGCCGAATAACCACCACCCTCCCGGAAAGGGGGCAGCACAGCATGAAGACGATCACTCGTACCGCCGTGGCGGCCATGGCGGCGCTCACCCTGGGGCTGGGTCTGACCGCCTGCGACGACGACTCCAGCCAGAGCAGGGAGACCAAGGCCAAGCAGAGGAACTACGACCAGCTCGTGGCGAACCAGCCCGCCGGGAAGATGGAGTACTCGCCGACCCGCGAGGCCATCAACCAGTGGGTGAAGACCTGGGGCAAGCGGGGCAAGCTGAGTTACGTCTACATCCAGAACGCCAGGGGCGAGTACGGGTACTTCGTCATGAAGGGCCTGCCCGTCGCGCGCTGCGAGATGCTCACACCGACGGAGAAGGTGGACTCCTCGTCCACCGGCAAGGTGGTCGTGGCGCTGCCGGGCATGGACGGCGTGTACTCGGCGGGCTCGATGTGCAACGCCTACTACGGCTTCGACGCCACGACCGGCGCGTACATCGAGTTCACGGTCGGGACGAACCAGTCGTTCTTCCTGTTCGACAAGCCCATGACGATGCCGGAGTACGCCAGCGCCGAGCAACTGGGTCCGACCTCCGTGGAGGAGGTCAAGAACTGACCGTGGGGAGTGTCCGTCATGCCTCCGGCGCGCTCCTCGCGGGCAGTGAGTCCAGCAGCGCGTCGATCAGGAGGCGGTCGCGGGGCTGGGTCAGGCGGGTGCGGGCCGTGGGCGGGGGAAGCCAGAGGACACGGTCCACCTCGTCGTTCGGCGCGAAGGTGCCGTCCGTCGCTTCCGCCGCCCAGTAGACGACCTCCTTGGGGCGGCCGTTGGCCAGGTAGCTGACCGTGCCGAGCCGCGCGCCGGGGGAGCAGTGGTGACCCGTCTCCTCAAGCACCTCGCGCAGCGCCCCCGTGAGGGCGTCCTCCGCGTGCTTCAACTTGCCTTTCGGGTGGGACCAGTCGTCGTACTTCGGCCGGTGGACCAGGCAGATCTCCGTGCCGTCGGCCGAGTAGGGCGACTTGCGCCAGAGCACGCAGCCCGCCGCGAGGACCGTGCCCGTCCTGGCCGTACGGGTACGGCCGGGGTCGCTCCCGGTCATGGTGCGGTCACCGCCGTCCGTTGCCAGATCCGCTGGAACTCGTAGCGCGCCGCCTCCACTTCGAGGCGCTGGTCCGCGTGCAGCACGCCGAGCGCGTACGCCGTTGCCGGGGCGATCCGTGGTGTGCGGGCCGCGTTCGCCGAGGCTGCCGCCGCCTCCGCCGCGTCGCGGTGGTGGTCCAGGGCGCGGCCGGCTTCGGCGAGCACCGGGTCGGGGGAGCCGCCGCCCTGCCGGACCTCCTGGGCGTACCGGTGCAGTCTGAGCAGCAGCCGCACCTGGTGCCACGGGGCGTCCTGGGCCTCGCCGTCGGAGGGGGTGGCCAGCCCGTGGATCAGGGCCTCCGCGTTGTACGGGTGCGCGGCGCGCGCCAGTGGCAGCGCGGACACCGCGTCGAGCAGCCTGCGTTCGGCCGCGCTCCGGGGCGCCGCCAGGATCTCGGCGGCGGGCGCGCCCGCGACCGGCGCCAGCGGTACCTCGGAGGCCAGGACGGCGACGGCGTCGGCCACCGCGTGGAAGCGGGACGAGCCGAGGGCCTGGAGCGCCGCGGAGTGCGAACGCGTGCGCGCGAGCGTCAACTGCCGCTCCAGCAGCGCCCCGGCGCGCGAGGCCCCGACGGTCAGCGCGCCCGCGGCGGCCGACGCCGCCGATGATCCCTCGCCGTTACGGGCGGTCGGCACCGGCCCGGACCCCGGCACCGGCCCCGCCCCCGACAGCCGCGCCAGCGCCGACACCAGCCGGTGCAGCCGCGCCGTGCACGCGTACTCCTGCGCGAGTGTGCCGGACAGCCAGCCCAGTTCCGCACGGAGCTGGTCCGCCCACACCGGGTCCAGCAGCACCCGGAACGTGTGCAGACCGGCCCCGATCCGCCGGGCCGAACAGCGCAGCGCCGACGCGGCCTCCTCCGCCGCCGCGGTGTCCGAGCCGCTCTCCCCGTACAGCCGCAGACTGCGCAGGAAGTCCGCGCAGCGGGCGTTCAGATACCCGGCGAGCACCTGCCCCGCGGTCGCCTCGAAGGCGTCGTCGGGGTGGGCGGGGCGGTCGGCACGGTCGGGATGTGCCGTACCGACCGAGCCGGCGGTGTCTGCTTCATGGTGCTGCACGCCGGCGCCTCCGGGCGTCAATGAGCATTTCCTGTACGTGCCTGAGCGGCTGCCCGTCCGCGTCGACGGAGTGCCGGGTCCAGTTGCCGTCGCCGCCCAGATGCCAGGACGCGGTGGTGTCCGCCATGCCGGTCTCCAGAAGCCTGCTGATGGAGGCGCGGTGTGCCGGGTCGGTGACCCGGACCAGGGCCTCGATACGACGGTCGAGGTTGCGGTGCATCATGTCGGCGCTGCCGAACCACACCTCGGGTTCGCCGCCGTTTCCGAAGGCGAAGATCCGCGAGTGTTCGAGGAAGCGCCCGAGGATGGAGCGCACCCGGATGTTCTCCGACAGGCCGTGCACGCCGGGGCGTACGGCGCAGATGCCCCGCACCCAGATGTCCACCGGCACGCCCGCCTGCGCCGCGCGGTAGCAGGCGTCGATGACCGCTTCGTCGACCATCGAGTTGACCTTGATGCGTACATAGGCCGGGCGGCCCGAACGGTGGTGCGCCGCTTCCTTGTTTATGCGGGTGATCAGCCCGTCGCGCAGTGACTTGGGCGCGACCAGCAGCCGGCGGTACGTCTCGCGCCGCGAGTATCCCGACAGCCGGTTGAAGAGGTCGGAGAGGTCCGCGCCGACGTGCGGGTCGGCCGTGAGCAGGCCCAGGTCCTCGTACAGCCGCGCCGTCTTCGGGTGGTAGTTGCCGGTGCCGACGTGGCTGTAGCGGCGCAGGGTCTCGCCCTCCTGCCGGACCACGAGCGAGAGCTTGCAGTGCGTCTTGAGCCCGACCAGCCCGTACACGACGTGGCAGCCGGCCTCTTCGAGCTTGCGCGCCCACTTGATGTTGGCCTGCTCGTCGAAGCGGGCCTTGATCTCGACGAGGACCAGGACCTGCTTGCCCGACTCGGCGGCGTCGATCAGCGCGTCGACTATCGGGGAGTCGCCGGAGGTCCGGTACAGCGTCTGCTTGATCGCCAGCACGTCCGGGTCGCCCGCCGCCTGCTCCAGGAAGGCCTGGACGGAGGTGGAGAACGAGTCGTACGGGTGGTGCAGCAGTACGTCGCGCTCCCGCAGCGCCGCGAAGATGTCCGGCGCGGACGCCGACTCCACCTCGGCGAGGTCGCGGTGCGTGCCCGCGATGAACTTGGGGAACTTCAGCTCCGGCCGGTCGAGCGCGGCTATCCCGAACAGACCGGTCAGATCCAGCGGCCCCGGCAGCGGGTAGACCTCGGCGTCGGACACCTTCAGCTCACGGACCAGCAGGTCAAGGACGTACGGGTCGATCGACTCCTCGACCTCCAGGCGCACCGGCGGGCCGAAGCGGCGCCGCATGAGCTCCTTCTCCAGCGCCTTGAGGAGGTTCTCCGCGTCGTCCTCCTCCACCTCCAGGTCCTCGTTGCGGGTGACCCGGAACATGTGGTGCGCCAGGACCTCCATCCCGGGGAACAGCTCCTCCAGGTGCGCCGCGATGACGTCCTCCAGGGGCACGTACCGCTGCGGGGACGCCTCCAGGAAGCGCGTCAGCAGCGGGGGCACCTTGACGCGGGCGAAGTGCCGGTGGCCGCTGACGGGGTTGCGGACGACGACCGCGAGGTTGAGGGAGAGCCCCGAGATGTACGGGAAGGGGTGCGCGGGGTCCACGGCCAGCGGCGTCAGGACGGGGAAGATCTGCTGCCTGAACAGGGTGAACAGGCGTGCCTGCTCCTTCTCCGTGAGGTCGCCCCAGCGGATCAGATGGATGCCCTCGTCGGCGAGCGCGGGGGAGACGTCCTGCTGGAAGCAGGCGGCGTGCCGGGCCATGATCTCCCGCGACCGGGTCCAGATCAGGTCGAGCACTTCGCGGGGCTGGAGCCCTGAGGCCGATCGGGTGGCGACGCCGGTCGCTATCCGGCGCTTCAGGCCCGCGACGCGGACCATGAAGAACTCGTCCAGGTTGGACGCGAAGATGGCGAGGAAATTCGCCCGTTCGAGTAGCGGGGTGGCCGGGTCCTCGGCCAGCTCCAGCACGCGTTCGTTGAAGGCGAGCCAGCTGCGCTCACGGTCGAGGAAGCGGCCCTGGGGCAGCTCCCCGCCCTCGTGGTCCTCGTCCTGCTCGTACGAGTCGAGATCGGCGTCGAGGTCGGGCTCCAGATCGGACACGGCGGCGCTGACCGTGTGCGGCCGGTGTGCGGCGATGGACCCGACGGACGGCTGCGGGTGGACCGGGCTCTCGGCAGGCTGCTGGCTCATACCTCCATTGTTCCGCGCTGAAGGCGTGACAGGCGCGTCGGAACCCGCGGGGGCGAGACGGAACCTGCCGTTCGGCGTGGGGGGCACAGCGGGCTGCATTCCGAGAGGGTCGCAACCCCGTCTGAATGCCCGGTAACGGCGACATGACGTGCAGGGAAGCGGGGCGGGGCTCCACGGGGTCGGACGAGGGGCACGGACCGCTGGTGGCGCACGGTTGTACGAGGTGAACGTACAGATGAACGGCCGGGGTCGGTCCGGAGTGGCCGGGGTCCCGTCCGCCCCCTGCGGCGGACGGGACCCCGCGCCTGTGCCCGTGGGTCAGCCGTGCCGGCGCCCCAATACCTTGAACGCGCCGAAGACGCACGCGGCGGCGAGCAGGAGCACGATGCCGGTCTCGACGAGCTGGAGGGGCCAGAAGTGGGAGTCGGGGTGGTACTCGTAGAAGCGTGTGCCGGCCGTGGAGGCGGTGTCCGGGGCGCACGGCGACTTCGAGAAACCCATGTCCAGGCACTGCTTGTAGGTCATCTGGCTGCCGTCGGCGAGGACGACGCCTTCTCGTACGATCCAGGGATCGGGCGACGCGGTGAAGGGGCTCGTCCCCGCGCCCCCCTCTGTCTTGACGACCGGCCACAGGTAGGGCCGCACCCAGGCGAGGGCCAGTGCGACTCCCCCCGTGGCGGCCAGGCCGACGGCCATCGCCAGGAGGGTGCGGCGCAGGAGTACGGCCGCGAGCGCGCCGACGGCGACCGCCAGCAGGACGTAGCCGACAACTGTCACTCCCAGGGCGGGGTAGACCTCGCGACCGCTCCAGGACCGGGCCATGGAGAGGAACGCGTCTTCCTGGCTGTAGGACCTGCTCCAGCGGAGAGTGGCGGCCAGGAGAACGGCGCCCGCCGTGGCGATCGCGGCGGCGCCGGCGAGGCGGACGGCGAGCCAGCGGGCGGGCGACACCGACTGGGTCCATGCCAGTCGGTACATGCCCGATTCCAGTTCACGGGCGATCAGCGGACCCGCGGTGAACGCCACGACGACGAGCGGCAGCAGGACGGCGGCGCCCCCGACGTAGTTCTCCGCCCAGCGGAACCAGCCGCTCGCCGTCGTGCTGATCTCACACCCCTCGCCGCAGCTCACCACGGCCCCGGCCGAGCCGACCCAGACTCGGGCCGCGATCACGCAGCCGATGGTGAGCACCGTGAGGAACAGCGCCGTCCACAGCGCGGGGCGGTGCTGCCGTATGGCGACCCAGGCCGGGCCGCGCGGCGTCAGCGCGTTCATGCCGTCACCGCCGCTTCCCGCTCGTCGCGCCGCGACTCGGCGCTCGGGGTCAGCAGCACGGGCGCGCCCGGGGAGCGCAGATGGGCGAGCAACAGTTCCTCCAGGGAAGGTTCCACGGTCTGCCAGTCGGGGCCGACCGGTCCGTCGGGGCGGATCAGCGCGGTGAGCCCGCGGCCGGTGGTGCGGGTGTCCACGACCGTGTGCGGGGCCAGTTCGCTTACGGGGCCGGTGATCAGCCGGTGCGCGGTCAGTAGGTCCTCGGTCTCGCCGCCGAGGCGGATCCGGCCCTCGTCGAGGAGCAGCAGGTAGTCGCAGGTGCCTTCCAGCTCGGCGAGGATGTGCGACGAGATCACGACGGTGGTGCCGTGCGTGGCGGCCTCGGCCATGAGCGTGCCCATGAGCTGATGGCGGGCGAGCGGGTCGAGGTCGGCCATCGGCTCGTCCAGAAGCATGAGTTCGGGTCGCTTGCCGAGTGCGAGCGCGAGGGCGACGCGGGTGCGCTGGCCGCCGGAGAGCGTACGGACGCGTACGCCGAGGTCGAGCCCTCCCTCGGTGACGATCCGCTCGGCGGCTTCGGCGTCCCAGCGGCCGGGGTTGAGTTCGTACCCCATGCGCAGGGTGTCGCGGATGGTCAACTGCCCGTAGAGGGGCTTGTCCTGCGCGACGTAAGCGATCCGCTCGCGGACGGTCGCCGGGTGCTCGCCGAGGACGCGGACGCCGCCCTCGGTGGCCGGGAGCAGTCCCGACGCCAGGGCGAGCAGGGTGGACTTGCCGGCGCCGTTGGGTCCGACGAGGGCGCAGATACGGCCCTGCGGGATCCGGAAGGAGCAGTCGCGCAGGGCCCAGCGGCCCTTCCTCCGGTAGCGCTTGCCGAGGCCGGTCGCCTCGATCGCCGCGGCTGTCATGAGTGTTCCCCCTGCTTCTGGTTCGTGTTCGGGACATGCGCGTCGAAGCGTTCGTCGACGACGGAGGTGAATAGCGCCGTCAGGTCGTCCTTCTCCAGTCCTCCGGTGCGGGCCCGTTCGGCCCACGCGGCGAGTTCGGCGCGGAGTTCGGCCCGCAGCGGGCTGTCGGCGGCGCCGCCGCCGAGGGTGCCGCGTACGAAGGTGCCGAGCCCGCGGCGTCCTTCTGCCAGGCCCTCGCGTTCCAGTTCGCGGTAGGCCTTGAGGACGGTGTTGGGATTGATGGCCGTGGCTTCCACGACCTCGCGGGCCGTGGGCAGTTTGTCGCCGGGCTCCAGCAGGCCGAGCCGGAGGGCCTGTTTGGTCTGCTGGACGATCTGGAGGTATGTGGCGACACCGCTGCGCCGGTCGATGCGGTATTCGATCACCCGCAAGCACCCTTTCACTAGGTAAGTAGTGAAAGCATGGGGTGAAGAAGGGGCGGTGTCAACTTCACCGCCCCTTGGGGTACTTGGCCGCCGCGAGGAGCGCTACGACTCCGTGCGGTACATGAGGTCCACCTCGTGCGTCGCGAAGCCGAGACGCTCGTAGACCGTCACCGCCGCCGTGTTGTCGGCGTCGACGTAGAGCATCGCGGTCGGCAGGCCCAGCGACGCCAGGTGGCGGAGCCCGATCGCGGTGAGCGCCTTGCCGAGTCCGCCGCCCTGCGCGTCGGGGCTGATGCCGACGACGTACACCTCGCCGAGCTGTTCGGCGGCGTGCACCTTGGTCCAGTGGAAGCCCACGAGCCGGCCGTCCCGCTCGGCCAGGAAGAAGCCCTTCGGGTCGAACCACGGCTCGGCCTCGCGGTCGGCGAGATCGCGCCGCGTGAGTCCGCCCTGCTCGGGGTGGTGGGCGAAGGCGGCGGCGTTGACGGCGAGCCAGGCGGCCTCGTCCTGGCCGGGTACGAAGGTACGGACGGTGACCCCGTCCGGCAGGACCGGCTCGGCGATGTCCAGCGGCTCCAACGGCCGCCGCAACTGCCGCAGTTCACGGAACATGCTCAGCCCCAGCACCTGCGCCAGATGCCGGGCGGCGGACTTGCCGCCGTGCGCCCACACCCGCAGCCGCTTCCCGGACGCGGCGAGCAACGCGGCCCCGAGCGCCCGCCCGTGCCCGCGCCCCCGTTGCGACGGATGCACCACCAGCTCGGCGGCCGGCGCCTCGACGGGATCGGTGTCCTCCAGCTGGGCGTACCCCAGCAACTCCCCGCCGACGGTCAGCAGAAAATGCCGCACCCCGACCCTCGGGCCCCCGCGCAACTGCAACCGCCCCTGCTCGGAAACGGCCTGTACGCCGTCGGAACGGGCCGCGTCGTCGAGCAGCGCGAGTACGGCCCGTGCCTGCTCAGGGGTGATCTCGTCGAGGGTGTCGATCTGCCGGCCCGGGTCGAGGGCTGCCGTATCAGTCATGCGTCGAGGGTACGGCGCGCCCGCGCGTTCGCCCGGATTCCGGATTCCTCATTTACGGGCGGCCGGTGTCCGCCCCGTGGTGGACCACGATGTGGCCCCAGGGGCAACTGTCCAACAGCTTGTTGGCCAATTGGCTCCGCACGGATATGTCCGCCGTAGAGGTGATGCGCCCAGTCCACCCCTTGACGGACATTGGCAACCAGGTCGTAACCAGAACACCCCTGTTGCTCTACGCGCGTGGACTCTAGGCTGCCGCTCGCAGCTGTTCCTCCTCACACGGAACTTACAAGCGGAAGCAACAAGGGGACCGATGTCAGCGACACCGCAGAAAAATCGCGCGGCCCGGCGGGTGCTCGCCGCCGTAGCCGGACTTGCCACACTGGGCGCACTCGCCGCCGCCGCGCCCGCAGCCGCCGGGGCGCAGGGGCATGGTCACGGGCACGGGCACCCCAAGCCCCGCACCGTCGATGTCCAGCTGCTGTCCTTCAACGACCTGCACGGGAACCTGGAGCCGCCGGCCGGGTCCGCGGGCAATGTGAACGAGATCCAGGCCGATGGCACCGTCAAGGCCGTCCCCGCCGGTGGTGTCGAGTACCTCGCCTCCTCGCTGCGCACCGCGCGCAAGGGCAACCCGTACTCCATCACCGCCGCGGCCGGTGACATGGTCGGCGCCAGCCCGCTGCTGTCCGGGCTGTTCCACGACGAGCCCACCATCGAGGCGCTCAACAAGATCGACCTCGACGTCTCGGCCGTGGGCAACCACGAGTTCGACGAGGGCTCCGCCGAGCTGACCCGTCTTCAGAAGGGCGGCTGTCACCCGACGGAGGGCTGCTTCGAGAAGGGCAAGAAGTTCAAGGGCGCCGACTTCCCCTACCTGGCGGCCAACGCCACGTACGAGAAGACCGGCAAGCCGGTCCTCAAGCCGTACACCGTCTGGAAGAAGAACGGCGTCAAGGTCGGCTTCATCGGCGTGACCCTGGAGGGCACCCCGAACATCGTCACCGCCGAGGGCGTCAAGGGCCTGAAGTTCCACGACGAGATCGAGACCGTCAACAAGTACGCCAAGGAGCTGGACCGCCAGGGCGTCAAGTCGATCGTCGCGCTCATCCACGAGGGCGGGGCCCCGGCCTCCGACTCGTACAACTACGACTGCGACAGCCCCGGCCCCGGTGACGGCATCTCGGGTCCGGTCGTCGACATCGCCAAGGGCATCACGCCCAAGGTCGACGCGCTGGTGACGGGCCACACGCACCAGGCGTACGCGTGCACCGTCCCCGACCCGGCGGGCAACGACCGCATGGTGACCTCGGCGTCGTCGTTCGGCAAGGTCTACACGGACACCACGCTCACCTACGACCTGCGGACCAAGGACATCGTCCGTACGAGCGTGAAGTCGGCCAACCACATCGTCAGCCGTAACCAGGCCAAGGCCCAGGACATGACCGACCTGATCGCGCGCTGGAACAAGACCGCCGCGCCGATCGCGGGCGCCCCGCAGGGCTTCATCTCCGCCGACATCAACGGCCGTGGCTCCACCGCGCCGGAGAAGCCGCTCGGCAACGTCATCGCCGACGCGCAGCTCGCGGGTCTGGCGCCGGCCGACAAGGGCGGCGCGCAGGTCGCGTTCATGAACCCGGGCGGTATCCGCTCCGACCTCGTGTACGCCGCGTCCGGCAGTGAGGGCGACGGTGTGGTGACGTACGGCGAGGCGTTCACCGTGCAGCCGTTCACCAACATGATGAACGTCGTCGACCTCACCGGCGCGCAGCTCCTCACCGCGCTCCAGCAGCAGGTCAGCGGCCCCAACGAGGCGTCCCCGAAGATCCTCCAGGTCTCGAAGGGCTTCACCTACACCCTGGACATGACCAAGACGGGCGCCGCCCGGATCGTCACGGACTCGGTGAAGCTGGACGGTGCGGCGCTGGACCCGGCGAAGACGTACCGCGTCGCGATGAACGAGTTCCTCGGCGGCGGCGGCGACGGCTTCCCGGTGCTCGGCCAGGGCGCGAACAAGCTGGTCGGCGCGTCCGACCTGGACCTGTTCAACGCCTACCTGGCGGCGAACTCCACGGCGACGGCGCCGCTGGCGCCGCCGGCGACCGACCGGATCACGGTCATCAAGTAGTCACCGGTTCTCCCTGACGGAGGGCGGTGGGACGGTTCATCCGTCCCGCCGCCCTCCGTTTGTCTGACGTCCGTCTGGCGTCCGTCCGGTGTCTGTCCGGCGTTTGTCTGTGGTCTTTCTCACCGGGTGCGGACCCTCCGCTTCCGGTCCGACAAACGCGCGTAAATAACGTGATGGTGGGGCGGCTGTCCAGGCCACGCCCCGGCCGCCCGTGTTCGTATTGACCGATGCTTCGCCCCAGCCCCTACGACGAACTCGCCCGCCTGGCAACGCCCGATCCGGACCTCGGGCCCCCCGCGTACGACCCCGCCACGTACGACCGCATCCCCCCGGACGACGACGATCCCGGCCGCCCCTCCTGGTCGCCGCCCGACCACCGGCGCCGCCGCCCCCGCCGCTTCGGATTTCTGGTGAGGCTGACCCTCACCGCCGCCGTCTGCGCCGCGTTCTTGCTGCCGGCAGACCGGCTCGCCGCGATGTACGCGCAGGACAGGGCGGCCGACCAGGTCCAGCGGTCGCTCGGTCTGGCCACCCGGCCCGATGTCGACATCCACGGCTTCCCGTTCCTCACCCAGGTTGCCGCCGGGAAGCTGGACCGGGTCGACGTCGCCGTACCGGACGTGGCGGCCGACCGCGTCTCGCTGGCGGAGGTACGGGCCACGGCCGAGGACGTCCGGATCGTCGGTGACCTGCCGACCTCCGTGCGGGGCGCGGTCGTCGGCAGCGTGGACGGGGACGTCCTGCTGTCGTTCGACGACCTCAACCGTGAACTCGGCTCCTCCCAGGTGAAGTTCACCGGCGAGGCCGGCGACTCGGTGCGGGTGGCGGGCGCGTTGCCCGTCGCGGGCCACGAGGTACGCGTACGGGCCGACGCCCACGTACGGCGCGACGGCGCCCGCTCGGTCTCCACCACCGTCGACGGAATGCGCCTGGACGTCGCCGGCATCGCCACCTACCGCCCCGGCAAGGACCGCGCCCACTCGGGCCTGCGCCTGCGTCCTGAAGCGGCGGCGCGCATCGCCGACGAGGCGGCCCGCGCGAAGGCGCTGCTCGCCGTGCCCGCCGTGGTGGACCGGCTCGGCGTTCCGAAGGACCAGGTCGACCGGGCGCTGCGCGGCGACAAGGAGCTGCGGGAGCTGACCGGATCGCCGCGCTTCGTGAAGCAGTTGATGAAGGTCAATCTGGTCGACGTGGTCGTCGAGCACCCGTGGCTGCTGGAGAAGGCCGGAGTCGACCCGGAACTGATCACCGCGCTGCTGAAGCTGCGACCGCCCGAGCTGTCCGAGAAGCTGTCCCTCTCCTTCGAACTGCCCCGGACGCCGGGCGACCTGCGGCTGCGCGACGTCACGGTGGAGCGCGACGGGATCCGGGCGGATCTGGCGGGGTCGGGCATCCGGCTCGGCGGCGAACACTGACGCGCGGATCGGTCCAGCCGGTCAGTCCCAGCGGGTCAGTCCAGCGGGTCGGGCCATTCGTGAACGGGCAGCAGTTCTCGGAGACTTGCCGATCTGCCGCGGCCCAGGACCACTTCGGTGTCGATGTTCGCCCGGTCGATCTGGCGGATGAACTCCCGGCAGCGGCCGCACGGCGGCAGTACGTGCAGGACACCTTCTTCGCTGCGCCAGACGGCCACCACCTTCGCGATCCGGTACTCGCGGGCGGTGACCATGGCGGCGATGGCCGCGTGCTCCGCGCAGAAGCCCGTGCCCGAACCGGTGTCGATGCACACGCCCGAGTACAGATTGCCCGCCTCGGTGACCAAGGTGGCCGCCACGTCGCCGAACAGCCGGTCACCCACGTTCCGCGGATTCAGTACGGCCTGAGCGGTGGCGATGAGTTCGTCGTCGGATGTGGTGGTCATCCGCCGGAAGCTACCAACCCGGCCACCCCGAGGTCACCGCATTTTCGCGACGGACCCCGGGGCGGGTCGGGCCTGGCCCCGGCGCCGCTCACGGGCGGGGGCCGAGCCGGGTGGTGAGTTCGTCCAGGTCGGTCACGAACCAGATGTCCCGGCCCCGGTTCGCCTCCCGTACGAGGTCGCGCAGCGCGGTCCCGGTCCGCAGATGGTGCGAGATGTCGCCGACGACGGCCAGCCGGAGCCGGTAGTTGGCCAGCTTCTGGAGGATCGCGCCTGCGACACCGCTGCTGAGGTCGTAGAAGCGGTCGTCGAACCGTCCGGCCGGGACCGCGACCAGCTCCGCGCCCTGGAAGGCCGCGCCGACGAGGTGGTCGAGCGCGTCCTGCTCGGTGGCGATCGTGGCACCGTCCGCGTCACAGACCAGCACCTGTACGCCGTGGTGCTCCACGAGAAGATCAGGCACGGTCGCTCTCCCATCCTTCGGAAGGCAGCAGGTCGTTGCCCGGCCCGAGCACACTGTCGACCAGGTTCAGCAGGTCGGCGGTCTCGGCGGCGTTGCCGAGGATCACGATCTTCATACGGGCCCGCTCCTGGTCGTAGACGGTCTGGATGCGCAAGGAGTGCGCCTGGCCCCGCGCGGACTGCGCGCTCGCCGTGACGAAGGTGCTCAGCCGGCTCGCGGCGTCCGGGCCGACCGAGTCGATCTGCACGATGCTCGACACCTCCAGATGCCGCCCGCGCGGGACTTCGGCCGCCGCCGAGCCCTCGGTCTCCGGCTCCGAGGGGCCGGTCAGCGCCTCGAAGTCCGCCCGGCTGATCCGGTACTGCTTACCGATCCGTACGGCCTTCAGCCGCCCGTCACGCACATAGTTCCGCACGGTCCGCACATGCAGCCCCAGCCGCTCGGCGACCTCACCGACCGAGTACAGCTCACGCTCTCCGCTCTCCATACGTATGAATGCTACCTCAAACTACCTTCCACGGTTGCTCAAGTGGAAAATGGGGAGTGATGCGTCAGTCCGTATACGGCGCTCAGGCGCGCCGTGCCCGTGCCGCCCATACGGTGCGTTCCGTGCGGACCGTCAGGTCGTCGCGGCGGAGAACGCCGTGCGGGCTGTCGGCGTCGAGCAGCTGGTCGAGGGCGGCCAGGTCTTCGGCCGCCAGCTTTTCGGCGACGCCGCCGCGGATGCGGCGCAGGCCGGCGAGAGCGTAGCGGCCGACCGCCTCGGTGTGGGGCGGGCCGAGGTTCACGGTGATGGTGCGCTCGCCCTCGACGGTGAAGCCCGCGGCGGTCAGCTTGGGCCCCCAGTCGGCGCCGCGGTGCGGCATGTGCTCGGCGTGGTGACGGTCGAGTGCCGCATGGCAGCGCTCCTCGAGGCCGGGCCGCTCCTCCGGGGCGTCGGCGGGCAGGAATCGCGGGAAGCCCGCCAGTTCGACGACCGCGAACAGCCCGCCCGGCGCGAGCGTGTCGTGGACGAGGCGCAGGGTGCGGTCGGGGTCGGACATGTGGTGCATGGATGCCGACGCCCATACGAGATCGGGTGTGCCGAGGTCCGGCCGGTCCGTGTCGAGATCGGCCTGAACGGTTCGCACTTGGCCGGCCACACCCTCGGACTCGGCCTTCTCGCGCAGCCGGTGCAGATGGACGGCGGATGAGTCGACGGCGGTCACCTCGGCGCCGGGGAAGCGCTTGAGCAGTGCGAGCGTGCCGGCTCCGGTCCCGCTGCCCAGGTCCACGATGTGCCGGGGGGCGGCTTCGACGGGCAGCCACGCGATGATGGACGCGGTGTGCCCGGCGAGTACTTCCGCGTCCAGGTCGAGGATCTCCGCCTGGTCGTCGTCGGCGTCGTGCTGGTGCTGGTGCTGGTGCTCGTGCTGGTGGGGTGTGGGTGTCATGACATGCACGCTAAGTGGACCAACGGCGCCCGGCGCCACCGCTTTCCGAATGCGCAAGAACATGGCCCTTCGAGCTGCTGAACAGGCAAGCGGCTCTACGGCGTGCGCTGCGCGTCCGGCGCATCCGACGGCTGTCCGCCCGCACCGCCCTGGTGCCCGCGCCGGGCGTCGCGGTCGAAGATCCCCAGGACCTCGCACGGGCCGCCCTCCGCGCCGATGGCATGCGGAAGCATGGTGGGGAACTCCGCGGCCTGATTGGTCTCCACCCGGAAGCGGCGGTTGCCCAGCAGCAGGACCGCGGTGCCGGAGAGGACGACGAGCCATTCGTGGCCGGGATGGGCGCGCATGCGCGCAGGGTTGTCGGGCGGCGGATCCGTCACCCGCTGACGTACGACCGTCAGGTCCGGCGCCGCCCGCACGGGCCACCGCATCTGCTGGTGGGCGGCGTCGATCGTCGGGCTGGAGATGACATCGTCCGCGGCCGTCTCGACGAGCTGGTCGAGCGAGGTGTCCAGGGCGCGGGCGAGGGTGACCAGCTGGTCCAGGGCGAGGCGGCGCCGACCGGTCTCGATCCTGCTGAGCGTGGACGGACTGAGCCGCGCCCGGGTGGCCAGCTCGTCGAGGGACCAGCCCTGCGCCACCCGTAGAGCGCGGATCCGCTTGCGTACGAGGCTGTCCAGCTCACCGTCTTCTTGCGTCATGAGCAACATCTTATGCCTCATGCGCAAAGCGTGCTTAGTGTGGAACGTGCGGGCCCGCCCAGGGCACGCACACCGCGAGGAGGGGCCATGCGCATGACTGGGACGACTGCTGTGACTGTTACGACTGCTACGACTGCTGACGCCGAGTACGACGCCGTCGTGATCGGCGGCGGCGCCGCCGGACTGAACGGTGCGCTGATGCTCGCCCGCTCCCGCCGCTCGGTCGTCGTGATCGACAGCGGTACGCCCCGCAACGCACCCGCCGAGGGCGTGCACGGCCTGCTCGGTCAGGAGGGCGTACCGCCGGCGGAACTGCTGCGCCGAGGGCGCGAGGAAGTGCGCGGCTACGGGGGACGGATCGTGGCCGGCGAGGTGACGGACGCCGTCCCGGCCGACCCGACCGCCGAAGGCGATCCGCGCTTCGCCGTGACCCTGGCCGACGGCACCGTACTGCGGGCGCGCCGACTGCTGGTCGCCACCGGGTTGCGTGACGTACTGCCCGACGTTCCCGGGCTGGCCCGGCACTGGGGGCACGGCGTGGTGCACTGCCCGTACTGCCACGGCTGGGAGGTGCGCGACGAACCCATCGGGATCCTGGCCGTGGGCCCGGCCTCCGTCCATCACGCGCTGCTGTTCCGGCAGTTGACCGACGACCTGGTCTACTTCACTCGCGGCACCGAGCTGGACGAGGACACCCGCGCGCGCTTCGCCGCCCGAGGCATCCGCGTCGTGGACACCCCCGTGGCATCGGTCGAATCCACCGACGGCGGTGAGGGCGGCGACGGCGGCGGCATCGAGGGCGTGCGGCTGAGCGACGGTCAGACCGTTCCCCGCCGGGTCATCGCGGTCGCGACCACGATGCGGGCACGCACCGACGGCCTCGACGGTCTGAGGCTGCCGACGGAGGATCTGCCGGGCGGTATGGGCCGCCACTTCGCGACCGGCCCGGCGGGCACCACCTCCGTCCGGGGCGTGTGGGTGGCGGGCAACGCCACCGACCCGGCCGCCCAGGTCGGAGCATCGGCCGCGGCCGGCGCCATGGCCGGGGCACACATCAACGCCGACCTG
Organism: Streptomyces sp. NPDC060366; assembly: GCF_042725135.1. Taxonomy (NCBI): domain Bacteria; kingdom Bacillati; phylum Actinomycetota; class Actinomycetes; order Kitasatosporales; family Streptomycetaceae; genus Streptomyces; species Streptomyces sp. NPDC060366. The sequence goes on along the minus strand of NZ_JBHXDC010000012.1, from coordinate 177,807 downwards.
GCGAACGCCGACACGGACGCGGCCCTCGCCGCCGCGCTTGTCCGCGACCGCCGGACGGGCCGCGAGTGAAGTCCCACCCGGCAGCACGCACTCGCGAGCGAGGCCGAACCGCTGGATAGTGTGGGCCGTTGAGCTTCGGACACCTGTCCGCACGCCGACCTCAGGACCCCGCACCCGACCGCGTGAAAGTGAGCAGCCGACAGATGCAGCCGACGTTCGTACTGGTCCACGGAGCCTTCGCGAACTCCTTCTCCTTCGCACCGCTCCAGGCCGAACTCGGCCTCCTCGGGCACCGTTCGGTCGCCGTCGACCTGCCGGGCCACGGTTTCGCGGCGACCTTCACCCGCGCCTATCAGGCCCCGCAGGATCTGGCGGGGCTCGCCACAGCGCCCGGCGCGATCAAGGGCGTCACGCTCGCCGACAACGCGGCGCACCTGATCGGAATTCTTGAACGGGCCAAGCGGAACGGCCCCGTTGTCCTCGTCTCGCACAGCCGCGGCGGCGTCACCGCCACCGCCGCGGCCAACGCGCGGCCCGACCTGATCGACCGCATCGTCTACGTGTCGGCCTGGTGCCCGGTCGCTCTCGACGTCGGCGACTACTACGCCGAGCCGGAGATGGCCACGGTCGACGTCGCCTCCCTGGCCCTGGCGATCGCCGGAAACCCCGCCGAACTCGGCCTGCTCCGCACCAACTTCCGCACCGGGAACCCGGACGCCCTCGCGGCGTTCAAGGCGGCCTTCCTCGCCGACGGCACCGACGACGAGTTCCTGGCCTTCCTCAACACCTTCCAGCCCGACGAGAACCTGGACGTCGGCACTTCGAACGACCGCGCGCAGGCGGCGACTTGGGGCCGTATCCCGAGGACGTACATCCGCCTGGCGGACGACACGAGCCTGCCGCTCGCCCTCCAGGACCGGCTGATCCGCGAGGGTGACGAGCTGACGCCGGACAACCCGTACGACGTCCGCACCCTCCCGGGCAGCCATCTGAAGTGGCTGACCGACCCGGCGCCGGCGGCCCGGGTCCTGGGTGAACTCGCCACGCTCCTCAGCTGAGGTTGTCGCCCCAGCCGCCCTGGATCATCGTCTGGAACGCCCACTCCCCGTTCCTCTTGATCAACACATCGGCGTAGCGCAGCTGTTGGGTCTCGCCAGTGGCCGTCGTCATCGTGGAGTCGGTGAAGACGACGACCATCGCGGAGCTGAGGAAGACGGGCGTACGGACGGAGTCGAACGTGAGGTCCCCGTCCCCGCCCTCGCCCATCACGTGTGTCATCGTCCCGATGAACTGCTCCCTGTCCCACTGGGCCGAGGCCCCCTCGCCGGCCGTGTTGTCGCTGACGAGATTCAGCGGAAAGACGGCGAGGTCCGCCATCCGCGCGATGTCCCGTTTGGCGCTGTGGGCGTCGTACGCGGCGAACCACGCCTCGACGGAGGCGAGTTCGTCCTGGGTGGGGGTGTAACCGGTGTCGGGCAGAAGGGGCATACTCTGTCTCCCGTGCTTCATTGATCAAGCTTGACTAGATCGCTCGCTCGAAGCGTATGCCCACTGTGGGCACTAGTCAAACTTGATTAATCGAGCTCGGCGGATGGCGTCGAGCATGTGCTCGACGCCGACAGCCGCACCCACATCTCGCGCTGCTCGATGCCCAACCCGGCCGAGGCCATCCGCGCCATCCGCGTCGATGTGCGCGCGCTCACCGACGCGTTCCGTTCCGTCACCCGCGGGACACGCCCTCGGTCGCCGCGGCGGACGACGGCGGCAAGCGTGACCGGCAGCCCGCGCTGACAGCGGTACGCCTGGGGTCCGCCGCGCGCCGAGCGCGGCGGGCGGGCCCCGGACTTGTCGAATATCGATATGTGCCGCTACGTTGGCCATATCGAAAATCGATAGGAGGGGGATGCGATGAACACGCGACTCACGGGGATCCTGGCCTCGGTGACCTACGCGCTGGCGGTGCTCTGCGGGCTCGCCTTCCTCGGTACGGGAGCCACGCACATGCTCGACGACGGCGCGGTCTGCGTGCAGACGGACTTCTGGCGCAATGCCAACCTGGCGGACGACCTGCCCTTCGGCGACGGCGTCAACGCGTTCAGCAGTACCGCGACCCTCTGCCAGGACAGCCCCTCCGTGGGACAGCGCGCCGCCGACCTCGGGCACGAACTGCCCTGGCTGCTCTTCGGCTCCCTCGCGCTGCTGCTCTTCTCCCGGCTGCTGAAGACCGTCCTGTCGCAAGGGCCGTTCACCGACGCGGTTGCCCAACGGCTCACCGTTCTCGGCTGGTTCGTCGCCGTGGGTACGCCGCTGGCGGGTCTCGTCGTCGGGTGGTCGCAGTCCTGGCTCGTCGGGAGCATGGCGCCGATCGTGGGATCCGGGCCGACGGTCACCGGGCCACTGGTGCTCGTCCTCGCCGGTCTCGCCGCGGTGATCCTTGGGAAGATAATGGGCGAGGGAGTGCGGATGCGAGAGGACCTCGAAGGGACCATCTGATGCCCGAAGAGGAACTCCACACGATCAGGATCCACCTCGACCGGATCCTCGCCGAGCGCGGCATGACGCTCACCGAGCTGTCCGCGCGAGTGGGCATCACCGTCGTCAACCTGTCCGTGCTCAAGAACGGCCGGGCCAAGGCGATCCGCTTCTCCACCCTGTCGAGGATCTGCGATGTCCTCCAGTGCCAGCCGGGAGACCTGATCACCCACGACCCCGCCGGACCCTCCTAGGGCCTGTCCGGCCGCACTTGGTCGCGGGCCGGTCGGCTCCCGGCCCGCGCTCTACCGCCAGGTCGCGGTGTCCGGGTCGATGCCGTGGGCGCGCGCACTGGCGTCGATGATTCGGCGGAACCACGAGGCAAGGCCGGCGCGGACGCCGTCGTAGTGGGCGGCGAACGCCGGTTCGGTCTCGTATCTGCGGCCGAGACAGACCTGCATCTGCCTGGTCAGGGGGAAGTACGAGGCGAAGACTTCGCGGTGCCGCTCCACGAGTTGATTCGCCTCCGGGCTGCCAGGTGTGACGCCGGCGTCCATCGCATCCCCGAGGTCGTGGTCGAGACCGGCGACGGCGTCGGCGACGGTCCGCCACTCCTGCGGACCGCGAGAGGCCGAGCGTTCGGCGTACTGAAGCCACTGCGTCGTGTCTCCGTAGCGCTCACGGGCTTCGGCGGGCCAGTCCGGATTCCATTTGGGGCCGAAGATCGCGGCCTGCTGCTCGACGGTCAGCAGCAGACCGCGCTCGTGGGCGTCCATCATCCGGTCCAGTCCGGCGCCGAGTTGCCGGAGGCGTTCGATCCGTTCGGCGACTTGTGTGCGCTGCGCGCGCAACGCGCCGGGCACGTCCGCGGTCGAGTCGTCCAGGACGGTCCGAATCCTGTCCAGGCCGAGACCGATCTCGCGGTAGACGACGATGCGGTGCAGGCGTTCCAGATCCCCGGCGGTGTAGAGCCGGTATCCGGCAGCCGTACGCAACGACGGTCGCGCCAGAGCGATCTCGTCCCAGTGGTGCAGCGCGCGGACCGTCACGCCCAGACGCGACGAGACCTGACCGACGGTCAGGCCGTCGGCGTCAGTGGCATCAGGCATGGTCCTCATTGTCGCCGCGACCGACGGCAGGCGGCGTGATCCCGACCGCCGCGAGGTTCCGCGCCTCCTGGCTGTCCGGATCGAAGGGCTTCGCCGCGGTGAAGACGATCCGGGCGTTCTCGGGGGTGATCACCGCCACGTCGCGGGTGTTCCAGGGAGTGTCGCGTGGACCGTCGACCGAGTTCGGGCGCAGCGCACGGCAGCCCTCGACAAGGGAATCGACCTGGCTGAGCACGCACGCGAAACTGAGGCTGATCGCCGGCGCCTGCTCCGGAACGCTCTCCGCCGGGACGAGGAGCACGTCCTGGAAGGCCCACCGGCGCAGATGCACAACCCGGCCGGGGATGCCGAACAGCTCGAAGAACCCGAGCCCACGAATCCAGAAGTCCACCGACGCCGTCAAATCGCTCGTGGGGATCGTCGCGAACGCGGGCATTCCGTAGATGCCGCGGAACGGCTCCGGCGGCACGGCGTCCGGGCCGGGAGCAGGCACGGGACTCGTCTCGAACGCGTTGTAGTAGTCGCTCATGTGCCCCACCCTCCGGCCTCACGCGACGTGAGGGTCAAGAAGCCGCACCCGTGGATGTGAGTTTCGCGGCGTCGCCGGGCCCTGTTCGTGCGTGATGCGTGCACGTCATAATTCGCCCCATGGTCACAGACAGCGGCACAACTCCCCCCACCAGTACTGGACTTGGGCGCAGAGGGATCCTCGCCGGGGCTCTCGCGCTCTCCGCCACCGCGCTCGTCGGTGCGGGCTCCGCGACAGCGGCGGCGGCCGGGCCCACCAGGACGAGGCGCGCGCTCGCCCCCTCCGACTGGCTCGCCGGGATCGGCGACTCCACCCCCGTACAGCGCCTCACCCTTCCCGGCACGCACAACTCCGGTGCGCGCAGCGGCGGTCTGTACGTCGCGTGCCAAGGGACCACCATCGGCCAGCAGTTGAACACCGGGGTGCGGTTCCTCGACGTACGGTGCCGGGCGTTCGAGAACGCCTTCCCGATCCACCACGCCGCGTTCTACCAGAACCTCAACTTCGACGACGTCCTCACCGCGTGCCGCGACTTCCTCCAGGCGCACCCCTCCGAGACCGTGCTGATGCGGGTCAAGCAGGAGTACTCGACGGTGAGCGACGCGGAGTTCCGGCGGATCTTCGACACCTATCTGGACGGCAAGGGCTGGCGTTCCCTCTTCCGGCTCGACAGCGGCCTGCCGACGCTCGGCCAGGCGCGCGGCAAGGTCGTGCTGCTCGCGGACAACGGCGGGCTGCCCGGTGTGCGGTACGGGGACGGCGGGCTGTTCGACATCCAGGACGACTACCAGGCCGAGCCGGGCGCCAAGTACCCCAAGATCGAGGCCCACTTCCGCAAGGCGGCGCAGCAGCCGGGCAAGCAGTTCATCAACTTCGTCAGCACGGCCGCGCTGCTGCCGCCCCGCTGGAACTCCGACCGGCTGAACCCGCAGGTGCACTCGCTGCTCGACGGGTCGGAGGGTGCGGGCTGGCGCGGGCTGGGCATCGTGCCGCTGGACTTCCCTGAGACACGGGCGGGGCTGGTGGACTCGCTGATCCGGCACAACGGCTAGGCATTCGGGGCCTGGGGCCGTCGCCGATTTACACTCGCGGGCATGGCATGCCGCATCAGTGAACTGGTCATCGACGTCGCCGACCCCGAGCGGCTCGCCGCGTTCTGGAGCGAGGTCCTCGGCTACGTCGAACTCGGCCGGGAGGCGGACGGAAGCATCGAGATCGGGCCGCCGGACGTGGGATTCGGCGGCCCGCAGCCCACCCTCGTTCTCAGCCCGAGCAGCGATCCGCGGACCGGGAAGCTCCCGCTGCACATCGACGTCAACGCCACCGACCGCGACCAGGACGCCGAGCTGGAGCGGCTGCTCGCACTCGGCGCGAGGCCGGTCGACGTCGGCCAGGACGGCACCGAGAACTGGCACGTCCTGGCCGACCCGGAAGGCAACGAGTTCTGCCTCCTGCACCGCCGGCTCCAGCCCCTCTGACTCCTCTGACCCCACCGTGACGTTTCGGGTGAACGCGTACTCGTCGCGATCCGCGACGGCTACGGCGGCACGTTGTCGGACCCGTCTGCGATGGTGTTCGTACGGGTGGGGGGACAGCCGCCCGGATCGGCGCCGGAGGGGGCATCGTGACAGGTCGGAGCGGCGACTGGGACAGCGTGGGCTGGGCGGGCTGGGAGAACCACGCCGACGTCAAGCGGTGCCTCGATGAGGGGGCTGATCCGGAGAACTGGCGTGGCGGGCGGCCCCTGCACCGGGCCGCGGCCTTCGGCTCACCGGAGGTCGTCGCTGAGCTGGTTCGGCGCGTCGCGGACGTGGACGCGAGCCAGGGGGGAGGGACCGCGCTGTGGGAAGCCGTCCTGTGCGACCGGCCGGACAACGCGCGCGTCCTCGCCGCCGCCGGAGCCGACCCCTGGCGGACCGTCGCCGGTGGCTGGTCGCCGGGGCGGCTCAGCCTGGCCGGACCGACACCCGACCTGTTCGTGGTGCCCGAAGGTGAGCGCGGGCTGAGCGAGGCGGAGCGCGCGACGGCACAGGAGGCAAGACGGCTCGTCACCGCGCTGGGCCGCGAGCACTTCGACGGAATGGGGCTGGCGTGCGTGGCCGGCATCGACGCCGAAGAGGCGATACGACGCCTGGAGGCGACGCCGGTCGCGGGCGAGGAACTGGCCGAACTGGTCGAGAGTCCGTACGCGTACGACCTCGACGAGGAGATGCTCGTCGTCGGCGTGACGACCGTACCGGGCGGCTGCGTCGTCACCCAGCCGTGGGGATACGGGCCGTCACAGCCGGGTGTCCTGGAGCGGCTGTCCGCCGGCACCGTCTGCTACGGCCTGTACGCCAACCCCAAGAGCGGCAATCAGGGCAGCATCACCCGTGACGGGGTCACCGAGGCATGGGACCTCCACCCGGGCGGCGGACCGAATCCGGACGACACCCCGGAGCAGGTTCTCGCCTCCTACCTCTACCACTACAACGCGGTGGCGTACGCGTGCGCCTTCGTGGGACTGCGCCCGACGGACTCGCGCTCCGTCGACGGGCGCGCGGACGTATGGGTCGAGCTGCCGGACCGGGACTACTGGTAGCACCGACGCCGGCGTCTCGGGCTCGGTGACCGTGGCGAACCGGTCAGGCCCTCGTCGCGCCCGCCGGGCCCGACGGTGGTGGGGTCGATGCGCCCGGGATGCGGATCGCGGCCACCGTGCCGCCGCCCGCCGCCGGGCGGAGCGCGATCTCGCCGCCCGTCTGCTGCACCGTGCGCGCCACGATCGACAGGCCGAGGCCCGAACCCGGCAGCGCGCGGGCCGACGGGGAGCGCCAGAACCGTTCGAAGACGTGCGGCAGTTCCTCCGCCGGGATGCCGGGGCCGCGGTCCCGTACCGTCAGCTCGCCCCGCTCGCTCAGCGCGACTTCCACGACCGCGCCCGGCGGGCTGAACTTCACCGCGTTGTCGAGGACGTTGACCAACGCCCTCTCCAGCGCGGCCGGTTCGGCCCGTACGTACCAGGGGCGCAGCGTCACCTCTATCGTCAGGTCCGGCCCGCGCAGCCGGGCGCGTTCCAGGGCGCTCTCGACGATCGTGTGGAGCGCGACGACCTGGAGCGGGCCGGGGTCGGGGGCGTCCGGCCGGGACAGTTCCTGGAGGTCGCCGATCAGCGAGGCCAGCTCCGTCATCTGCGCCTTCACCGACGCCATCAGCGCCGTACGGTCCTCCGGCGGGAGCGCGCGACCGGTCTCCTCGCTGCGGGCGAGCAGTTCGACGTTCGTACGCAGCGAGGTCAGCGGCGTACGGAGTTCGTGCCCCGCGTCGGCGATGAGCTGCGCCTGGCGGTCGCGCGACGAGGCGAGCGCCGCCGTCATGGAGTTGAAGGAGCGCGAGAGGCGGGCGATCTCGTCCTCGCCCTCGGCCGGGATGCGCAGGCTCAGATCCTCGGTGCGCGCGACGTGCTCGACCGCGCGGGTCAGCCCGTCGACCGGGCGCAGACCGGTCCTGGCCACCCAGAGTCCGGCGGCGCCCGCCCCGATGACGCCGGCGCCGGCGACGGCGGTCAGCAGCAGGGCGAGCCGGTTCAGCGAGGCGTCGATCTCGTCGAGGGGACGGGAGACGGAGACGGTGACCTGCGCGCCACCCGGACCGAACTGGATCCGCTGGGTGTGGACGCGCACCGGGGCGCCCTTCTCGGTCGTGGAGTTGTGCAGCGTGTCGCGCTCCGTACCGCGAGCCACGGCGACGTCGGCGGACTGGACCTTCACCGGCTGCGAGGAGGCGTCCACGCACCGGCTGCCGTCGCGGGCGACGACCTGGACGTACGCGAAACCCAGGTTGGACGGCTCGGGAGGGGTCTGGCCCAAGGCGCACCGGTTCAGCGCGTCCTGCACCAGGTTGTTGGGGGCGGAGGTGTTGCGGAGCGAGTTGTCCAGCTCCGCCTCCAACTGGGCGCGGGTCAGCAGCCAGCAGGCGACGGCCGCCGCCGCGACGGCCACGGCGACCGCGGTGGCGACGAGCATCGCGAGGCGGGAGCGGAGCGGCAGCGTACGCAACCGCCGGGCGAGAGAGGTCACTCGGCGCCGCCGTGCCCGCCGGGGGCGGAGCCGGGACCGGCACCGGGACCGTGCCCGCCGGGCCCGCCGTCGGTGCGCAGCGCGTAACCGACCCCGCGCACCGTGTGGACCAGCCTCGGCTCGCCGCCGCTCTCCGTCTTGCGCCGCAGGTACATCACGTACACGTCCAGGGAGTTGGAGCTGGGCTCGAAGTCGAAGCCCCAGACGGCCTTCAGGATCTGCTCCCGCGTCAGCACCTGACGGGGGTGGGCCAGGAACATCTCAAGGAGGGTGAATTCGGTACGGGTCAGCTCCACCCGGCGCGTGCCCCGCGTGACCTCGCGCGTCGCCAGGTCCATCCGCAGATCGGCGAAGGACAGGACGTCGTCCTGCGGCATCTCACCGCCCGCCGACCCCGCGTACGAACTGCGGCGCAGCAGCGCGCGGATCCGGGCGAACAGCTCGTCCAGCTCGAAGGGCTTGACCAGATAGTCGTCGGCGCCCGCGTCGAGCCCGGTGACCCGGTCGCCGACGGTGTCGCGCGCCGTGAGCATCAGGATCGGCACGGTCGATCCGCCGGCGCGCAGCCGGCGGGCCGCCGTCAGCCCGTCCATGCGCGGCATCTGGATGTCGAGCACGATCAGATCGGGCTGGTAGACGGCGGCCTTGGTGAGGGCGTCGACACCGTCGACGGCGACCTCGGTGCCGTACCCGTCGAAGGCGAGAGAGCGCTGGAGCGCCTCACGGACGGCGGGCTCGTCGTCGACGATCAGGACGCGTTGCGGATCGCCTTCGGCGGGGCTCATGTCGTCGCTCTTTCTCTGAACGGCTTCGGAAACCGGGACGGGGACCAGGACCGGGACGGGGACCAGGACAGGACCGGTACCGGGACGGGGGCGGGGATCAGGACCGGACCTCGGAGCAGGACCGGGACTCGGGTCTCCGGCACTTTCAGCCTCGCACGTCGGACGGGTCCTAGTCGCTGTTCCCGGCGCGCAGCTCGCTCAGGTCGGCCTTGACCGTGTTGACGGGGATCGAGAAGCCGAGCCCGACACTGCCGGCCGACGAGCTGTCGCCGCCGCTCGAACCGCTCGCCGAGAACATGGCCGAGTTGATGCCGATGATCTCGCCGTTCATGTTGATCAGCGCGCCACCGGAGTTGCCCGGGTTGAGCGACGCGTCGGTCTGGATCGCCTTGTACGTGGTGGTGGAGGAGCCCGTGTCGCCGTTGAACTGCTGACCGCCGAACTCGAACGGCCACCGTTCGCCGCCACCGCCCTGCTGTTGCTGCTGCCCCTGGCCCTCGTCCTTCGACACGGTGACGTCCCGGTCGAGCGCCGAGACGATACCGCTGGTCACGGTGCCGGTCAGACCCTCGGGTGAGCCGATCGCCACGACCTCGTCGCCGACCTTCACGCTGGCGGAGTCGCCGAGCGCCGCCGTCTTGAGGCCGCTCGCGCCCTGGAGCTTGATGAGGGCGAGGTCCTTGTCCGGGCTGGTGCCCACGACGTTCGCCGTATACGTCTTGCCGGTGCTGAGCTGCACCTTCACCGTCTGCGCGCCCGCGACGACGTGGTTGTTGGTGATGATCTCGCCGTCGCCGGTGATGACCACACCGGAGCCGGTGGACTGCCCGGCGCCGGACTGTGCCTGGATCTCCACTATGGCGGGGGAGACGGCCGCCGCCACACCCGCGACCGTGCCCTTGCTGCTCTGCGAGACGGTCGTACCCGCGACGGTGCTCGCGGCGGTGCCGGCGGAGTCGTTCGTCAGGGTCGAGGTCAGCGCGGCCGTACCACCGCCGACCACGGCCGCGACGAACGCGGCGGCGGCCAGCAGCGCGACGGGTCGCTTGGCGCGGCGGGCGTGGCCGGGGGAGTGCGCGGGTGCGGCGGCTCCCCAGCCCCAGGCCGCGTGGCCGGGCTGAGCGTGGTGGGCGTACGGCGCCTCGGGCGCGCCGTACGCGTGCTGCGTGTACGACCCCTCCGGCGCGTGCTGCCCGGCGGGCTCGTACGGAGGCGGCGGCGGGTACGCCTGGCCGCTGCCGAGGTCCTGCTGCTGGTTCGGTTCTTCGTCGCTGCCGCGGCGTTGGTTGTCGGTCATGTCATCGACAATCCGCCCCCTGCATGAGAGCTGTCTGAAGACGTTCTGAGAAGCCCGACAGAACCGTGTATGTCCCTTGTAAAGGCGGCCCTCGCAGGACGCCCTCACACGCTCGGGACCGCCTTCAGAACGGCCTTCGGAGCACGCTCACCACAGGATCAGAAGCAGCCGCACGAGCGCCGCACGATCAGCGCCGACGGGAACTGCTTCACCCGTTCCCTGCGCGAACCCGCCACCCGCAGCCCGTCGTCCAGCACCAGGTCCACCGCGGCACGCGCCATCGCCGGCCGGTCCGAGGAGACCGTCGTCAGCGGCGGGTCCGTGAGCCCGGCCTCCTTGACGTCGTCGAAGCCGGCCACCGCCAGCTCGCCCGGCACGTCGATCCGCAGCTCGCGCGCCGCCCGCAGCACACCGATCGCCTGGTCGTCGGTGGAGCAGAAGATCGCCGGCGGCCGGTCGGGCCCGGCCAGCAGCTTGAGCGCGACGTTGTAGGCGTCGTACCGGTTGTAGAGCGCCTTGAACAGCCGCCCCTCCGTCGACAGACCGGCCTCCCGCATCGCCCGCCGCCAGCCCTCGACGTGGTCGGTCACCGGGTCGCCGACGACCGGCGTCGACTCCACGCCGCCGAGGCACGCCACGTACGGATGACCGTGCTCCAGCAGATGCCGGGTGGCGAGCTGCGCGCCGCCGATGTCGTCGGTGACGACGGCGACGTCGTCGATGCCCTCGGGCCGCTCGTGCAGCAGTACGACGCGGGCGTCCCATGCCTCTATCTCCGCCGCGGCGCGCTCGCTCGGGCCCTGGCTGACCAGGATCAGCCCGGACACCCGCATACCGAGGAAGGCCCGCAGATAGTGGACCTCGCGCTCGTTGCGGTAGTCGGAGTTGCCGACGAGCACCATCTTTCCGCGCTCGGCGGCGGCCTGTTCGACCGCGTGCGCCATCTCCGCGAAGAACGGCTGCCGCGCGTCGGGCACGACAACCCCTATGAGGTCGGTCCGCCGCGACGCCATCGCCTGCGCGACCCGGTCGGGCCGGTACCCCAGCTCCTTGATCGCGGCGAGTACACGCTCGCGCGTGGCCGGGGCGACCGGCCTCGGTCCGTTGTTGATGACATAGCTGACGACCGCGGTCGAAGTCCCCGCCAGTCGTGCCACGTCGTCCCGCGTCACCTTGGCCACGCGCGGCAGTCTACGCGTGGTGACCTACCTCCCGGCAGGCCGCACGGCGCCTTCCCGTACCTCGGACGTGTCGGCCGTGTGTGTGGTGTCGTCGGCCGCACCCTCAGCGGGCCCCGCGGCCTTCGCCTTCGCGGCCGCCTCGGCGATGGCTTTCGCCTTCGCCTCCTCCGCCGCGCGCTCGACCTTCTCCGGCGTGACGAAGCGGTATCCGACGTTGCGGACCGTTCCGATCAGCGACTCGTGCTCGGGGCCGAGCTTCGCGCGCAGCCGCCGTACGTGTACGTCGACCGTCCGCGTACCGCCGAAGTAGTCGTAGCCCCACACCTCCTGGAGGAGCTGCGCCCGGGTGAAGACCCGGCCGGGGTGCTGTGCCAGATACTTGATCAGCTCGAACTCCTTGAAGGTCAGGTCCAGGACCCGTCCCTTCAGCTTCGCGCTGTAGGTCGCCTCGTCCACCGAGAGATCACCGTTGCGGATCTCCATCGGGGAGTCGTCGGTCGAGATCTGCTGGCGTCCGGTGGCCAGCCGCAGCCGCGCCTCGACCTCGGCCGGGCCCGCGGTGTCGAGCAGGACGTCGTCGATGCCCCAGTCGGCGGTGACGGCGGCGAGGCCGCCCTCGGTCACCACGAGGACCAGCGGGCAGCCGGGTCCGGTGGAGCGCAGCAGCTGGCAGAGCGACCGCACCTGGGGCAGGTCGCGCCGGCCGTCGATCAGGATGACGTCCGCGCCGGGGGTGTCGACCAGGGCCGGTCCCTCGGCCGGGGCCACTCGCACGTGGTGCAGGAGCAGGCCGAGAGCGGGCAGCACCTCCGTCGACGGCTGGAGGGCGTTCGTGAGCAGCAGCAGAGAACTCATCGCCGCCCACCTGCCTGGGTCGGACATACGTTGTGCGTCTGCGTCATTGGCTCGCCCATTACGTCGGTTCCTCCTCGGTCCCTGCAAGGGGGCACCTCCCACACCCGGAAGCGTGGGGGCGTATGTGGCATCGCCTTCCGTCCCGCGCTCGCGCTCCGGGTCGGAAAGCGCAAAAGGACCCGGGGGCTACATTGCCCGGATCCTCTTCCGGAGCAGAATAACCCACATGTGCTCAGTGTCAGAGGGTGGAAACAGCGGGTCATCTCTTTCCCGGCCCTCTCCGGATGCGGCGGATGCCGTGGCGGGGCTGGGGATCGGCCATCATGGAGGGCCGACGGAATCCGACGAGAAAATTGCCGAGAATTAGATGGAGGAGTACGCCATGGCAGCGGGGATCATCCGCTTCTGGGCCGCGGCCAAGGCGGCGGCGGGCATCGCCGAGGAGCCCTACGCGGCGGACACTCTGGCCCAGGCGCTGGACGCCGTGCGGGACAAGCACCCCGGTGAGCTGGTCCGGGTGCTCCAGAGGTGTTCGTTCCTCGTCGACGGTGACCCCGTCGGCACCCGCGGGCATGAGACCGTACGGCTTGCCGAGGGCGGCACGGTCGAAGTGCTCCCGCCGTTCGCAGGAGGGTGAGCAGCCGAGCATGAGCGACGACCAGCACAACGGACAGAGCCGGTACGACGGGCACAGCCAGCACAACGGGCAGAACCGGTACGACGGGCAGCAGGACTACGGACGGAGTTACGACTCCGAGCCGTACGGGCAGCAGCAGTACGGCGTACCGCGACCGGGCCGGCCGTCCGAGCCGTATCAGCAGCAGTACCAGCCGCAGGCACCGCAGCAACAGCATTACCAGCAGCAGCCGTACCAGGAACCGTCCGACGGTCAGGACGCGCAGACCTGGGAGGGCCAGACCTGGGACACGCAGTACCAGCCGCAGGTCCAGTACCGGCAGCCGCAGTCCCAGCCCCCTCAGCCGGCCGCCGCGGACACGGCCTATCTGCCGCAGCAGTCCGGCGCGTACCCGCTGCCCCCGGAGGTCCCGACCCCCGGACAGCAGCCGTACGTGCCCCCGGCCGCCTCCGCACCCGCACCCGCTCCCGGCCCCGCCGCCGCTCCCGCGGCGCCGGCCGCCGACAGCTACAGCTCGCCCACCACCATGGGCAACGCGCGCATCACCGACGCCCAGCGCGCCCGCGCCGAGGGCCGGTCGCCGATCATCCCGCCCGGCATCCAGCCCGCCGGGCTGACCGCCGTACTCGCCCTGCTGCTCGCGGGCGGCGCGGCCGTCGGCCCGTGGGCGCTGGTCGTCCCGCTCGTCATCCTCCAGGCGGTCACCGCCGCGGGCTGGTTCCGGCTCAACGGCATGTGGCCCGCCCGTCAGGGCATCGCGCTCGCCTTCGCGGGCGCGCTCGTCGCCGATGTCGCGGTCCTCGCCGTCGGCGACGACCACGCGCTCGCCGCGATCCTCGGCACGCTCGGCGCGTGGGTGCTGCTCACGGTCGTCCTGCAACTGCGCAGCTACGCGGGCGCCGACGAACGCATGCAGGGCCTGATGGCCACTGTCGCCTCGGCGGCGCTCGCCATCATCGCCACCGGGAATCTCGCCGCCGTGCCGGACGCCGTGACGGTGGGCGCGCTCGCCGTCGCCGCCGCGACGGTCGCCCGCGCTCTCCCGCTGCCGGGCATCGTCTCGATCGTGGTCGCGCTCGCGGCCGGCGCGGGTGCCGGGGTCGCGGCGGGCGGGCTGACGGACATCGGCGGCCAGGGCGCGCTGCTCGGCCTCGGCGCCGGGGTGTGCGCGCTGATCGGGCTGCGGGTGGCCAGCTACGACTACCCGTCGCGCTTCGTGCACATGACGGCCGGGGTGGCGCTGCCGCTGACGGTCGCCGTCCCCGCGATCTACCTGCTGGGACGGGCCCTCTGAGCCCGTCCGGCGGCTGAGGACGAACCCGCCCCGGGAACCCGCCCCAGGAACCGAACCGCCGCTGCGGACGTCGACCCATTAGGCTCACGGCGTTACGGGGGCTGGGCCGGTACGACCAGGGTGGGGGACACCGAGCAATGCGCGCACTGCGAATTCTGCTGATCTTCGTCGTAATCCTCGGCGGGCTTTTCGTCGCCGTCGACAGGGCCGCGGTGTACTTCGCCGAGACCGAGGCGGCGAGCAAGATCAAGAGCAGCCAGGGCCTCGGCAGCGAGCCCGACGTCTCCATCAAGGGCTTCCCCTTCCTCACCCAGGTCGCGAACTCGAAGCTGGACGAGATCGAGGTCAGCGTCGGCGGGATAACCGCCACCACCGAGGGCCGCGAGGTCGAGGTGACCGAGGTGAAGGCCGAGCTGCGGGACGTGAAGGTGAACAGCACCTTCTCGTCGGCGGTCGCGGGCAGCGCGGAGGGCTCGGCGCTGATCTCGTACGAGGACCTCTCCAAGTCCGCGCCGAAGGGCGCGACGGTCGGCTACGCCGGGCCGGAGCGGGCGGCGAAGGGGCAGGTCAAGGTCTCGGGGCCGCTGGGCGATCTGGTGGAGGGCGCGGGCATCGACGTGCCGGACGCGTTCAAGGGGCTGCTGCGGGACGACTTCACGGCGTACAGCACCGTCTCGCTGGAGGGCGGCGACAAGGTCCGGCTGCGCGCGGAGGACCTGCCGACCCTGCCGGTGCCGGGTGTCGAGGACAAGCTGAAGGACGTCGTCGACTACGACCTGACGATCGACGGACTGCCGTCGACCATCAAGCTCGACAAGGTCACGGCGACGGAGGACGGTCTGCGGTTCTCGGGCACGGGCCAGGACGTGGACCTCACGGGCTGAACGGCCTCACGACGGCCGCGCCGTTGAGCGGCCGGGCGGGCGGCGGAGCGGGCGGCCGGATTCCACCGGCCGCCGTATCGTGAGACGCGGATGTCCATCCCGTAGATGGAACAGCGGTACGAGAGGCCCGGGAATCGGTTCCGGGCCACCGGGAACGCCCATTGGTCCCACATCTCGGACGATCCCGTCTCACGATTCGACACACCGGTGACATCGCACCGTATCCGTCCCTACGATCGGACGCATGCAGTGCTTCATCAGCGGTCTCCAGCAGCGGGGACAGGCGAACCTCACGAAGCGGCGGGCAGTCGACCTGTGCCGCGTCGCCGCCATGCTCTGTCGCACCGCCTGAGCGGGACACGTCCGTCCCGCCACCTCTCTCCGGCCCTTCGACCACGTCAGGGCCACCCCGTGCCGTACGCAGCCCGCCGCGCCTCCGTGCCCGGAAGGCGCCGCCGCCCGCACCACCCGCCGCACACTGCCCCGGAGGAGAACAAATGAGCCGCAGCGACGTCCTGGTAGACGCCGACTGGGTCGAGGCCCACATCGACGACCCGAAGGTCGTCATCGTCGAGGTCGACGAGGACACCTCGGCGTACGAGAAGAACCACATCCGTAACGCCGTGCGCATCGACTGGAAGCAGGACCTCCAGGACCCGGTGCGCCGCGACTTCGTCGACCAGGAGGGCTTCGAGAAGCTCCTGTCCGCGAAGGGCATCGGCAACGACGACCTCGTGATCCTCTACGGCGGCAACAACAACTGGTTCGCGTCCTACGCCTACTGGTACTTCAAGCTCTACGGCCACGACGGCGTCAAGCTCCTCGACGGCGGCCGCAAGAAGTGGGAGCTGGACTCGCGCGACCTGGTCGACGCGGTGCCCGAGCGCGCGGCCACGCAGTACAAGGCCAAGGCCCAGGACACGTCCATCCGCGCCTTCCGTGACGACGTCGTCGCCGCGATCGGCAGCCTGAACCTGGTCGACGTGCGCTCGCCCGACGAGTTCAGCGGCAAGCTGCTCGCCCCGGCGCACCTCCCGCAGGAGCAGTCGCAGCGCCCCGGCCACGTGCCGAGCGCCCGCAACATCCCGTGGTCGAAGAACGCCAACGACGACGGCACCTTCAAGTCGGACGACGAGCTCAAGGCCCTCTACGAGGAGGAGCAGGTCGACCTGGCGAAGGACACCATCGCCTACTGCCGCATCGGTGAGCGCTCCGCGCTCACCTGGTTCGTCCTGCACGAGCTGCTCGGCCAGGAGAACGTCAAGAACTACGACGGCTCGTGGACCGAGTACGGCTCCCTCGTCGGCGTGCCGATCGAGCTCGGCGCCAACAAGTAGTCCAGCCCGCGCGACACCGTCCCGCGAGACCACCTGCCTGACCCGGAGGACAGATCCCATATGTGCGGAGCGAAGGCCGGCGGCCCGGACGCCTCGGCGATCAAGCCCGGTGAGACCACCATCCAGGGTTCCGTGACCCGTGACGGCGAGCCCGTCACCGGTTACGTACGCCTGCTGGACTCGACCGGAGAATTCACCGCGGAGGTTCCGACCTCGGCGACCGGACAGTTCCGCTTCTACGCGGCCGAGGGCACGTGGACCCTGCGCGCGCTCGTGCCGGGCGGTACGGCGGACCGTACGGTCGTCGCCCAGACCGGTGGGCTGGCCGAGGTGGCCATCGCGGTCTGAGGCCGGTTCCCCGGCCTCACGGCCTGAACCTGGCCACGCGGGACACGATCGGCCGGAGGGCCGCACCCCAGGGGGTTGGACGCTTCCTGAGACGGGGTGCGGTCCTCCGTGCCAGTCGTAAGCTCGATGTATGTATACGCGACGCCGTCGCCGCTACTTCGTGCTGATGGGCGGATGCATCGCCCTGTTCGTCAGCGCCTGGGCGTTCGTGCGCCTGTGGTCGGTGCCGGTGGCGATCGGCATGTGCGTGGTGGCCATGGTCATCCCCCCGATCGCCGCGATGATCGCGAACGCGCGCGGCCCCGACGACCGCTGGTGGGACGACCCGTCGGGCGACCCGAAGTCTGACGAGTGGTGGGACGAGCTGGACGGCAGGAAGAAGCCGCCGAAATGACGCGGCACGGGCCCCGGTAGCGGGCGTACGAACGGCGTGGGCCGTCAGTAGACGAGCGCCTGCGCGTCGTCCGCCATTGCCTCGCTGACGAAGACCTGGGCACCCGCGATCCGTACGCCCTCCAGCACGTCCTCCTCCGCGATCTCGCGGCGCGCCGCGCACTGCGTGCAGAGGGTGATCCGGCCCGCCGACTGGATCGACTCGATCAGGTCCGGCAGTGGCGCGGCGTGCGGCAGCTCGAAACCGGCCGCCCGGCCCGGCAGGGCGAACCACGCCGACTCGCCGGTCAGCCAGAGGGAGACCTCCACGCCACTGGCCACGGCGACCGCCGCCACGGTGAAGGCCTGGGAGCAGCGCTCGGGGGCGTCGGCGCCGGCGGTTACCTTGATCACGAGCTTCTTCGCCATGTCCCGAACTGTAATGCGCGCCTGTACAACCCCGTTGGCGCGCGGCAGGTCTGTTGGATGCGCGGGTATCGGAATCCGCGCCTCAGTCCTGTGGGGGGACCTCTTGGAATCGCCCGAAACCGTGCCTGATCAGGGAACTAGCCCTGATCCGGACGGCGCCCCGAGACCGCGCCCGCGCCGGGGACGGCGCACCACGGCTCTGATCGCGGGGGCGGCCGTGCTCGGCGTGCTCGCCGGAGCCGTCACCGGCTACGCGGTGCAGTACCAGCGCGAGCCCACGCCGCTGCCGCCGCTGGCCCAGGCCGAGCCGCGTACGCCGGAGCTCGTCCCGGCCGACGGGAGGACCACAACGCGGACGCTGTCGGCGAACCGGTGGGTCAGGACCGACGGTGACCTGCGCGAGCTGCTGGTGAAGAAGCCGAAGGGCGCGCGGACCGAGCAGAAGGCCGACTGGCTCGATCTCCCCGAGTTCGCGGCCGGGTTCAAGCGGCCCGGCGACGTCTTCGAGGACCTGGTGCGCACCGACTACAGGCGCGCCGCGACCGTCCGCTGGTCGGAGGGAGGCGCCGTCCACGTGACGGTCACGCTCGTCCAGTTCCGGGACGAGCGGAGCCGCGAGGCATCCGCGTTCGCGGCGAGCCAGCAGCGGTACATGGCTGACGACGACTGGGCCGGCAACACGGGCTCGGCCATTCCCGGCAGCGGGAACGGCCGGACGTGGGTGTTCGACGAGCCGGACCGGCAGCCGGGCTACAACCCGTACTACGAGGCGCGCGCCGTCGCCTTCCGGGGCGACGTCTTCATGCACATCCAGTACGACAACAACGCGGGGCCCGTCCCGAAGAAGGCCTTCGAGGCCCTCGCCAAGCGGCAGTTGGAGCTCCTGTGACCGATCAGCGGCCGGAGTCGCCGCAGAGTCCCGAGGACGTCATCGGCTCGGCCGCCCGGCCCCGCCGCCTCCCCAGGAGGACGGTCGTCGGGATCTCGGCCGTGCTCGCGCTCGCCGTCGCCGCCGGCGGCGGGATCTGGGCCGTCGCCAAGGTCGGCGACGCCGACCGCACCGCCCCCACCCGCGCCTGGCCGGCGTCCATGCCGGAGGGGGCGAGGCCCGCCGACGCGAAGCTCCTCGTGCCCGGCGGTGTCGCCGCCGGGCTGCTGCCGGTGGACGACGGTTACCGGCCGGACGGTTATCTGCCGGGGACGGACATCGCGTCGCTCGGCAACGACAACGTGCTGGACGCCGGACGCACCGCCGTGCACGCCAAGGACGCGGTACGAGGGCTCGAGGCGGGGGAGCGGGACCGTTTCACCAGGGCCCTGAAGAAGCTGAAGTTCACGGGCGGGGCCCAGCGCAGCTACAGCGGTGCGGACAACCTGTTCGTCGTGGAGATGCATCTCGCGCAGGTCGAGGAGGGCGGCGCGGAGCGTGCGCTCACCCGGTTCCGGACCGATGTCGGGCCCGTCCTCAAGGGCCTGCGCAAGGGCCCGTCGGCCGACTGCTTCCTGCTGCCGGACGCCGGAGACCCGGATCTCGACGCCATGCTGTGCACTCGGAGCACGCACGGCGTCCTGGCCACTGCGTACGCGTACGGCGCTTCGGGACTGGACACCAAGGAGATCAGCCGCATGTTCACCGAGCAGATCGGCCGTCTCGCGGCCTCCGGGGAGTCCGCGTGAGCGACCGGACCACCGCCATCTCGCCCGTCGAAGAGGTCGTCGCCCCGGCGGACCCGGGCACGGGCACGGACCCGGATACGGCGCCCGCGCCCGAGCCCGCGCCCCGCCGCCGTAGCACCGCGCTGTTCGCCGCCCTGCGCTGGACCGCCGCCGTGGTCGTCTTCGGCGCGCTCGGCACGACCGTCGCGTACGCCGTGACCGACCGCGAGCGCACCGACATCCCCACCCTCGCCACCGAGAGCGACGGCCGCTGGACGTACCCGCCGCTCGCCAAGCCGACCCTGCCCGCGGGCGCGGTCGGCCCGTTCGGCCGCGGCAATCGGGGTGCGATCCACTACGCGGACCTGGAGAGCTTGCTGCTGCCCGCCCCCGGGGGAAGCCGCCCCGACCCCACACTGGACGGCGAGAACAGCAGGGTGCCGGTCAGCCGCTTCCTCCAGGAGTACGAGAAGGATGTCCGCGGCACGATGGCCACCGACCTCCGCGACAACGGCCTGCGCCACATCGTGGCGCGCGGCTGGACCATGGCGGACGACGGCACGTCCACCCGCGTCTATCTGCTGCGTTTCCACTCCACCGCGTCCACGCTGTTCTTCTTCAACAGCCATCTCCGGGGCCCCAAGGAAGCACCGCTGAAGGTGACGGACGTCGAGAAGGTGTCCTCCGCCGACGAGACGTTCCCCTCCGTGGGCGTGCACGGGGCGGAGACGTACATCTACGACGAGGCCGCGCCGCGCGGCCCGGTGCATGTCCGGCACGCGTACGTCGGTGCCGGTGACACGCTCGCGCTGGTCGTCCAGTCCCGTAAGGGCTCCGCGCCCGCCGTCCCGTTCCACCAGACGGTGATCCTCCAGAGCCGGCTGCTCGGCTGAGGGCCGCAGCCGGTGGCCGGTCCCCACCCATTACGCTGGGGACCGGCCACTCACCGCCCCGACGCTCTCCTAGGAGCACCCCGTGCTTGAGAACTTCTTCTCCGCCCTGCTCGCCCTGATCGCGGTGGCGATCCTGGCGTTCACCGTGCTGGTCGTGAAGAAGCTCTACCAGGGCCAGAGCTGATCGAGGCCGGTCCCCGGCCCTCCTGCCCCCTCCCACTCGAACCCCTACAGATCGCCTGAGCTGCTCATGATCGAGATCCCGTCCGACCTGAACCCGGGCCTTGTCCCGCTCGCCTTCCTCCTCGGTGACTGGGAGGGCGTGGGTGTCTTCGACTTCCCCGGTGAGGAGAAGGCCAACTTCGGCCAGGAAGTCTCCTTCAGCCACGACGGCCGGGACTTCATCGAGTACTCCTCGCACACCTGGGCGCTGGACTCCGACGGCGAGAAGATCCGCCCCATCGAGTCCGAGTCGGGCTTCTGGCGCATCGACGAGAACCGCAAGGTCGAGGTCGTCATGGTGCGTGACCAGGGCATCGTGGAGATCTGGTACGGGGAGCTGGCCGACCAGAAGCCGCAGATCGACCTCGTCACTGACGCGGTCGCGCGTACGGCGTCCGCGGGCCCGTACAACGGCGGCAAGCGGCTCTACGGCTATGTGAAGAGCGATCTGATGTGGGTCGGCGAGAAGTCCACCCCCGAGGTCCCGCTGCGCGCGTACATGTCGGCGCACCTGAAGAAGGTCGTCACGCCGGAGCAGGTCGCGGCCTGGGCGAAGGACCTGGGCGATCTGCCGGACGACGGCATCGCGTTCTTCAAGTAGGCGTACGGGATCAAGTAGGCCAACGGGATCGAGCAGGCGTACGGAGGCAGTGCCCGTACGGGAGCCGGTACGCCTGCGGGAGCGATCGCGTACGGCTTCCGCTACGGCGAACCGGGCCGCGCTGCCTACACTGGGTGCGTGGTGAGCACCGACTGGAAGAGTGACCTGCGGCAGCGCGGCTACCGCCTGACCCCGCAGCGCCAGCTTGTCCTCGAAGCCGTCGACACCCTGGAACACGCGACGCCGGACGACATCCTGTGCGAAGTGCGCAGGACCGCGTCCGGCGTGAACATCTCCACCGTCTACCGGACGCTGGAGCTGCTGGAGGAGCTCGGCCTCGTCTCGCACGCGCATCTGGGGCACGGCGCGCCGACGTACCACCTCGCGGACCGGCACCACCACATCCATCTGGTCTGCCGGGACTGTACGAACGTCATCGAGGCGGATGTCTCCGTCGCCGCCGACTTCACCGACAAGCTGCGTGAGACGTTCGGCTTCACGACGGACATGAAACATTTCGCGATCTTCGGGACGTGCCGCGACTGCACCGCCCGTGCGGCGAGCGGCGAATCCTAGACCGGTCGTACGCTTGTCGTCATGCAGCGACACTCAACGACAAGCCCGCTCCTCTCCCTGCCCGGTGCCGTGGCCGCCGAAGGGCAGGACGAAGGTGTCGCCGCGCACTACGGCGATCTGTTCCGCGAACAACGCGCGCTCGCCGACGGCAAGGGCCTGGTGGACCTCTCGCACCACGGCGTCGTCACCGTCACCGGCGACGACCGGCTCAGCTGGCTCCATCTGCTGCTCACCCAGCACGTCAGCGAGCTGCCCGTCGGCCGGGCCACCGAGGCGCTGATCCTCTCCGCCAACGGCCACATCGAGCACGCGCTGTACCTCGTGGACGACGGCGAGACGGTCTGGACGCACGTCGAGCCGGGCACGCGGGAGGCGCTGATCGCCTACCTGGAGTCGATGAAGTTCTTCTACCGCGTGGACGTCGCCGACCGTACGGACGAATTCGCCGTGGTCCACGTCCCCGCCGGGTCCATCGCGGAGGCGCCGGAGGGGGCCGTCGTACGGGAGACGCCGTACGGCCGGGACATCTTCCTGCCGCGCGCCGACCTGGAGTCGTACGCGCGGGAGAACGGCCCCCCGGCCGGGATCCTCGCGTACGAGGCCCTGCGCATCGAGGGCCACCGGCCGCGTCTGGGCTTCGAGACCGATCACCGGACCATCCCGCACGAGCTGGGCCTGATCGGCACGGCCGTTCATCTGGAGAAGGGCTGCTACCGGGGCCAGGAGACCGTGGCGCGCGTCCACAACCTGGGGAAGCCGCCGCGCCGGCTGGTCTTCCTGCACCTGGACGGCAGCGAGGTGTTGCTGCCCGGGCACGGCACGCCGGTACGGCTCGCCGCCGACGGCGAGGAGGGCCGCCAGCTCGGCTTCATCACGACCTCGGCCCGCCACCACGAACTGGGGCCGATCGCGCTGGCGCTGGTCAAGCGCAATGTGCCGGTGGACGCGCCGCTGATGGCGGGGAACACGGCGGCGTCGCAGGAAGTGGTCGTGGAGGCCTGAGCCGCCGCCGCCCCGGTCCTCGGGTTTCTCCGGGTCCGGGGGCCCGGTCCGGGAGCGGATGCCGGGTGCTCACATCTCCAACTGCACCGTGAACGGGCCGTGGTTCGTGAGCGAGACGCGCATGTCCGCTCCGAACCGGCCCGTCCCGACGGTCGCCCCCAGCTCACGCAGCCGCGCCACGACCTCGTCCACCAGCGGTTCGGCCACCTCGCCCGGCGCCGCAGCGTTCCAGGTGGGGCGGCGGCCCTTGCGGGCGTCCCCGTAGAGAGTGAACTGCGAAATCACCAGGAGCGGGGCGTTCGCCTCGGAACAGGACTTCTCGCCCTCCAGGATCCGTAGCGTCCAGAGTTTGCGGGCCAGTTGGGCCGCCTTCTCCTTCGTGTCCCCGTGGGCGACTCCCACCAGCACACACAACCCCTCGCCGACGATCTCGCCGACCGTCTCGATCCCCGAATCCGTCACCACGGCGACGCTCGCGCCGTCGACCCTCTGCACCACTGCTCGCATACGGCCAACCTATCCGGGCCCTGTTCGGGTCCCGTCCGGCGCCCATCCAGGGCCGAACGGGTGCAGATCGCCTGCAGGTGCACGTGCAGGAGTGGCACGATGCACGCAGGCGGAGCGAGGGGAAGTAAGCACGCATGAGCACATCTGGTGCCGGGCAGTCGCCCGGTCCTGTACCGATCACCGGCAGTACGGCGTCCGGCGAGGGCGCCGGGGCGAGTGCCGGTGCGGCGACGGTCCGGCCCCCCGCACAGCGGGCCACGGGCGGTGAGAACGCCCTGCGGCTGCCCGAGTTGCGTGCCCTGCGCCGGGACGCGACGCGTGACGAGGCCGACCTCAGCTATCTGCGCCGGCTGCTCCAGGGCCGGATCGACATCCTGCGGGCCGAACTGGCCCGCCGGTCGGCGCCCGAGACGCCGGTCGTGGACCGGCTCTCCGAGATCCTGGCCGACACCCCGTCGCTCCACCGCTCCTCCGCCCGGCATGTGACTCTTTCCACACCACGCAACGAGGAGTTCCGGCTGCTGGCCGCCGAAGCGCTCGCCGAAGTGGAGCTCTCCGACCTGGAGGCCCGTACGGATGAGGAGTTGCGGGCCGCGATGGGCCGGCTGGTCCGCCACGAGCAGCAGATTTCGAAGCGCCGGCACGATCTCCAGCGGACGGCGGACGATTGCAGCGCGGAGATCGCCCGCAGGTACCGTGAAGGCGAAGCACAAGTAGACGACCTGCTCACGTAACGCCGTGGCTGCCTTCCGGAGCGGTCCCCGCCCGGAAGGCCCGTTGATGACGACTCGCAGGACGACGACGCCCACGACCGGGGCGGCGACCAAGGGCGCGGCCGCCACCGCCGCGGCGGCCGAGGTCGCGACGGAGGTCACCACTGGGTCCCCGGTCCTCGCGGAGATCGTGCGCTCCGGCTTCGTGGAGGGCAGGCACCGCGGCTCGCTGGTGCTGCTCGCGGCCGACGGCAGCGTGGAGTTCGCGCTCGGCGACCCGGACCTGCCGGTCTTCCCGCGCTCCAGCAACAAGCCCCTCCAGGCCGCCGCCGTGCTGCGCGCCGGGGTCGAACTGTCGGGTGAGCGGCTGGCGTTGGCGGCGGCGAGCCACTCCGGCGAGGACTTCCACCTCGCCCTCGTACAGAAGATGCTCGCCGAGTCCGGACTGACGGCGGACGATCTGCTGAACCCGGCCGACCTGCCGCTGGACCGGGTCGAGGCCGAGGCGTATCTGGCGGCGGGACGCATCCGGGACCGCGTCACCATGAACTGCTCCGGCAAACACGCGGCGATGCTCGCGGCCTGTGTACGCAACGACTGGCCGCTGGACACGTATCTGGAGCCGTCCCACCCGTTGCAGCGGCTCGTGGCCACAGTGGTCGAGGAGACGTCGGGGGAGCGGGTCGCGGCGGTCGGTACGGACGGCTGCGGCGCCCCGCTGATGGCCATCAGCCTCACCGGACTCGCCCGCTCCTTCCGCCACTTCGTCCTCGCGGAGCCCGGCACGGCCGAGCGCCGGGTGGCGGACGCGATGCGGGCGCATCCGTCGTACGTCGCCGGCACGCGCAGGGCCGACACCTGGCTGATGCGCGAGGTGCCGGGCGCGCTGTCGAAGATGGGCGCGGAGGCGGTGCAGGCGGTGGCGCTGGAGGACGGCCGCGCGCTGGCGTTCAAGGTGGACGACGGCGGCCTGCGCGCGCTGGGGCCGGTGCTGGCGCGGGCGCTGGGACTGCTGGGGGTCGAGGGACCGATACTGAAGCGGATCGGCCGGGCGCCGTTGCTGGGGGGCGACGCGGAGGTCGGCCAGGTACGCGCGGCGTTCTGACCACTGGCCCCTCGGGTGGCGGGTGCGAGGGCCCGGCGGCGGGCGTGCGGGCGGCGGACGGCCCGGCGGGCGTGCGGGCGGCGGAAATCCGCAGGACTTTCCACCCCGCCTGTGTTTAGCGTACGAGCATGGCCATCGACGTCCGTGTGATCAGCGAATCCGACTTCCCCGCCTGGCTCCGCGCCCTGAACACCGGCTTTCTCAGGTCGCCCGCGGTGAGCGAGGAGGCCGTCGCGGACCGCGGGGCGTACATGGACACGCGCCGTATGCGGGGCGCGTTCGACGAGGGCCGCTGTGTCGCGACGTACCGCACCTTCCCGCAGGAGCTGACCGCCGTCGGCGGCGCCCCGCTGCCGTCCAGCGCCATCTCCAACGTCACGGTCTCGGCCACGCACCGCCGCCGCGGGCTGCTCAGCCGGATGATCAACGACGATCTGGCGGAGGCGAAGGAGCGCGGCGACGTCGTGTCCACGCTGATCGCGGCGGAGTACCCGATCTACGGGCGGTACGGCTTCGGCCCGGCCGCCTGGATCACCGACTGGTCGATCGACGTGCCACGCGCCGGCCTCGACCCGCGCGCGTCAGGCCAACCGGACGACGGCGGCCGGGTCGACCTGGTCGACGGCGCGGACGTGACGAAGCTGGGCCCCGAACTGCACGACCGGCTGCGCTCCCTGAGGCACGGCGTGATCAGCCGCAACGAGCGCTGGTGGCGGGTCCACACCGGCACGGCCACCTCGCACGGCGCACCGTGGACCGAGCCGTTCTACGCGGTGTACCGCTCGGCGTCGGGCGAGGTGGAGGGCCTGCTGACGTACAAGGCGGACGAGGTGTGGGGCGACGCCAAGCAGCCGCTGAACACGGCGACGGTGCTCGACGCGATCGCCGTGACGACGGCGGCGGAGCGCGCGCTGTGGCGCTACGTCTGCTCGATCGACTGGATCACCACGGTCCGCACCGGCTACCGCGCCCCCGACGACCTGCTCCCCCTCTTCCTCCCGGACCCGCGCGCGGCCAGGATCGTCACGCACGCGGACTTCCTGTGGGTGCGGATCCTCGACACCGTGCGGGCGCTCGAATCCCGCACGTACGCGTCCTCCGGCACCCTGGTCCTGGACGTCCACGACCGCTCGTCCCTCGCCTCGGGCCGCTACCGCCTGGACACGTCCCCAACGGGCACGACCTGCGCCCCGACGACGCGGTCGCCCGATCTGACGCTGGACGTCCGGGAGTTGGGCGCGCTCTACCTGGGCGACGAATCGGCGGTCCGGCTGGCGGCGCTGGGCACGGTGACGGAGGAGAAGCCCGGCGCGGCCTCCCGCACGGACGCACTGTTCCGCACCTCACGACGGCCCTGGTGCCCGGACATCTTCTGAGCGGGGCATCCGCCGGTCAACGGTCGGGCGTCACGTCATCTCCCGCTTGGTGGGGCCGAGTTGTAGCGTCGTTGTGTGACCTCTGAGCGCAGTCAGGGCGACGGCACTCCCCGGCAGACGATGGTCGCGCTGGGCCCCCGGATCAGCGCGGCCTTCGGCGCCGAGGACGTCCGCATAGACGCGCTCTGTCTCACGGCCGAGTCGCTGAGCGCGGCCCTCGGCGAGCAGCGGACCCTCATCCACACGCGCAGGTCCATGCCGGCCACGATCACGGTGCGCGTGCTGCTGCCCAACCGGGACATCGACCTGGCCTTCCCCCGCATGATCAGCGACCCGGAGGAGCCCGACCCCGTCCACCGCCGCTGGCTGGCGCAGCGCAACGCGCACGGCATCGTCCTCAGCGACCATCTGCGGGGGCTGGGCGCGGTGCACGGAATCGACGTGGACATCCAGTTCAAGGCGCTGCCCTTCACCCCGCCGGTGAAGCTGTATCTCCTCAACGGCACGGAGGCGCTGTTCGCGTACTACCAGGTCACGGAGCGCGAGGAACAGATCGGCCGGGAGTCGGTGGCGATGTACGACGCACTGGGGGGCGTGTCGCCGCTCTTCTCGTTCGGCGCGGGAGACAGCCAGGCTCGTCGGGACCACGCGTTCGTGGTGCAGTCGCAGGCCTGGTTCGACGCACTCTGGACAACCATCGCGACCGACCTCGTGCTCTCTTGACGGTCGGCCGATGCGTGGATGTCCCTTGACGGGTCGGCCGGTGGGTCCGCTGTGGTCAGCCGGTGCCCGGTTGCATCAGCAGCAGGGCCAGCACGACCGCGCCGATGCCCGCGCAGGTGGGGTTCTTGGCCTTGATCCCGATGCTCAGCAGGACCAGTGCGATGACCCCCATGGCACCGAAGTGCCAGGCGACGAGCTGTTCGAAGCCGAGGGCGAAGGTGGCGAGGACGAGGGCTATCAGGGGCATGACGGTTCTCCTTCAGGCGGACTGCCGGGGAAGTAAGCCGATCAACTCCCGTACAACTTGCTGTAGTTGACTGCATTGTTCATGCCCGCTGGCAAGCACCCGGCAAACTTGTGTAGTTGTATGTCTTTTAGGCAGGCAAGGTCGGGTGAGTTGGGCAGGTTGTCGGTCTCATCTACACGCAACTGAGGCGTGGTTGTACGGTTGCGGGGTGGTACATCGAGAGTCAGGTCACGAAGAGCCCAGGTACCGGTACGCGACGATCGCGGATGGTCTGCGTGCCGCGATCAATCGCGGCGACTTCCGGGCGACCGGACGGCTTCCGACCAACGAGGAACTGGTCGAGCGTTTCGGCGCGTCCAGGTCGACAGTCCTGAAGGCGCTCGACGTGCTCCGAGAGGAGCGGCTGATCGAGAGTCGGCGCGGCAGCGGGACGTTCGTGGCTCCCGGGCTGCCCGGCGGCGCGGCGCCCGCTGAGGCGGAGGGTGAGGCCGTCGCCTCGGAGAGCGTGCCCGCGGTGATGCTGGGTCCGTCTCTCGACAAGGCGTTCAAGGCGCCCGCGGTGACGCTCGACGTCTACTCGATGACCACGGAGGTGCTGGCGAACCGTATCTCGGACCAGGCCCAGCGTATCCAGGAGGACAGGGCAACGGCTGCCCCGTCGAGCATCACGGCGCGTCTGATGCTGCCGGACACCCGCGCCAAGCTGTGGGTGCCGACGAACGTTGACGATCCCGAGGACCCGCGCCCGCTCCAGCGGCTTCAGGGCATCCTCTACCGAAGCGTTTCGCAGATCCGGCAGGCACTGTTCGATCTTCAGGCCAAGAATTTCGTCCCTGAGGTAACGGTCGACGTCAGGGTCGTGTCCTCGATTCCGGACTTCAAGTTGTACATCCTGAACGGGAACTTGGCCCTTCAGGGGCTCTACGAGATCACGGAGCACGACGTCATGTGGGAGAAGACCGGAGAGGTGATGACGATCAAGGACGCCATCGGTCTGGGATCGGCCTCACTGCTGCATCCGTACCGTGCGGGCGCCGACTCCCCGCCGGGCGCCGACGCCTTGCCCGGTGCCGGCTCCGCGTCCAGCCGGATGGGTTTCGTGGGACGGGCGCAGAAGTTCTTCGACTCGCGCTGGGAGCACCTGGCGACAGAGGCGGACTTCTGATCGTGGCTTCTCTTCCGCAGGTTGCCTCCTCCCGGCACCAGGCGCTGAAGCTGGTGCTGAGCCGCGCCAGATGCGTCGTACTGGACCTGGACGGGCCCGTCGTACGGTTCTTCGCCCGGCCCGACGGGTCGCCGGACAGCGTCGCTCCCGCCATCGCCGCCGAACTGCTCGACATCGCGCGGGTGAACGGCACCGTACTGCCCGAACTGGAAGGCGTGGAGGACCCCCACCGGATCCTCACGGTCCATGACCGGCACCCGGGAACCGGCGTATGGCGCAGGGTCGCCCTGGAGATGCGTGACACGCTCGACAGCGCGGAGTGGAAGGCGGCGGAGCACGGCACGGAGACCGACGGTGCCACCGACTTCATCCGGGAGTGGCGGGGGCGGGGGCGGCATCTCTCCGTCGCGTCCAACAACCACCCGGTCGCCGTCACCCGCGTCCTGGAGCGGCTGCGTGTGCTCGACAGCTTCGACGGCCCGGTCGTCGGCCGCGCCCCGGACACCAGGCTGATGAAGCCTCATCCGCACGCGCTCCGGCTGGCGATGGTGCCGGCGGCGGGAGGCCCCGAGCGGCACGTGATGATCGGTGACTCGCGGTCGGATCTCGCCACGGCCCGGGCAGTGGGCATGCCCTTCATCGGCTACCACCGCAAGGCGGGGGCGCGGGAATTGCTCGCCGCCGCGGGCGCCCCCGTGGTGCTGGAATCGATGAGGGAACTGCTGGCTGCCCTCCCGGACTGAGCACGCTGCCCCGGGGAGCGTCCTGTCCCCCTGGTGCCCTCCTCTCGTTTACATGTTCCCTCCCTATTGGGAGTGGTTGAGGGCAAGATGGTGTATAGAGGCGCCGCTTTCGTGCCCCTCCGACCCGACGGACGGAGCGACGTGACCGACCCGAACATGACCGACCCGGTATGACAGTTGACGCGGTGTCCGACGTACGTCGGCGGGCGGCCGGGTTGAGTGGCGGAGACCACGAAGTCGTACGGCCGCTCACGGGCTACCACCACGAGGCGTACGCCATTCCGCTACCGCGGGGGAGCGCGCTCGGTGGCCGCTACGACCGGGCCAATCTCCGGGTCCCGCGGCCGGGGGTGCTCTGGTTCGACAGGCGGTACTTCGCGTCGGAGGACCGGCTCCTGTTGGCGTTGCACGGCCGGATCGACCGGATTCCCGAAGTCATACGCACCGACGGCAGCGGTGTCCTACGGGGTTTTGTCGAGGGCCGGACCCTGGGGACCGGGTGGCCGGGAGGCCGACGGCTGTCCGCGCTTCACCTCAATCAGCTGGGCTCCTTCTTCCACCAGTTGGTCTCCGTCGATCCGTACGGCGCGGACATCGCGCGGGTCCCCGTGGTGGGGCCCGGACCGGACGACGGGGATTCGGCCGCCGCACTGGGACAACTCGTTGACTTCACCGAACGGCGGGTCTACCGCAAGCACGAGCAGCGGTACGGTCCGCTCTTCGCGGCGCTCGGGGTCGTCGGTACGGAGGGCATCGACCGGCTGCGTGAGCGGTCCCGGACCCTGCGGAGACGCCCGTTCGCCCTGCTTCACGGAGATCTGCACCGCGAGAATTTCGTCATCGACCTCGCCGGGGACCTGTGGGTCATCGACTGGGAACTCGCCATGGTCGGCGACCCGCTCTACGACCTCGCGACACACCTCCACCTGATGCGTCACCCGGCCCGCGAGGCCGCCAGGACGGCCCGCATCTGGTGCGACGCGGTGGAGAGGGCGCGGCCCGGCAGCTCGGCCGGCTGGCAGCGGGACCTTCCGGTACTGCTCGCGTACAAGCGGCTGCAGTCCGTCTACACCGACGTCATCCGCGCCGCCCGGTCCCTGGAGGACGACAGTGAGGTGAACCGGCGACGGCTGTCGGCGGTGTCGTGGCGGATCCAGCGGGTCCTGGATACAGCGCGCGAGCCGCTGGGGCCGGTGCCCGTACCGACACGCAGACAGATCATGTCCGCCTACCGGAACTGGCTGGCGGTGACGCCCGCGCGGTGACGTGCCGACCAGCGGTCGCTCACGCCCCAGGGCGGGCCCGGCTCACGCCGTCCGTCTCGCGAAGAGCCGCCCCGACACCCCCACCGCCACCAGCAGGATCCCCCCGCACCAGGCCAGTGCCACCCAGGGGTCCGTGCCCACCGGTTGGTTCAGGAGGAGGCCGCGGAGGGACTCGATCACGGGGGTGACCGGCTGGTTGTAGGCGAAGCCGTGGAGCCAGGGCGGCATCGCGGCGATCGGGGCGAACGTGCTGCTCGGGTAGGTCAGGAACATCATGAAGAACGAGAAGGAGCCCGCCGCCTCCGGGGACTTGGTGAGCAGGCCCACCGCCGCCGCCAGCCAGGAGATCGCCACGATGAAGGCGAGCAGCAGGCCGGCCGCCGCGAGGGCGGCCGGGAGGGTCGGGGTCGGGCGGAAGCCGATCAGCAGGGCCACGCCGAGGACCAGGACCGTCGAGACGACGTTGCGGACGGTGCTGGAGGCGACATGCCCGGCCAGGATCGCCGCGGCGCCGACGTCGAGCGAGCGGAGGCGGTCGATGATGCCGCCTTTCATGTCCTCGTTGACGCTCACCGCCGTGCCGGACGAGCCGAAACCGGCGCAGAGCAGCAGGACACCGGGCACGACGTACGAGACGTACGGCCCGCCCGTGCCGGTGTCGATGGCTCCGCCGAAGAGGTAGACGAAGATCAGCATCAGCATGACCGGCAGCATCAGCGAGGTGAAGACGGCGTCGACGTTACGGCTGCTCAGCCGGATCGAACGGCCCGTCATGACAAGGGTGTTGTTCAGCGCCCGGCCGGCCGGGGTCATCGTCGCGGCGTCAGACATGGGTCGGCTCCTCAGGGGTCTTCGCCCGGCCCGTCAGGGCCAGGAACACGTCGTCGAGCGTCACGCTGTGCACGGCGAAGCTCACGACGTCGCGGCGCGCCGGATCGACCTCGTCCAGCAGCTCCCGTACCCGCGTCGCCGTGCCGTCCGTCGGGAGGCCGAGCGTGAGTGTGTCGGGGGAGCGCCGTACGGCGAGCGGCGCGAGGCGCTCGTACGCCGCCACGTCGGCGACCACCAGATCGAGACGGTGCCCCGAGACCCGGCTCTTCAGCTCCGGCGCCGTGCCCTCGGCGACCAGCCGGCCGCCGTCGAGTACGGCGATACGGTCCGCCAACTGGTCCGCCTCCTCCAGGTACTGGGTGGTGAGGAAGACCGTGGAGCCGCCCGCCGACAGCTCGCGCACCACCTGCCACAGCTCCTGCCGGCTGCGCAGGTCGAGCCCGGTCGTCGGCTCGTCGAGGAAGATGACCTCCGGCTCGCCGACCAGCCCGGCGGCCAGATCGAGCCGCCGCCGCATGCCGCCCGAGTACGTACGGGTGAGCCGCCGCCCGGCGGCGCCGAGGTCGAACCGCTCCAGCAGATCAGCGGCCCGGCGGCGAGCGTCCGCGCGTGACAGGCCGTGGAGGCGCGCCATCATGCGCAGGTTCTCCTCGCCGGTCTGCTTCTCGTCGACCGAGGCGAACTGGCCGGTCAGGCTCACGGCCCGGCGCACCTGACGCCGCTGGGTCCGTACGTCGTAACCCGCCACCCGGGCCGTGCCGCCGTCGGCGTCGGCGAGCGTGGCGAGGATCCGTACGGCGGTGGTCTTGCCGGCGCCGTTCGGGCCGAGGAGGGAGAAGACCGTGCCGCGCTCGACGGACAGGTCGATGCCGTCGAGCACCTTCACCCGCTCGTCCCCACGCCCGTAGGACTTCTCCAGACCGATGGCGCTGATAGCTCGTCTCTGGGGGCTCATGGCCACCGCTCCTCCGTCGCACGCAATGGCTTGACGCCTTATGCGTAGCCCTTACGCTTGATGTGTAAGGGTTACGCATAACTAGGATGGCGTCAAGCGGGAGCGGCAGCACGAGCGGGGGAAGGCGGAGGCGCGGACGTGGCGGACGAGAGCACGGAGGAGAGCACGGGGGAGAACGGTGACGGCGGTACGGGGCTGCCGCCCAGCATCGAAGCCGCCTGGGGGCTGCGCGAACGCCCGACGAAGGGGCGCAAGCCCGGCCTCAGCCTGGCCCGGATCGTCGACACGGCCGTCACCGTCGCCGCCACCGAGGGGCTGCCCGCGGTCTCGATGGGCCGGATCGCCAAGAAGCTCGGCGTCTCGCCCATGTCGCTCTACCGGTACGTGGCGGCCAAGGACGAGCTGTACGTACTGATGCAGGAGGCGATCATCGGCGACCCGCCGGCGCTGCCCGCGCCGGGCACCGACTGGCGTACGGCGATGGCCGAGTGGGCGTGGGAGATGCGCCGGATCTTCTACGAGAACCTGTGGGCGCTCCGTATCCCGGTGTCCAGCCCGCCTGCCACGCCCCGGATGGTGGCCTGGTGGGAGTGGGGCCTGGTCGCGCTGGAGGGGACCCGGCTCGACTGGAGCGAGAAGCTGTCGGTGATCCTGATGGTCAACGGCTATGTGCGGCACGAGGCGACGCTGATGGCGGACCTGGCCGCCGCCGTGGCGGCGAGCGGCAGATCGGCGGACGCCGTACTCGCCGGATACGGGCACACGATCCAGAAGCTGGCCGACCCGGCGCGCTTCCCGTCCGTCGCGGAGATGCTGGCGGCCGGAGTGATGGACGTACCGGAGGAACCGGAGAGCCCCGACCACGAGTTCGTCTTCGGTCTTGAGCGCATGCTGGACGGCATCGACCTGCTGGTGCGCGAGCGGGGCGGGGACAGCGGTGTGGGCGCCAACAGGGGTGTTGGCGGGGGCAGGGACGAGGGCAAGGGCGGGGACAGGGGTGTGGGCCGGGACACGGCCACGGGCGGGCGCGGCGGTGAAAACGGCGCAAAACCCGTCGCATAAAGTGCCTGGGTGGATCATCTCTTCTCGACAGTCAACGGGCGGGTACGAGGCCGCCGGACCGCCTCCGACGTGGTCGCGGTGCTCGGTATCCCCTACGCCGCACCGCCGTTCGGCGCCGACCGGTTCAAGGCGCCCCGGCCCGCGCCCGCCTGGCAGGGCGTACGGGAGTGCGTCGACTTCGGGCCGATCGCGCCGCAGTCGGCGGAGCTTCCGGGCATGCCGGCGTGGTCGCCCGGCGACGAGGGCGTGCTGAATCTCAACGTCTGGACGAGTGACGGGTCGGACAGTTCGGCGGGCGACGGCGACGGCGCGGCCGAGGACGCGGCCGAGGACGCGGCCGCCCGGCCCGTGTTCGTCTGGATCCACGGTGGCGCCTACACCTTCGGCGCCTCCGCCCAGCCGGACTTCGACGGTACGGCGCTGGTCCGCGCCGGACTGGTCGTCGTCACCCTCAACTACCGGCTCGGCTTCGAGGGCTTCGGCCACATCCCCGGCTCGGGCGCCCCCGGCACCGACTTCCCCGAGAACCGTGGTCTGCTCGACCAGATCGCCGCCCTGGAGTGGGTGCGCGACAACATCGCGGCCTTCGGCGGCGACCCCGCCAACGTCACCGTCGCCGGGCAGTCGTCGGGGGCGTCGTCCGTCGCCTGTCTGACGGTGATGGACCGGGCGCGCGGGCTGTTCCGCCGCGCCGTCGCCCACAGCCTGGTCGGCCCGGTCTACCCGCCCCGGCTGGCCGCCGAGACCACGCGCCGCGTGGCAGCCGCCGCAGGAGTCCCGGCGACCGCCGAGGGGCTGGCGGTGGCGACCCCGTACGACCTGGTCCGCGCGTCCGACCAGGTCGTCGCCGACTTCCGCGCCGACCCGGCGGCGGGGGCGCGGCACTACGACCCGGTGCTGTACGGCCCGGTCGCGGACGGGGTCCTGCTGCCCGCGGACCCCCTGGCCGTCGAAGCGGCGGACCGCGCCGACGTCGACCTGCTGGTCTGCCACACGACCGAGGAGTACTGGCTGCTGGACGCGGTCGGCAGCAGCAAGAGGATCACGACGGACAGCCAACTGGACCAGTTCGCCGAGGACTTCGGGCTGCCCGGCGATCTCGTACCGGCGTACCGGGCGCTGATGCCCGACGCGCCGGTGCTCGACCTGTACCTCGCGATCCACGGCGACATGTCCTTCGGCGAGTACAGCAGCCGGTTCGCCGAGCGCCACGCCGCCTCGGCCGGCGGCGGCCGGACGTATCTGTCGCGCTTCGCCAGGCGGCGCGTCACGAACAGCGGAGTCGTACGCCCCTGGCACTGCGCCGACGTCCCCTTCGCCTTCGGCACCCTCGCCGACCCCGCACTCGCCTTCCTCATCGGCGGCCCCCCGCTCCCCGAGGACCACGAGCTGTCGCACCGCATGGTGCGGGCGTGGGCGGACTTCGCCGCGACCGGGGATCCGGGCTGGCGGCCGCTGGACGCGGACGGCGGGCCGGAGCACGTACGGATCTGGGGCTCAGGGGCCGGGACGGTGGCCGACGGAGGTCTGTACGGCGCCTTCCGCGCCGCATGGCGGACGGCCGACTACGCGCGCGTCCACCCCTGACGGGCCTGACAGGATGGGCGCATGACCGAGATCCGCACGCCCCGCCTCCTCCTCCGCCGCTGGACCGACGACGACCTCGCCCCCATGGCCGAGATCAACTCGGACACGCAGGTCATGCGCTGGATCGGCGACGGCTCGGTCCGCGACCTGGACGAGACCGCCGAGGACATCGAGCGCTGGGAGGAGGAGTGGGACGAGGAGGGCTTCGGGCTGTTCGCGGTCGAACTGCTCGCCTCGGGCGAACTGATCGGGTTCACCGGCCTCTCCGTGCCCGAGTATCTGCCGGAGGTACTGCCGGACGTGGAGATCAGCTGGCGGCTCGGCGCCCAGTTCTGGGGCCAGGGCTACGCCTCCGAGGCCGCCCAGGCCGTGCTGGAGTTCGCCCTCCAGGACCGGGGCCTCGACCGCGTCGTCGCAGTGAACCGGATGGGCAACGACGAGTCCGAGAACGTGCTGCGCAAGCTGGACCTGGTCCTCGAACGTGAGACGAAGCACCCGCAGTACGGCTTCGCGCTGAACATCCACTCCATCGACCTCACCGAGTACGAGGCCTGAGCACCGCGAACGCCACGGCGAACGCGGCCACCAGCAGCCCGGCCCCGACGCCGAAGGCGAGGTGGTAGCCGCCGGTCAGCGCTTCGGCCTCGCTCGCGCCGCCCGCCAGCATGCGCTCGCTGCGCGAGGCCGCCAGGGTCGACAGGACGGCGACGCCGACCGCCATTCCTATCTGCTGCGCGGTGTTGAACAGACCCGACGCCAGCCCCGCGTCCTCCTCCCCGGCGCCGGACATGCCGAGCGACGTCAGCGCCGGGAGGGCGAGCCCGAAACCGGCGGCAAGCAGCATCAGCGGCAGCAGATCGGTCACGTAGTCGGCGTGCACAGGCACCCGGCTCAGCAGTACGAGGAGCGTGATCAGCAGCAGGAGGCCGGTCAGCAGCACGTTCCGCTCGCCGAAGCGGGCGATCAGCCGGGCCGAGACACCCAGTGACACGGCGCCGATGACGATCGCGGCCGGGAGCATCGCGAGGCCGGTCTCGCCCGCGCCGTATCCGAGCACCCGCTGGAGGTGCAGCGCCAGGATGATCTGGAACGAGAACAGTGCGGCGACCATCAGCATCTGGACGGCGTTCGCCCCGACCACGGTGCGTGAACGGAGGATCCGCAGCGGCATGAGCGGGGTCCTGGCGGTCGCCTGACGGGCGACGAACGCGCCGATGAGGGCGACGGCGAGGGCGCCGAGACCCAGGGTGTGGCCCGAGACCCAGCCGTACCGCTCGACCTCGACGACGGTGTAGATGCCCAGCATCAGCCCGGCCGTGATGAGCAGCGCGCCCATGACGTCGGCGCCGGCGGCGAGACCGCGCGGGCCGGTCCTGGCGTCTCCGTCGCCGGGCAGGACGCGGACGGCGAGCGCGAGGGCGGCGAGCCCGATCGGCAGATTGATGAAGAAGATCCAGTGCCAGCTCAGGGCGTCGGTGAGCAGTCCGCCCACCACCTGGCCGATGGAGGCACCGGCAGCGCCGGTGAAGCTGAAGACGGCGATTGCCCTGGCCCGTTCCCCCGGCTCGGTGAACAGCGTGACGAGGATGCCGAGGCTGACCGCCGCCGCCATCGCGCTGCCGACACCTTGCAGGAAGCGGGCCGCGATCAGTACGGCGGGCGAGGTCGCGGCGCCCGCCAGCAGCGAGGCGGCGGTGAACACTCCGGTGCCCGCGAGGAACATGCGCTTGCGCCCCAGCAGATCGCCGAGCCGTCCCGCCAGGAGCAGCAGGCTGCCGAACGCGATCAGATAGGCGTTCACGACCCAGCTCAGACCGGCGGGGGAGAAGCCGAGGTCGTCCTGGATGGCGGGCATCGCGACGGTGACGATGGAGCCGTCGAGGACGATCATCAGCATGCCGGAGGCGAGCACGCCGAGTGCGAGCGCGCGGGTGCGTGAGCTCCGGGGCGGGTGCGGGGCGGCGGCTTCGGGTGTTTTCGTGGCGGACTCGGACATGGGTCTCTCCTGTCGGTGGATCGCCTCATGAGGTCGACAGAAAAGACACTAGCGGATAGTTCCGTTGCAGACTATCTCTCTCGGGAGTTCCTTTGGTTCGTCCTGTGCTCTGTGTCCTGCGTCCTCCGCCCGTTGTCTCCGGCGGCTACTTCTCGCGCTGGCGCGCCCGCCTCGCCGTCCCCGGAGTCTCGGACGGAGCGGCCAACTCCCCGCCGGCCAGGCCGTTCATGAACCGCAGGAAGGTCTCGCGGTCCGCGTCGGAGAAGCCCGACAGCGCCTGCCGGTGCACGCCGTCGACGATCTCCTGGCTCCGTACGGCGAGCCGCGCGCCCTCCTTTGTGACCGCGATGATCCGCGCGCGCCGGTCCGTGCCGGACGGTTTGCGCTCGGCGAGCCCGGCCTTCTCCAGGGCGTCCACGGTGACGACCATCGTGGTCTTGTCCATGTCGCCGATCTCGGCGAGCTGGATCTGGGTGCGCTCCTCCTCCAGGGCGTGCACCAGGACGCAGTGCATACGCGCGGTCAGCCCGATCTCGGCGAGCGCGGCCGACATCCGGGTGCGCAGGACGTGGCTGGTGTGGTCGAGGAGGTAGGAGAGGTCCGGTTCGGTGCGGGTGGGCGTCATGGCGGTCATGCTCGTCAGCGTAACAATTCGGTCCGTCGCGGATTATCCGGAAGGGGATCTGATATGGGCTAGGCCGCTGCGTAGCCTTCGTCCCATGGACGAGACAACGGGCGCGGCGGACGGTCTGCGCGAGCGCAAGAAGCGGCAGACGTACGAGCGTCTGTCGGAGACGGCGATCGGACTCTTCCTGGAGAGGGGCTTCGAGAAGGTGTCGGTGGCCGAGATCGCCGCCGCCGCCGATGTCTCCAAGCCGACGCTGTTCCGCTACTTCGCCGCCAAGGAGGACCTGGTCCTGCACCGTTTCGCCGACCACGAGGACGAGGCGGCGCGGGTGGTCGCCGGAGCCGGTGCCGGCTCTCCGCTGGAGGCGCTGCGCCACCACTTCGCCGACGGTCTCGCCCGCCGGGACCCGGTGACCGGCCTCAACGACGATCCGCGGGTGCTGGCCTTCCACGGTCTGCTGTACGGGACTCCGTCCCTCGTCGCGCGGGCGTACGCGTACCAGGGTCGGTCGGAGGCCGCGCTGGCGGGCGCGCTGGCGGCGGCGCGTCCCGCGGCCGGACCGGTGGCCGCGCGGCTCGCGGCCGGGCAGATCGCCGCGGTGCAGCGCGTGCTCGCCGAGGAGAACTGGCGGCGGATCGCGGCCGGTGAGAGCGCCGACCAGGTCTGCCCGGACGCGGTGGCGGCGGCGGAAGTGGGGTTCGGGCAGCTGCGGGGCGGACTCGGCCCATACAACTGAGCCTCGGTATCAAATGTAACCGGGTTGCGTTATTCTCGGTGGAATGACGTCAGTCGACCATGAGCCGAGCCGTGCGCTCGGCGAAGAGCGGACCTACCACGACATCTGCCGTACGGCCCTGAAGGGCATGATCGACGGGGCGGAGGAACGGGTCGTCACCGGCGCCGACGTCTCGGCCTCCGGGGCGGACGCGGAAGTCCTCGGCTACCAATTCCGCAGCCACGCCAAGGAGTTGGCCGAACTCCCGGAAGGCCCGCTGTTCTTCGGCCGGCTGGACTTCGGAGCCGTACACAGCGGTGGCGACCACGCCGGCCAGAGCTACCACATCGGCCGTATCCGGATCAGCGAACATCCCGCGTCCCCACCCCTCGTGATCGACTGGCGCGCCCCGGTCTCGCGAGCCTTCTACCAGGCCCGCGCCGCCGACCCGCAGGGTGTCGCGGTCCGCCGCCGGTTCGGCTGGGCGCCGTGGAGCAAGGGACTGTCGGAGGACCTGACGGGGCTGGAAGACGAAACCCTCCAGAGCGAAGGCCGTGCCGATGCGACGGACGTGACAACGGGCGCGGCGCCGGGCT
This sequence comes from Streptomyces sp. NPDC060366, assembly GCF_042725135.1. Classification (NCBI taxonomy): domain Bacteria; kingdom Bacillati; phylum Actinomycetota; class Actinomycetes; order Kitasatosporales; family Streptomycetaceae; genus Streptomyces; species Streptomyces sp. NPDC060366. The sequence continues at coordinate 139,056 of NZ_JBHXDC010000012.1, read as the reverse complement.
CGACGACCGGACCGGCCCCCGGCGCGATCCTCGCCGACGAGATCGAGCGCCCCCGCGTCGGCCCGATGCGCGACATCGTCGCCACGATCCAGCCCGAGCAGGACGATCTCGTACGGGACGAACTCACCGTGTCCGTCTGCGTCCAGGGCGCCCCCGGCACCGGCAAGACCGCCGTCGGCCTGCACCGCGCCGCGTATCTCCTCTACACCCACCCCGACCGGATCAAGCGCGGCGGACTGCTCATCCTCGGGCCCAACCGCACGTTCCTCTCCTACATCGCCGAGGTCCTGCCCGCCCTCGGCGAGACGGGCGTCCGCCAGTCGACGATCGAGGACGAGGTCGCTCGCCACCCGGTCAGGGCCGAGGACGACGAGGCCGCCGCGCTCGTCAAACACGACGTGCGGATGGCGGCCGTGCTGCGCCGCGCGCTGTACGGGCGGGTGCGCGCACCCGCCAACTCCCTCGAGGTGCCCGACGGTTCGTACCGCTGGCGGCTGACGGCCGCCGACCTGGAGCGGATCGTCGCCGACGTACGGGAGGAGGCGCCGCCGTACGCGATCGGCCGCGAACGCGTCCGCACCCGCGCCGTACGGCTGATCCAGCAGCAGGCCGAACGGCGCTCGGGCGTCAGGAGCAACGCCTGGCTGCAGAAGATCTCCCGGTCGCGGTCGATGTCCGCGTTCGTGGACGAGGTCTGGCCGAAGGCGAGCCCGGAGGAGGTGGTGGCCGGGTTGCTGTCCGACCCCGCCGGCCCGGCGGAAGGCATCCTCGAACCGGCGGAGTGGCGCGCGCTGACATGGGCGCGGCCCCGTTCCGCACGTACGGCCCCCTGGTCGGCGGCCGATCTGCTGCTCCTCGACGAGGTGGCCGGACTCCTCGAACGCCAGGACAGCTACGGCCACATCGTGGTCGACGAGGCGCAGGACCTCTCCCCGATGCAGTGCCGCGCCATCGCCCGCCGCGCCGGATTCGGCTCGCTGACCGTACTCGGCGACCTCGCGCAGGGCACCACCCCGTGGGCCGCCCGCGACTGGCGTGAACACCTGGCGCAGCTGGGCGCGCCCGATGCCCCGGTGGCCCGGCTGACCGTCGGATTCCGCGTACCCGGCGCGATCGTGGCGCTGACGAACCGGCTGCTCGGCACGTTGGAGGTGGACGTACCGCCCGCGCGGTCGCTGCGCGCGGACGGCGAACTGCGCGTCGAGCAGGTCCCGGAGGCGGCGGCGATGGGTGCGGCGGTGGCCGACGCGGTCCGCGCGGCGCTGCCGTACGAGGGGTCGGTCGCCGTCATCGCCGCCGACACCGACATCGCGCGGCTGCGCGAGGCCCTGACCGGAGCGGGTCTGGCGCCCGCGTCCCCCGGCGAACTCGGCGCCCGGGTCACGCTGTTGCCCGCGTCGCTGGCCAAGGGCCTCGAATACGACCACGTGATCGCCGTCGAACCGGCCACGATCGCGTCATCGGAGCGGCGCGGTGCGCACCGGCTGTACGTGGTGCTGACGAGGGCGGTGTCCCGGCTGCATGTGCTGCACAGCGCGGAGCTGCCGTTCTGAGGCGCCGGGTGCCGGGCGGGGACCTGGCCCGCCCGGTGGCCGGTTCGTCCTCAATCGCCGGGCGGGCTTGAAATGCCGGGCGGGCCGGGAGTGTTACTTCCGCCAGAACAGGTGGTGTGCGACGCCGCTCGCGCTCGGCACGACCTCCAGATGGAACCGGTCGAGCAGATCGTCCGGTGACTCCCAGAGGCGAAGGCCGGAGCCGAGTTCCACCGGTACGACCGCCACGTGCATCGTGTCGACGAGGTCGGCGGCAAGGAACTCCCGGATGGTGGTGACCCCGCCGCCGAGCCGGACGTCCTTGCCCTGCGCCGTCTCCCGCGCCTGTTCGAGGACCGTGACCGGGTCGCCGTCGACGAAGTGGAATGTGGTGTCGGAGAGCGTGCACGAAGGACGTTCGTGGTGGGTCATGACGAACACCGGGGTGTGGAACGGGGGCTCGTCACCCCACCAGCCGCGCCAGTCGTGGTCCTGCCAGGGCCCGCGCTGGGGGCCGAACTTGTTGCGGCCCATGATCTCGGCGCCGATGCCGCGTGCGAAGTCCCGCGTGAAGTAGTCGTCGAGGCCGCGGCTGCCGCCGGGGGCGGTCCGCATGGGCCAGCTCGCCGTGGCGCCTGCCCAGGCGAACAGCCTCCCCGGATCGACGTGACCGAACGGACGATCGAGGCTCTGGTCCTCACCGGCACCGATTCCGTCACTCGAAACGCTGAAGTTCATGACTTTGAGTAGCTGATCCATGTGTTTTCCTCGTCCGGTCCTGTCGCATCCACGTGCGGCGAAGCGCCCCACATCAGGACGTCGAACGGGACATGGCCGGATCGACAGCGGCCCGCGGCTTTTTTCAACCTACCGCGACGCCGTCGCGTGATCCGTGAGGACCTCGGTGATCACGTGTCGCGCGTTCGCCGCGAGCGTCGGGTTGGTGTGGAGGTAGTACGGGAGCTGGATGAGCGCCATCGACAGCGCCCAGCCGCGACCGCGCGCCCACGTCGCGTCGTCCGCGGCCAGGGCGGTGCGGAAGCCGTCGCGTACACCGGCCGGGAGGAGGTTCCACGCGGGGATCAGGTCGGACGCGGGTTCGCCCACCCCCACCGTGCCGAAGTCGATGACTCCGCCGAGCCGTCCTCTCCCGGCGCTGTCCGACAGGAGATTGCCCGGCATCAGATCGGAGTGGACCCACACGGGCGGCCCGTCCCACCCGGGCGCCCGCAGCGAGACCTCCCACGCCGCGGTCGCCGCTTCGGTGTCGATGATCCCGCCCATTTCACGGAGCCGTCCGAGCGCGTCGCGCGTCTCGTCGTCCTGCGCGGACAGCGGCCCGCCCCGGTAGGCCGGCGGCCCGTCCGTGGGGTCGATCCGGCGCAGCGCCATGACGAACTCGGCCAAGTCCGCCGCCATCAGCGCGGGCCGGGTGAGCTGCCCGGCCTCCGGGTTCGCGCCGTCGAGCCAGCGGTGGACCGACCACGGCCAGGGGTAGCCCTCGGCGGGTGTGCCCGCGCCGAGGACGGCGGGGACGGGCACCGGCAGGTGCGGGGCGAGCCACGGCAGCCAGCGCCGCTCCTTCGCCAGGTCCTCGACTCCGCCCTCGATACGGGGGAGCCGTACGGCCATGTCGTCGCCGAGCCGGTACACGGCGTTGACGGTGCCGCCGGACGGGAAGGGCACGACGGGCAGCCCGGCCCACTGCGGGAACTGCGCGGCCAGCAGCCGGCGTACGAGAGCGACATCGGTCGGGACCTCGTCGGCGTGCATCATGCGGGGTCCGTGGGGTCCGTCGGGTGCGCGGCATCCGGGACGCGCTCGTACGCGTACGGCAGCAACTCCCTTACCGGCACGGCCCGCAGGCCGCCCTCCGTTCCCACGACGACCTCGATCCGCGGGAAGTGGTCCAGCAGCACCTGCCGACAGCGCCCGCACGGCGGCAGCACCCCCCGGCCGTCGTTCCCGACGGCCACGACGGCCACGACGGCCGTGAGGTCGTACGCGCCGACGGCCGCCGCCGCACCGATCGTCACCAGCTCGGCGCAGGGGCCGCCGGTGAAGTGGTACACGTTCAGACCGGTGATGATCCGGCCGTCCCGGTCGCGGGCGGCGCAGGCCACGGTGTGGTCGTCGCCCTTGGCGTGGGCCACGACGAGCCGGGTCGCCGCTTCGACGAGTTCGGCGAGGTCATGATCGAGGTCGGCAGTCACGCGACGGAACGGTACTCGCGGGCGCCCGGCGCCCACACCGAATATGGCGCCGGGCGCCCCCGCTACGACCCGGCACGCTTCTGACGTGCGCCGCAGGGCGAAAATCCCGAGCCATGACCCGGCCGCCGCCGGGTAGCGTGCCTATATGCCCGAACTTCAACTGCTCCGACTCGACCACGCTCCGGCACTGCTCGCATTCGAGCAGGAGAACCGGGCCTACTTCACCGCCTCGATCTCCGACCGGGGCGATTCCTACTTCACCGATTTCGCCGCACGGCACGGCGATCTGCTCACCGAGCAGGGCGCCGGACTCCACTACTTCCATGTGCTGGTCAGCGGCGACGGCAGTACGACCGACGAGGTGATCGGGCGCTTCAATCTCGTCGACGTGGCGGACGGGTCGGCCGAGCTGGGGTACCGGATGGCCGAGAAGGCCGCGGGCAAGGGCCTGGCGACGGAAGCCGTCCGGGCGGTCTGCCTGCTGGCCGCCGACACGTACGGACTGACCTCGCTGCGCGCGATGACGACCCACGACAACCTCGCTTCGCGCGCGGTGCTGAACCGTACGGGATTCGTCGCCACCGGCGAGACCGAGGTCGGCGGCCGCCCCGCCACGACCTACATCCGCACGCTGAGCTGAGCGCCCAGCTCCTGGAAACCCAGGGCCGCGGCCACCCTCCGCGACGGATACGGCCGGGCCCGCCACTGCGGCAGCAGACCCGCGTCGAGCGCGTGCGACACCGCGGCCGACGCCACGATCCCCGCCAGCCGCCGGCGCCGCCGGTGCGGGGCGACCAGCACACACACATGGGCGACCGAGCGCGGCCAGGCCACATAACCGGCCGCCGCCACGACGTCCCCGGCACCGTCCCCGGCACCTTCGCCATCCCCGGCCGTACTCCCGTCCGCGGCCTCGCGGAGCAGGAACGCGGGTGAGGTGATCTCGTCCAGGCCGCTCTCGTCCGCGTCGCCCTTCCCGACGCCCGCCAGCAGCGCGGCCAGCGCGGGGCCGTCCGGCGCCGTCCGCTCGACGGTCTGACCCGCCTCATCGGGAAGCGCGGGCACGAACGCGGCCCGGTCCAGGTAGGAGAGCGTGGCGGGTCCCAGCACGTCGAGCACCGGTGCGGCCGTACCGCTCAGCGCCTCGCCGAGCCGGACCGGGTCGACCAGGTCCGCGTACGCCAGCTTCCGTACCGCCTCGTTCAGCGCCTCGGCGCCCCGCGCGTCCGGCGCGGTGACGACGGCGGCGTCGCCGATCCGTACGATCCCGGCCCAGCCCGGCGGACAGAGCCGCGAGCCGGGCGCGGTCACGACGGCGGTGGGGGAGGTGAACTCGACCGGGACACCGGCGAGTTCACTCCACAGCGCGCGGGCGTGGTCCAAGTCCATACCCTCAACGGTAGGGCGGAACGCCGCCGTGGCGCGAGCGACTTCTCCGCGCTTCACCCCCTCGGCAGTTCACTTTCCTCGACCGTCCGCGCGTAGTGCTCGGCGATCTCGTCGCTCGTCGTCAGCCAGACGCCCGGGTGGTTCGCGATGTGCTCCAGCGCCCGGTCCAGGTACTTGTGCCGGAACGGCTGGTTGATGACGAACGGATGCAGCACCAGCGACATCACCCGGCCGCTGTCCGCCGAGTCCTCGTAGAGCTGATCCAGCTGGTCCTCGACGATCCGCACGAAGTCGGGCCCGCTGAGGCTCTTGCCGACGAACAGACTGATGTCGTTGACCTCGATGGAGTACGGAACGCTCAGCATGCCGGGTACGTCGAGCCGGTACGGCTGGTCGTCGTTCGACCAGTCCAGTACATACTCCAGACCCAGCTCGGCGAGCAGCTCCGGAGTCCGGAAGGTCTCGGTGAGCGCCGGTCCCAGCCAGCCGCGCGGGCGCCGGCCGGTGTCCCTCTCGATGGTGTCGACCACCTCGGTGAGATAGGCGCGTTCCTCGTCCCGCTCCATGTCGGCCTGGAAGATGGAGTTGTTCCTGCCGTGCGCGATCCACGCCCAGTCCCGGTCGCGTCCCGCGCGGACGATCTGCGGATAGCGGGTGCCGACGTCGGAGTTGAGCATCACGCTCGCGCGGATACGGTGCCGGTCGAGGCTGTCGATCAGCCGCCAGATGCCGACGCGGGGGCCGTAGTCGCGCCAGCCGTAGTTCAACGGGTCGGGCGCCAGAGCGGCGGTGCCCGCGAAGATGCTCGTGGAGGGGCGGTCGACCTGGTAGTGCTCGACGTTGAGTCCTACGTAGAAGGCGACGCGGGCGCCGTCCGGCCAGTGGATGGGGGGACGTTCGGTGATCGGGCTGTAGCCGAAGAGCTGATTGTCCATGGCCACAGGCTCAGACATTGACATCAGTGTGAGGGTCAAGACGGAAATGGGTGGGGCCGTCCGGGCGGCCGGAATTACGATGCGCCGCTATGAGCCCCACCCCGTCCCGCCCCGACGCCTCCCGCCCCGGCCCTTCCCGTATCGAGCCGTTCCGTATCGACATCCCGCAGAGCGAGCTGGACGATCTCCACGACCGTCTCGACCGCACCCGCTGGCCCGACGAACTGCCGGGGGCGGGCTGGGCGTACGGTGTCCCGCTCGGTCATCTCCAGGCCCTGGCGCACCACTGGCGGCACACGTACGACTGGCGGGCGGCCGAGGCCGAGCTGAACCGGTGGCCGCAGTTCACCACCACGATCGACGGGGCGACCGTCCACTTCGCCCACATCCGGTCGCCGGAGGCGGACGCGACGCCGCTGATCATGACGCACGGTTGGCCCGGTTCGATCGTCGAGTTCGCCGACGTGGCGGGCCCGCTCACCGACCCCCGCGCGCACGGCGGCGATCCCGCCGACGCGTTCCACCTGGTGCTGCCGAGCATCCCCGGCTTCGGTCTCTCCGGCCCCACGCGGGAGAAGGGCTGGGAGTACCAGCGGGTGGCCGCGGCGTTCGCGGAGCTGATGGCGCGCCTGGGGTACGAGCGCTACGGCACCCAGGGCGGCGACTGGGGAGCGGCGATCTCCCGCGAGCTGGGCCGCATCAGACCGGACCGGGTCGTCGGCGTACATCTCAACCTGCTGCCTGGCGGGGGCGCGACGCACGAGCCGAGCGCGGCGGAACTGGCCGCGCTGAGCCCGGAGGAGGGCCGGCGCGCGGTGGCTTCCTGGGAGCGGGGGCGGGAGTTCGCCCGCGAACGCCAGGGGTACGCCGACATCCAGTCGACGCGCCCGCAGACACTGGCGTACGGCCTCACGGACTCGCCGGTCGGCCAACTCGCCTGGATCGCCGAGAAGTTCCACGAGTGGACGGACACCGCCGACGCGATCGACCGGGACCGGCTGCTCACGAACGTGATGCTGTACTGGCTGACCGGCACGGCGGGCTCGTCCGCCCGTATCTACTACGAGCGGGCGCACGCCGCGTACCGGGGGTCGCCGGCCGAGCCGTCCACGGTCCCGACCGCACTGGCCGACTTCCCGCGCGACAACTTCATCCCGCTGCGCCACATCGCCGACCGGACGAACAACATCACGCGGTGGACCTCGTACGACCGCGGCGGCCACTTCCCGGCGATGGAGGTGCCGGAGCTGCTGGTGGGTGACGTACGGGCGTTCTTCCGGACCCTCCGGAGCTGACGCCATGGGTCAAGGAGATCGCGTAGCGGTGCGGGCGAGCGCGTCGACCGCCGCGCGCCGGGGCCCGCACAGCCCGAGGAAGTCCGTGCTGTCCGCCCACTGGTCCACCCCGCCGGTCAGCGGCAGGCCGCGCAGTTCGGGGTCGGTGACGGTCGCCGCGAGGGCCTGTGCGAAGCGTTCGGCGTGCAGGACCTGGAACGGTCTGCTGTGGTACGGCCGACGGGCCGGGTTCACCGGGTCCGCGAGGCCCGTCGCGTTCTGGAGCCCGGCCACGTACTCGTACGCGTCACACAGATGCCGCTCCCGCACCGGGTACTCCGTCGCGGCCAGCGCGCCCGCCAGCGACGGCCGCAGACCGTCGGCGGCCGTGAGCCGCCCGAACGCGCTGCCCAGCCACTTCCCGTACGGGGCGTACGTCCGCTCCAGCAGCAGGCACAGCCGCATCAGATCGCGCACCAGCCGCGCCGCGACGACCGCCGACCCGAGGTCGTCCCCCACCTCGGCGCACCGGCCGACGAGCGCCTCCTCCTGGGAGATCCGCTGCCACTGGCAGGCCAGCAGATGGCGCCACACCTGGTCGGGGTACCACGCCAGCCGCGCCCGTACCGCGCCGAGAGTGCCGACCTCGCCGGGCGTGCGCGGCGTGCGCGGCGTGCCGAGACCGTCGTGGAACACCGCGCCGCCGGTGACCTCCGCGAGCCGCTGCTGTGGCATCGCGAGCCAGTCGCGGACCGTGGGCCCATCCGCCGTCGCCGCGTTCACGCCGAGCTGGGTACGCAGCCAGTCGCCGAGGCCGTCGACCGACACCCGGTGGTTGACCGCGCCGTCCGTCAACTCCATCCGACCGATGGGGACTTCGGGATCCGCGTGCCGGAAGTGCGTGGGCCAGCCGCGTACGTGCTTCGGCAGCCGCCGCGCGAGCAGCCGGTGCAGTTCGGCCCCGTGCTCGGCGGCGTCGTCCGGCGCGAGGAACAGATTCAGCCGCGGCCCCCACTCGTGGTCGGCGGACCGGGCCGTGTCGAACCCCAGCACCTCCGACCCGGAGCCGACCCGCGCGGCGGTGTACCGCAGTCCCGGATACGCGCTGTCGAGGACGGGCCGCACCGCCTCCTCGTAGAGGAGGCGTGACAGGTCGAGACCGGGGATGAAGTCGGCGCCGAGGTGCGAGCGTTCGTTGTCCACGGGCCCACTGTGCCGGAGGCGGACGGGCCCCGGCCACGCGATATGCGCGCCCCCGGCCCCGCTCCAGCCCGAGCCCCCGGCCCCGCTCCCGCCCCCGCGTACGGCTCAGTGCGACGCGCCGCCCACCCGCTCCGCGAGGAAGTCCTCCCAGGTCCGCCGCCCGACGTCGGCCCCGTCGAGGGCCAGATTCGCCCCGGCCCGGAACGCGCGGCCCGCTTTGCCCGGCACCGGGAGCGTCACCATCGGCCGGCGCTTTCCGCTCGCCCGGAGGTAGCCGCCGCACAGTTCCCGGAGCCCGTACACCTTCGGCCCGGCGAGGTCGGCCACACGGCCGGCCGGTTCGCCGAGGGTCAGCTCCACGAGGCGGTCCGCCACTTCGCGGGTGTCGACCGGCTGCATCCGCAGCCCGCCGGGGACCGGGATCACCGGCAGCTTCGCCATGCCGCGCATCATGGTCAGAATCAGATCGTGGAACTGGGCCGCCCGCAGCGTCGTCCAGGGCAGCCCCGAATCGGCCACGGCCCGCTCCGCGCCGAGCTTGGCTCTGGGATAGCCGAGCGGAAGCCGGTCGGCGCCGATGACCGAGATGTAGACCAGGTGCCGTACGCCGGTGCGCGACGCGGCCCGCACCAGATTCCGGGTCGCCTCGTCGTCGCCCTTGGCGGCTCCCGCGAGATGCAGGACGATCTCGGCGCCGTCCACCGCGGCCTCGATCCCCTCGCCCTTGAGCAGATCGGCGGCGATGTACTCGACGCCGTCCTCGGACGCGCGGCCGTGCCGGCTCAGCACCCGTACCGGGTGACCGGTGTCGCGCAGCAGAGGTGTGACAAGGCGGCCGAGGGTGCCCGTGCCGCCCGTGACCAGAATCGATGACGTCATGGTTTCTCCAAGGTCTCGCGGACCGGGTGTCCCGGTCGCATCGGCGGGTTGAGAGGGTCTACTTCAGTGACACCCGGCGAGCGAGGAATGTGACGTGATGGACGAGAGCACTTGGCTTCTGGAGCGTTTCGAGGAAGACCGGACTCGTCTGCGCGCGGTCGCCTACCGGATGCTCGGCTCCGCGAGCGAGGCCGACGACGCCGTCCAGGAGACCTGGCTGCGCCTCAGCGGCGCCGACGCCGGCGGGATCGGGAATCTGCGCGGCTGGCTGACGACCGTGGTGGCGCGGGTGTGCCTGAACATGCTCCGTACGCGCGCCTCCCGGCGTGAGGAACCGCTCGACGTACCGAGCCGGCCGGACCCGGCCGGCTCGCGCCGGGGGGAGTACGACCCGGAGGAGGAGGCGCTGCTGGCCGACTCCGTCGGGCTGGCACTGCTGGTGGTGCTCGACACTCTGACGCCGGCCGAGCGGCTGGCGTTCGTCCTGCACGACATGTTCGCCGTCCCCTTCGACGACATCGCCCCGATGATCGAGCGCTCCCCGGCGGCGGCGCGACAGCTCGCGAGCCGGGCGCGCCGCCGGGTCAAGGGGGCCTCGCCGGTGCCCGAAGCTGATCTGGCGCGCCGCCGCCATGTCGTCGAGGCGTTCCTGGCGGCGTCGCGGGGCGGCGACTTCGAGGCGCTGGTCACGCTGCTCGACGCGGATGTGATCCTGCGCGCGGACCGGGCGGCCGGCCCCACCCCCGCACCGCTGCTGCTCCGCGGCGCCCAGCAGGTGGGCAAGGGCGCGTCGATGGCTGCGGAACGGGTCAGGTTCACCCAGTCGGCGCTGGTGAACGGGTCGCCGGGGCTGGTGATGGCCCCCGGCGGACGGCTGTTCCTGGTGCTCGCCTTCACGATCAGGGACGACAAGGTCGCCGAGATCGACATCATCGCGGACGCGGACCGGCTGGAGCGGGTGGAGGTGGCGGTCCTCGACGCGTGAGGGCGGGTGCTGGTGGCGGTCGGTCCGGCCAGGTCGGTCGGTCCGGCCAGGTCGGTCGGTCCGGCAACGAGGACGCCTCGCCGAACCCGGCCAGCAGCTGGATCGGCCACTCGGGATCGGCCTGGCCGACGGCGAGTGCCAGCCATCGGCCGGCAGGAGTCGGCCGCCACACGCGCATGCTGCCCGCGAGTCCGCACAGGAAGCCCATCGGCTCGGGCACCACGAGATCGGATTCGGGACCGAGGCCGGGATCGTGGCTGTCGACTCCGAGGTAGGGGGAGAGATCGACGGTCTCGGGCTCGCCCCAGCGACCCGTCAGGATCGCGGCCAGTGCGTCGAAGGCGGCTTCGATCTCCCGCTCGGCCTCCTCCACGATCTCCTCACCGCGCTCCTCCCAGAAGTCGCGGCTCTCCGTGAGTACGGCCACGTGGTAGCCGGGACCGCTCCAGATGTCGTCCTCGGTCCGTTTCTCCTCGCGCTCGGGGAACGGCAGGGCGTTCAGGCTGTCGATCATGGACAACTGGTCTCGCGTGGAGGGCGCCGGGTGCATGGGCGGAGCCTAGAACGCGACCGGCGATCGCCCATCGGGTCATTTCGGGCATATCGTTGTGAGTGGGACCTTCGTCTGGCACCAGGGGGTCATCATGGTCGAGGGACTGGTCATTGCGGTCATAGCCGTGATCTGCGTGTGCGTGATATTCGCGATGGCGTCCGCCCGGGTCGTCAAGCAGTACGAGCGCGGCGTGGTCTTCCGTCTGGGTCGGCTGCGCGAGGGCATCCGAGGACCCGGATTCACGCTGATCACCCCGTTCGTGGACAGGCTGAGCAAGGTCAACATGCAGATCGTGACGATGCCCGTCCCCGCACAGGACGGCATCACACGCGACAACGTCACCGTGCGCGTCGACGCGGTGATCTATTTCAAGGTGGTCGACGCGGCGGACGCGCTGATCCGGGTCGAGGACTACCGGTTCGCGGTCTCGCAGATGGCGCAGACCTCACTCCGGTCGATCATCGGTAAGAGCGATCTGGACGATCTGCTCTCGAACCGGGAGAAGCTGAACCAGGGCCTGGAGCTGATGATCGACAGCCCGTCCATCGGCTGGGGCGTACAGATCGACCGGGTCGAGATCAAGGACGTGTCGCTGCCGGAGACCATGAAGCGGTCCATGGCACGTCAGGCCGAGGCGGACCGTGAGCGCCGCGCACGAGTGATCAACGCGGACGCGGAGCTCCAGGCGTCGAAGAAGCTCGCCGAGGCGGCCGGGCAGATGTCCGACCAGCCTGCCGCGCTTCAACTGCGGCTGCTTCAGACCGTGGTGGCTGTCGCGGCCGAGAAGAACTCCACGCTGGTCCTGCCGTTCCCGGTCGAACTGCTCCGCTTCCTGGAGCGTGCCACACCCGCCGAAACGGCCCATGCCGTCGAGGCGGCCTCGGCCGCTCTGCGCTCCGAACCCCCTCCGGCCTCCAAGGCGGGAGGGCCGGAGAAGCAGGCGCCCGACAAGCAGGAGCTGGAGAAGCAGCCCATGGAGAAGCAACAGGGACGGGAGACGACGACCGTCTGAATCCGCGGTCAGAGCCAGTCGTGTTCCCGCGCGTACCGCGCCGCTTCGTGCCGGGTCCGCGTCTGCGTCTTCTGCATGGCGTGCGAGAGGTAGTTGCGTACGGTCCCTTCCGCCAGGTGCAGGCGGGAGGCGATCTCGGCGGCGGAGTACCCGTCGCCGGTCGCCCGCAGGACGTCGATCTCCCGCTCGGTGAGCGGGCAGTCGTCGACGACGGCGAGCGCGGAGACGTCCGGGTCGATCCAGCGCCTGCCCGCGTGCAGCGTGTTGATGACCGACGTGATGTGCGCGGGCTCGGCCGACTTGCTGACGAAGCCCTGGACTCCGAGTCTCAGGGCTTTTCGGAGCACTCCGGGTCTGGCATGGCGGGTCAGCATGAGGACCACCTGGTCCGGCCGCTCACGGCGGATCTGTTCGACGGCGCCGAGTCCGTCCACACCGGGCATCTCCAGGTCGATGACGAGCACGTCGGGCCGGTGCCGCAGCGTGGCACGTACGGCCGATTCGCCGTCGTGCGCCTCGGCGACCACGGTGATCTCGCCTTCGAGGGTCAGCAGCGCCGCGAGCGCCTTGCGGAGGAGCGCCTCGTCGTCGGCGAGCACCACGGTGGTCATCGGTCGTCGTCCTTCCGTGCCGAGGAGCGCGGCGCCGCCGCGCCCAGGTGGGCGAACTCGGCGGCCGTGACGAAGCGCCCGTTCTCCATCTCCACCGTCAGCTCGCCTCCGCTGTCACCCACGCGTTCCTTGAGAGTCGCCAGTCCGCCGAGCTCCGGCAGGGGAGCGTCCGGCGCACCGTCGTTGACGATGGTGATGCCCGACCGCGAGAGGGTGATCCGCACCCGCGTGGCCTGCGCGTGGCGCAGGATGTTGGTCGTCGTCTCGCGGAGCACCTGGCCGAGCAGCCCGTCGACCCTCTCGTCGACGGCCGCCTCACGGTTGACGCGTACGCGGATGCCCGCGGCCTCGAAGAGATTCTTCGCGTTCTCCAGCTCCACGGACAGATTGAGCCGCCGCTGTGCGTAGGCGAGTTGTTTCGTCTGGGCGATGGTGTCGCTGACCAGGGCGTACACCTCCCGCAGCTCCTCCTCCACGCGCCCGGTGTCGCGCCGCAGCAGCTTCTCGGCCAGCGCGATCTTCAGTTTCACCACATGCAGTGTGTGGCCCTGGATGTCGTGCAGATCGCCGGCGAACCGGACGCGTTCCCGGTAGACGGCCAGCTCCGCCTCGCGTTCCCGTGCCTCCTCGATGATCTCGTAGAAACGCCGGTTGGCGAACATGAGGCAGGTCGTCACGACGACGATGACCGTGGGGACGAGGACGTACCGGAGCAGAACGCCGGGAACGTCGTCCGGCGATTCCAGCAGCTTCGCCGCGCCCACGGCGGCGACGAACGCGGCCAGTCCCGCGGTCACCGCGCCCCGGTGGCGCGGCAGCCGGGCGACGAAGAACGGGACCACGATCGTCATGCCGTAGAACGCCCGGTGACTGTCGGCCACCAGCACGCCGAACGGCCACACCGCGGCGGTGACGATCAGACAGGGGAGTACGACGCGCGAGGTGTCGCCCGCCGTCCACCGTTCGAGGACCACCAGGGCCGCCACCACACCCAGGGCCAGGACGGCGGCTTCCCACCAGGTCCGGGCGTCGGCCGCGACCAGCGCCGCCCCGACGCCGGCGAGCGGCGGCAGGAACACGGCGAGGTTCCATCCACGCAGCCGCCCGTGCGTCGTCCCGATGTGCGCCAGGTGCGAGGGGCTGGTGTCCATGTGCGGCTTTCCGGATAGAACGGCGGAGTCGGCCCAGTATTCTTCCGGCGCCGCGGGTGACGCCAGTGACACCGTGTCATGCGTTCGCCCGAGGAATGTCATCACGAGTGATGACAGCACGCACTGCCGGACGGGCGTGATCACGGCTGGGATTGAGGCATGACCTCGACACCCGTCATCGACGTTGAACGTCTGAACCTCAACTACGGCGACTTCCACGCCGTGAAAGACCTGTCCTTCCAGGTGGGGAAGGGGGAGCTGTACGCGCTGCTCGGCACGAACGGGGCCGGTAAGACCTCGACCCTGGAGACGATCGAAGGCCACCGCAAGGCCACCTCGGGCACCGTCCGGGTCTTCGGGCACAGCCCGCGCGACCGGCGCGCCGTACGGCCCCGGATGGGCATCATGCTCCAGGAGAGCGGCTTCTCCCCGGACCTGACCGTAAGGGAGTCGGTCCGGCTGATCGGAAAGCTCTCCCAGCGCACGGACAGGGTCGAACGGGTGCTCAGCATCGTCGACCTCACACACAAGGCCACCACCATGGTGTCCCAGCTCTCCGGCGGCGAGAAGCGGCGTCTGGACTTCGCCACCGCCGTGTACGGGAGCCCCGAGCTGATCTTCCTGGACGAGCCCACCACCGGCCTGGACATCCAGTCGCGGGACGCTCTGTGGGACGCCGTGGACAAACTGCGCGAGGACGGTTCCACCGTCGTGCTCACCACGCACTACCTGGAAGAGGCCCAGCAGCGCGCCGATCGCATCGGGCTCATGCACAAGGGCACCTTTCACCAGGAAGGGACCGTCTCCGAGCTGACGCGGACCCTGCCCGCCGCCATCCGCTTCTCCCTTCCGGCCTCCGCGCCCGCACTGCCGCTGGGGGCCGCGCGCGACAGCGACGGGAACTTCCTCGTCGAGACCTTCGGCCTCCAGAACGACCTGTACGCCCTGCTCGGCTGGGCGCACGCCAACGCGATCGAGCTGCGGGAACTCCAGGCCGGACCGACCCGGCTCGACGACGTCTTCCGCTCCATCGGCAGCGAATAGACCACTCCCGGAACTTCCCAGAAGAGGACCTTCACCATGCTCTCCATCGCTCAGAGCGAGCTGACCCAGATCTCCCGGAACCGGCTGGTGCTGTTCAACAGCTTCATCATCCCGGTGGCGGCCTGCGCGTTCTTCGTCTACCAGCACGAGACCTTCGCCGACCTGCACAGCCTCGGGTACATCGCGGCGGTGGTGATGTACACCGTCACCGCGTTCGGGCTCTACGCCACCACGGTGACCACACTCGCCGCACGCCGGCAGAACCTCTTCCTCAAGCGGCTGCGCTCCACCCCGGCGAGCGACGCCGGTATTCTCTCCGGGCTGCTGCTCCCGGTCACCGTCCTCGCGGTGGTCCAGGTGACCGCGATCCTCGCCGTGCTGGCCGTGGTCGCGGGTTCACCGGCCAACGTTCCCTTGCTGGCGGCGGCGGTCGTCTCGTCGGTGATCATGATGCTCGGCCTGGGACTGGCCACGGCGGGAGTGACGAACTCCCCCGAGCACGCCCAGGTGACGACGCTGCCCGTCAGCCTCGGCGCCATCGCCGTCTCCAACTGGGTGGGCATCGCGGGCACCGAGGAGATGACCCTGCTCAAGCGGCTGCTCCCCGGCGGCTCGGCCACCGAACTGGCCATGAACGCCTGGAACGGCGGCGTTCCCGTGGCGGACTCCCTGCTTCTGCTGCTGCCCACCCTGGGCTGGGTCGTCGCCGCCGTCGCTCTGGCCTCCCGCTTCTTCCGCTGGGAACCGCGCCGCTGACCGGGCTGATGACCGCGCCGCTGACCGCACCGCCCCGGCGCCCCGAACACCTGAGCCCACTGCGACAACGGTGCCTCACTCCACGACGGGCGCGCTCACGCCGAGCCGGCCCGACAGCCGGACCAGCTCCTTCCGGGCGTTCTCGTACTCCACGACGTGCCCGGTCGTCCGGCGTGCCAGCGCCGCGTGGAGGCCGACGCTCTCGGCCCCGAGCCGCATCGCCTCACCCGCCGCATCCAGGCCCGCGCAACTGGGCAGCACCGCCCGGCGGAAGTCGCGCCGGTCCCGGTAGGCCGCGCTGAGTCCGGTCCCCGATTCCTCCGTCACGAGCCACCGTCTGCCTCTGACGCCCACGGCGGGCGGATGTCCGACGATCAGGCGGGCCATGACCATGCGGACCTCGGCGGCGCCCGCGATCCGTTCGGCCGGTGGGACGGAACCGATTCCGTACGGGTCGAAGCGGTCGAGCGCGGGCCCCTCCAACACATGGGCGACCTGCTGGGGGGCGCCGTGCGCGGGATCGGCCAGGTCACCGGCGGCGAGGGCGATGCGGGCATGGATGACGGCGTGCCGGTGGGCACCCGAGGCCGCGGCCGCCGGCATGGATTCACGGCTCAGGACTGTCAGCGCGTGACACGCGGCACTCAACTCGTCCTGTACCTCGGGCCGCGGGTGCGGGCCGGTCCGCAGCAGGCTGATGTACCAGTGCAGACGGTTGACGGCCAGGTGATAGGCGAGGCCGGTACGCCGTGCGTCGAAACCCTCCCCGGCGATCCGGGCCTGCCGCCAGGCGGTGAGCGCGGACTGAAGGGGCGCGCGTAAGTGCCGCCGGTTCACCCGGCGTCCCGCTCCGGGCGCTTCCCCGCGTCGAACTCGGGCGCGACCGTGCTCAGTTCCGCGTGGAGGGCGTCCGCCTCCAGCGCCTTACGCGGGTACCCGTCGACCGACATCCGCGACACCCCCTGGCGCGCCGCTCCGCGCACTTGGTGCGACTGACTGATACCCCAGCGTAATGGGGGTGGCGACACCGCACGTGGGAGTAGCCGAAATTGCCCGGCGCCTGGGGGCTGGGGCCAGGTCCCGCTGTCCGCCCCCGGCGGGTCGCTTGTTGCGTGGAACACTTTTGCAAGCGGGTGCTTGCAAAAGTTAGCAAGAGTGGGCACCCTGGAGCCATGGCATCACTCAACGTCGGCAATCTCGGTGGGTATCTGCGCGAACAGCGGCGCAACGCGCAGCTGTCGTTGCGGCAGCTCTCCGAGGCAGCCGGGGTGTCCAATCCGTATCTCAGCCAGATCGAACGCGGTCTGCGCAAGCCGAGCGCGGACATCCTGCAGCAGCTCGCCAAGGCGCTGCGGATCTCCGCCGAGACGCTGTACGTGCAGGCCGGGATGCTCGACGAGCGGGAGCGCGAGGAGCTGGAGACGCGTGCCGTCATCCTCGCCGACCCGTCGATCAACGAGCGGCAGAAGCAGGTGCTCCTGCAGATCTACGAGTCCTTCCGCAAGGAGAACGGGCTCGGCACGGAGACTACGGAGAGCGCGGAGGCGACCGCGGGACCGGCCGGTAAGGGCGCCGGTACCGGTGGCGGGGACGCCGACGAGGACACGCCCGGTACGGCCGGCGGCGGTGCCGTCACCCCACCCTCACACTGATCCGGAGGACCACAGTCATGGCCATCGCCGATGACCTGCGCAAGACGTTCAGCGACCCGACCCCCCTCTACTTCGCGGCCGGTACGGCGGATCTCGCCGTAGAGCAGGCCAAGAAGGTTCCGGGGCTGATCGAGCAGCTGCGCGCGGAGGCGCCGGGCCGTATCGACGCGGTGCGGAACGCCGACCCCAAGCTCGTCCAGGACAAGGTCGCCTCGCAGGCCAGGGAGGCGCAGACGACCGTTCAGTCCAAGGTCACCGAGGTGCTCGGATCGCTCGACACCGACCTGAAGAAGCTGGGCGAGAACGCTCAGGACCTGGCGCTGCGGAGCGTGGGCGTGGCCGCGGAGTACGCGGTCAGGGCCCGTGAGACGTACGAGAGGGTCGCCGAGCGCGGCGAGCAGTCCGTACGGAGCTGGCGCGGCGACGCCGCGGACGAGATGACGGAGATCGCCATCGCCGTCGAGCCCGGCACGAAGCAGACGGCCAAGCCGGCCGCGGCGAAGCCCGCCCAGGCCAGGTCCGCGCCCGCCAGGACCGCCCCGGCCAAGTCCGCGCCCGCCAAGCCCGCGGTCAAGAGCGAGACGAAGGCGGTGAAGCCGGAGGCCAAGGCCGCCGGGGCGAAGCCCGCCGCCAAGAAGGCGCCCGCCGCCCGTAAGCCGGCCGCCGCCAAGAAGGCCACGCCGCCCGCGGGCAAGTGACAGCGATATGGACGGACCGGGCACCCCACGGGTGTCCGGTCCGTTGTACGGGTACCTTGTCGGCACATGATTCGGACAGAAACAGGCGGTGGGCAACGTGTTGATGGCCGGCTTCGACGGGCTTGTGGCCATGTTGAGCATTCCGCTGACCGTGTTCGCCTGCTTCGCGCTGGTCGACGCGTTCATCCGGCGTGAGGACGCCTTCCGCGCCGCGGACAAGCAGACCAAGCCGTTCTGGCTGATCATTCTGGGCATCGCGCTCGTGGTGAGCCTGATCTTCCCGCTCCTCTCCTTCCTGCCGATCATCGGGCTCATCGCGGTCATCGTGTACTTCGTCGATGTGCGCCCCGCGATCAAGCAGACCGGCGGTGGCGGTGGCGGCCGGGGCCGCAGCGGGGGCTCCAGCAGCGACGGTCCCTACGGGCCGTACAACGGCGGCCGGTGACCACGGCCGACTCCGAGTGAGCCGGGGTCAGTGACCGCGCGGTGGTGAGACGGGCGTCTGCTCGGTCACCCGGCCGCGGTCCAGCAGCAGTACGGCCACGTCGTCCGTCAGCTCGCCGCCGTTCAGCTCCCGCACCTGCGCCACCGCGGCCTCCAGCAGCTCCTCGCCGCTGAGGCCCCGTGCCAGCTGGGCGGTGATCATCTCGACCATGCCGTCCTGGCCCAGCCGCTGCTTCGTGCCCGCTCCGACGTGGCCCTCTATCAGCCCGTCCGTGTACATCATCAGGCTCCACGCCTCACCCAGCTCGACCTCGCGGCGCGGCCAGCGGGCGCGCGGGAGCAGGCCGAGTGCGGGGCCGCCCTCGTCGTACGGCAGCAGCTCGGGCGCCCGGCCGGCGCGGACGACCAGCGGGGACGGGTGGCCGGCCAGACAGAGCCCCGCCCGCCGCCCGTCGGGCGCGATGTCGACCGTGCAGAGCGTCGCGAAGATCTCCTCGCTCTCCCGCTCGTGCTCCAGCACCTTCTGGAGCGTCGAGAGCAGGATGTCCCCGCTGAGCCCGGCGAAGGTCAGCGCCCGCCAGGCGATACGGAGCTCCACCCCCAGCGCGGCCTCGTCCGGGCCGTGGCCGCAGACGTCGCCGATCATCACGTGGACCGTGCCGTCGGGCGTACGGACCGTGTCGTAGAAGTCGCCGCCGAGCAGGGCGCGGGAGCGGCCGGGCCGGTATTTCGAGGCGAACCGCAGGTTCGACCCCTGGAGGAGCGGCGTGGGCAGCAGCCCGCGCTCCAGCCGGGCGTTCTCCTGCGCCCGCAGCCGGGACTCGGTGAGCTGGCGCTGCGCGACGTCCGCGCGTTTGCGTTCGACGGCGTAGCGGATGGCGCGGCTCAGCAGTCGGCTGTCGAGCTCGTCGCGGAAGAGGTAGTCCTGCGCGCCCACCCGTACGGCGGCGGCGGCGCGCTCGCTGTCGCCCTCGGCGGCCAGCGCGAGTACGGCGTGGCGGGGCGCGAGGCGCAGCACATGCTTGAGCGGCGCGAGTCCGTCGAGGTCGCCGTCGTCCCGGCCCGACAGGGCGAGGTCCACGAGGATGCACTGGATGTCGTCGGTGAGCAGCCGCTCGGCCTCGGTGAGGTTACGTGCGGTGCGGATACGGACCCGGGTGCCGGCCGCGTCGGGGAGTTCCGGTGCGCTGAAGGTGCCCGCGGGGTCGTCCTCGATGACGAGCAGCGTGAGGTCGCCGCCGGAGGTCTCCCGGGCGGGCGCACTCTCGACTGTCGAGCCCGTGCGCTGTCGCGGCACAGGTACAGGTACGGCCATCGGTCTGTGTGTCCTTCCCTCCCCCCGAGGGCGCGGTGCGGCGACGATCGACGCCCCACCGACCGGGACCTTAGCGGTAGCCGACGCCGGAAAGGAATGGCGTAAGGAACGCCGCGCGGAGAAGAACCCGCGTCATATGCCGCTTCCCGTCACGCATCCGGCGCGATCGGGGAGCCGGGGCGGGTCGAAACGGCCATGACAAACATCACGTGGGAGGAGAGCCGCGTGGGACGCACGGGGCAATCGCATCAAAAGGGGGCATAGGAGGCCGAGGGGTGGAGGGGGCGGCCAGGCGCCGTTCCTACTTGTCCGGCCTGACGACCCCGAGAATCACCATCGAACCCGCCCCCGTCAGCGTCACGTGCCGGCCCGGCCGCGGCGCGTGGACGATCGAGCCGTCGCCCACGTACATGCCGACATGGCTCGCGTCGTCGTGGTAGATGATCAGGTCGCCGGGCCGCATGTCCGCGAGGGGGATCCGGGGGAGCAGCCGCCACTGTTCCTGCGAGGTGCGCGGAATCACCGTGCCGGCCGCCGACCACGCCTCGGACGTCAGCCCCGAGCAGTCGAACGACGCCGGGCCCTCGGCGCCCCATACGTACGGCTTGCCGACCTGCGCCATCGCGTACTCGATCGCCTTCTTGCCCTGCGCGCTCGCCTCGCCGTTGATGTCCTTGAGCGCGCCCGAACTCAGCCAGGCCGCCTGCGCCTTGGCCGCGTCCTCCTGCTCAAGCATGAGCAACCGGTCGCGCTCCTCCTTCTCCAGCCCCGCCTCTATCTTCTTGGCGGCCTTGATCTGGCGCTGGATCTCCTTCTTCGCCTTCGCCTGCTTGACCCGGCTGGCTTCGAGCTTGGTCCACTCGGCGCCGGCCTTCTTCGTGTACGCCGTCAAGTCGTCCTGCGCATTGGTCATCTGACCGAGCAGGTCCCTGGTCGCCTTCTGGCCGCGCTGGACCCTGCCCGCCCCGTCGAGGAAGAGCTGCGGGTCGTCGGTGAGCATCAGCTGGGCCTCGGGCGGCAGTCCGCCCGCGCGGTACTGGGCGCGGGCCGCGGCGCCCGCCTGCTGCTTGAGCTTGTCGATCCGGACCTGGCCGTTGACGATCTCGCTGGCCAGCCTGACCAGTTCGGCCGACTGGTTGTCGGCGCGCTCCTCGGCGAGGTTGTACGCGTCGGTGGCCGAGGTGGCCCTGCCGTACAGCCCGTCGATCTTCCTGCGCACCGCTTCGAGCTTCGAGTCGTCCGCGGCGGGGGACTTGCCGTCCGCACCGGGCGGCAGGGACCGGTCGAAGGGGCGGGGCGCGACCGGCGGGTCGCTCGGCGAGGCCGGGGACGCCGGGGACATGGGGGAGGCGGGAGACGCTGGGGACGCGGGAGCCGCGTACGCCTGGTTCAGCAACGCCGGTGACGTGAGCACCGACAGAGCGCAGACGACCGTGATCGCGACTCTGACGCAGCGGCGTCGGTTCACAAGCTCCCCCTCCGGACAACTGTCTCGGCGACTGCTCTGCCGACTCTCGAAACTTTCTGCACATGTAAGGCCGAATACATCTGACTTACTGTCAGTAACTGTTCCCCGCCGACGTGATCGTGCCATGCCGGCCTCCGGAACGACAGAGGGCGATACCGGCCGACGGTCACATCTACCCCTCAGGGACGAACGGCCCGCCGCTCACGTTCCCTTGGGCGCGTCCCTTTCGCCCGAACCCGGCGCCAGCGCCGCCCACTCCACCGTCACTTCCCCCTGCCGCCATCTGCTCACGCCGCCGCCCGACGCCGGGCCGGCCAGCGGCCAGTCCGCCGACAGATCCCGTACGGCCCTGATCCACCGCTGCCGCGCGCCCAGCGATGCGTACGGGGCGGCAGCCGCCCACGCCCGGTCGAAGTCCCGCAGGAACGCGTGCACCGGTTCGCCCGGCACATTGCGGTGGATCAGCGCCTTCGGCAGCCGCTCGGCCAGATCCGATGGGCGGTCCAGCGAGCCGAGCCGGGTCGCGAAGGTGACCGTGCGCGGACCCTCCGTACCGAGGGCGACCCAGACATGGCGCCGCCCGATCTCGTCGCACGTCCCCTCTACCAGCAGCCCGCCGGGCGCGAGGCGCGCGCGGAGCCGGTCCCAGACCGCCGCGACCTCGCTCTCGTCGTACTGCCGCAGGACGTTCGCCGCCCGGATCAGCAGCGGCCGGCGGCCGTCGGGCAGGGGGGTCTCGAAGCCGCCGTGGACGAAGCTGAGCCCGTCCTCCTCGTACGGAAGCGCCGCCGCCACCCGCGCGGGCTCGATCTCGACGCCCACCACCTCGGTGCGCGGCTCGGCGGCCCGCAGTCGTTTCAGCAGTTCGACGGCGGTCCAGGGCGCGGCGCCGTATCCGAGGTCGACTGCGACGGGATCGGCCGAGCGGCGCAGCGCGGGGCCGTGTACGGCGGCGATCCAGCGGTCCATGCGGCGCAGCCGATTCGGGTTGGTTGTGCCGCGTGTGACCGTGCCCACGGGGCGGCGGGGCGAGGAGGGCGGGCGCGCGGGCATGGGGACGAGCCTAACGACGCGCCGGACGCCGCCCGCCGGACGGTTGGCCGCCGTCGCCCCCTTCGCGACCGCCCTCACCGCCCGCCGGGTCCCCGGAACCCCTGTCCAGGGTTGAGCAACCAACGGCAATGATTCGGTAAAGCCGGAAATGAAAGAGAGCATTCCGGTGTTGCCCCGTCCCAGAGGGTTCCCACGCCCTCTCCTTGCCATGCTCCGAGCGAGAGGTCCTTCGACGTGAGCCAGTACGTGTCCAGGCTTGCCGGCACCCTGGTGTCACCACCCCGGCTCCGGATTCCCGGCCACCCCCGCAAACCGCGGCGGATCGCCATGCTCAGCGTCCACACCTCCCCGCTGCACCAGCCGGGGACGGGCGACGCGGGCGGCATGAACGTCTACATCGTCGAGCTGGCCAAGCGGCTGGCCGCCATCAACATCGAGGTCGAGATCTTCACGCGCTCGACCATCGGCGGGCTGCCGCCGAGCGTGGAGCTGGCGCCGGGTGTGCTCGTACGGCACGTGGACGCCGGTCCGTACGAGGGCCTGGCCAAGGAGGAGCTTCCCGCGCAGCTGTGCGCGTTCACGCACGGTGTGATGCAGGCGTGGGCCGGCCAGCGCCCCGGCTACTACGACCTCGTCCACTCCCACTACTGGCTCTCCGGCCACGTCGGCTGGCTCGCCGCCGAGCGCTGGGGCGCGCCCCTCGTGCATGCCATGCACACCATGGCCAAGGTCAAGAACGCCGCTCTCGCCGAAGGCGACACACCTGAGCCCCCGGCCCGGGTCATCGGCGAGACACAGATCGTGCGCGCCGCCGACCGGCTGATCGCGAACACCTCCGAGGAGGCCGACGAACTCGTCCGCTTCTACGAAGCGGACCCCGGCAAGGTCGCGGTCGTCCACCCCGGTGTGAACCTCGACCTCTTCACTCCCGCCGACGGCCGCGCGGCGGCGCGCGCCCGGCTCGGGCTGCCGCAGGACGCGTTCGTCCCGCTCTTCGCCGGCCGGATCCAGCCGCTCAAGGCCCCCGACGTCCTGCTACGGGCCGTGGCCGTCCTGCTGGACCGTGACCCCTCCCTCCGTAGAAGGCTGGTCGTCCCGGTCGTGGGCGGGCCGAGCGGCAGCGGTCTGGCGAAGCCGGAGGGGCTGCACAAGCTCGCGGCCAGGCTCGGTATCGCCGACGTCGTACGGTTCCGTCCGCCGGTCGGCCAGGAAGGGCTCGCCGACTGGTTCCGCGCGGCGTCCGTGCTGGTCATGCCGTCGTACAGCGAGTCCTTCGGACTCGTCGCCATCGAGGCGCAGGCGGCGGGGACGCCGGTGGTCGCGGCCGCCGTGGGCGGTCTGCCGGTGGCGGTGCGCAACGGCCAGACCGGCTTCCTGATCCCCGGCCACGAGCCGGAGGCGTACGCCCAGGCGCTCGCCCGCTTCATCGACCGGCCCGAACTCGTGGACCGGATGGGGCTGGCGGCCTCGCGGCACGCGCAGTCCTTCGGCTGGGACACGGCGGCCTCCGCGACGGCGGACGTCTACACGGCAGCCGTGCATGATCACCGGGGTCGCGTACGCTCGCACCATGGCTGACGAAGCGCGAGCCGACGCGAACGGAAGCACCCCCGCCGCCGGGAGGGTCCCCACCGGGACCGTCCCAGCCGCCGACCTCGTCGAACGGGCCCTGAAATCCGCCGCCCACGACTCCGGGCTGAAGTGGGAGAGCCCCGAACCCGGCTCCTTCGTCGTCACGCTGCCCGGCACCCGCAAACTCTCCACGACCTGCTCCCTGCGCGTCGGCAGGCACTCCCTGTCGGTCAACGCCTTCGTCATCCGGCACCCGGACGAGAACCAGGAAGGCGTCCACCGCTGGCTGCTGGAGCGCAACCTCAAGCTGTACGGGGTGGCGTACGCGGTCGACCGGCTCGGCGACATCTACCTCTCCGGCAAGCTGCCGCTGTCCGCCGTCGGCGAGGACGAGGTGGACCGGCTGCTCGGCTCCGTACTCGAAGAGGCCGACGGCTCCTTCAACACCCTGCTGGAACTGGGGTTCGCGGCCGCGATCCGCAAGGAGTACGCGTGGCGGGTCTCCCGTGGCGAGTCCACGCGGAACCTCGACGCCTTCACGCATCTGACGCGGCAGCCGAACGGGACCCCGCCGACCGGCTGAAGTCGCCCCCGGACCGGGCACATTCGGCCCTCCCGGGGTCGCCCGCCGGCACGTGCCCGCCGAAGATCGTGCTGACAGTTGGGGGCTGACACCGGGACGGGCCGATGGGCGACGACGCAGAGCACCGTGACCACCGGGAGCACGGGGAGCCCCCGGAGCACGGCGAGCACCCCGGGCGACTGGACCGTCGGCGCTTTCTGGGCGCCGCCGCCGCGGGAGCCGCCGGGATCGCCGTGGGCGCGGTGGCCGGCTGCGACTCCCCGGCGGACGGGGGCCCCGAGGTCGCGCCCAGCCGTACCGGCGCCGACGCGACGGCCGACGGGGCGGCCGAGCGGGCGCGGTCCGGCAGTCCCGACTGGCGCATCCGGCCCGTGGGACCGCCCGAGGCGGTCGAGGGGTACACGGCACGGTGAGCGTGGAGCCGGGTGACGAGTTCGGTCTCCACGTCTCGACCACCGCACCCCGCTTCCGGGTCTCGGCCTACCGGGTCGGCTGGTACGGCGGGGCCCAGGCCCGGCTCCGTGCGGGCGGACTGGGAACATACGCTCACCGTCCGCGCCGACGGCTGGCCGGAGGGCGCGTACCTGCTGCGGCTGGACGCTTCGAGCGGACACCAGCGATACGTCCCGCTGATCGTCCGCTCGCCGAGCGCCGCCGGCCGGACGGTGCTGATGCACGCCCCCGCGACCTGGCAGGCGTACAACCTGTGGGGCGGTTACAACCTCTACCAGGGCAAGGACGGCGCGTACGGGGCCCGCTCACTGGCCGTCAGCTTCGACCGGCCGTACGACAAGAACGGCGCCGACAACTTCCTGGTCTACGAACGCGCCGCCGTGGTCCTCGCCGAACGCCTCGGCATCCCGCTGGCGTACACCACGGGCGTGGACGTCCACCTCACCCCGGCGGTGCTGCGCGGCGCCTCGGCCGTGGTCTCGCTGGGCCACGACGAGTACTGGACCCCCGAGCAGCGACAGCACGTCACCCGGGCCCGCGACACCGGAACCAACCTGGTCTTCCTCGGCGCCAACACCTGCTTCCGCCGGATCCGGCTGGAGCGGGAGGGCGACAGCGGTCCCGTCCGTACGGTCGTCTGCTTCAAGACCGACTACGAGAAGGATCCGTACCTCGTCGAGCACCGCACCATGGTGACCACCGACTTCCGCGCGGCCCCCGCCGCCGACCCGGAGTCGTCCCTGACCGGCGTCCTGTACGAGGGCTTCCCCACCGACGCCCCCTATGTCGTCCACGGCGCGGACCACTGGATCTTCGAGGGGACCGGGGTGCGGCGCGGCGACTCCTTCGACCACCTGGTCGGCGTGGAGTACGACCGGGTGACCCCGGAACAGCCCACGCCGTCGCCGCTGGAGATCGTCGCCCACTCCCCGCTGGTCTGCCAAGGCCGTGACAGCCACGCCGATTCCGCGTACTACACCGTCCCCAGCGGTGCGGGCGTCTTCGCCTCCGGGACGATGCGGTGGGTCGAGGGCCTGATGGCGGGGAGCGGGGAGAACGGCCGCAACCACAGGATGGACGCGCGCACCGGCGCCTTCGTCACCCGTACCACCGAGAACGTGCTCCGGGCCTTCGCGGCGGGTCCGGCCGGGCGGACCAGACCGGCGAAGGACAACGTGCGGAGCGTGTACGGGCACGAGGCGACGGAGAGCCGGTCATCGGCCACGGTGACCTGAGCGCTCAGAGCCGTTCGGTCGCCTCGCTCAACACGACCGGAGCCGCGACGGGTTCGGCGCCCTCGTCCGCCCCGTTCCCGTCCACGTCCGCCCCGTTCCCGTCGACCCCGTTCCGGTCCACGTCCGCCACGCCCTGGTCCACCACGCTCCGGTCGACCTCGCCCGCCGGCAACGCCCGCATCAGCAGCCAGTAGCCGCCCGCCGCGACCGTCCCCAGCACCGCGCACGCGCCCCACAGCCAGTCGGCGCCGTAGTGGTCGATCAGGAAACCCGCCATCAACGGCGCGATCAGACCGGCCACCGCCCACGACATCGTGTACATGCCCTGGTAGCGGCCCCGCCCGTCGACCGGCGAGAGCCGGACCACGAGGCTGGTCTGCGTCGGGGCGTTGACGATCTCGGCCAGGGTCCACACGCACACCGCCAGCGCGTAGACGGCCAGCGACCCGGCGAAGGCCGTCAGCCCGAAGCCGTACCCCGCGACCGCCGAGGAGAGGATCAGCAGCCGGCGGGTGTCACGGTGCTCGATGAAACGGGTCACCGGGATTTGGAGGACCACGATCAGTACGCCGTTGAACGCGATGACCATCCCGAAGTCGGAGCTGCTGAACCCGTCCGCCCCCATCGCGACCGGCAGCCCCACGAACGCCTGCTGGAAGATCAGCGCGACCACGAACGACAGCCCGACGACACCCATGAAACGGCCGTCCCGCAGGACCGTCCCCATCCCGGTCTCCGGCGCGCTCCTGCCGTCCACGAGGACGCGTTCGGGCCGGGACTCCGGCAGTTTGATGTAGATCAGTACGGCGCAGGCCAGCGTCAGCGCGGCCTCGCCGAGGAATCCGGCCAGATAGCTGTACTCGGCGATGAAGCCCGCCACACCCGCCGAGACCGCGAACCCCAGGTTGATCGCCCAGTAGTTGAGCGAGAACGCCCGCACCCGGTCCTCGGGCTTCACGATGTCCGCCATCATCGCCTGTACCGCGGGGCGCGAGGCGTTGGAGGTCATACCGACCAGGCACGCGACGCCGGCGATGGCCACGGGGTGCTGCACGAAGCCGAGCAGCGCCACGGACGCGGCCGTCGACGACTGCGCGATCAGCAGTGTGGGCCGCCGCCCGAGCCGGTCGGTCATCACCCCCGCGCCGACCGCGGAGATGACACCGCCGAGCCCGTGGAGCGCGGCGACGAGACCGGCGTACGACGCCGAATAGCCGCGCTCCACGGTCAGATACAACGCCATGAAGGTGGTGACGAACGCGCCCAGCCGGTTGACCAGCGTGCTCGTCCACAGCCACCAGAACTCACGCGGCAGCCCCGCGACGCTCCTTCTGACGCTCTCCCCCGCGGCGCGTCTGAGTGCGGCGATGGACATGCGGCGTTCCCCCCGAGGACTCCGGCGTTGTAAGTGGCCGAACGGCCAACCGCAACTTACGTACGGGCGTCGCCGAGCCGCCAGTCAATTGACGGCAGCCGTCAATCGGAAACGTTCGATTAGGCTCGGCCCCATGGCCGACGCACCGTACAAGTTGATCCTCCTCCGCCACGGCGAGAGCGAATGGAACGCGAAGAACCTGTTCACCGGCTGGGTGGACGTCAATCTCACGGACAAGGGCGAGAAGGAGGCCGTGCGCGGCGGTGAGCTGCTGAAGGACGCCGGTCTGCTGCCCGACGTCCTGCACACCTCCCTGCAGAAGCGCGCGATTCGCACCGCCACGCTGGCGCTGGAGTCCGCCGACCGCTCCTGGATCCCCGTCCGCCGCTCCTGGCGCCTGAACGAGCGGCACTACGGCGCGCTCCAGGGCAAGGACAAGGCGCAGACGCTCGCCGAGTTCGGCGAGGAGCAGTTCATGCTCTGGCGCCGCTCGTACGACACCCCGCCGCCGGAGCTGGAGGACGGCACCGAGTTCTCGCAGAGCGACGACCCGCGCTACGCGACGATCCCGCCGGAGCTGCGCCCGCGCACCGAGTGCCTCAAGGACGTCGTCGTCCGCATGCTGCCGTACTGGTACGACAGCATCGTCCCGGACCTGCTGACGGGCCGTACGGTCCTGGTCGCCGCCCACGGCAACAGCCTGCGCGCGCTGGTGAAGCACCTGGACGGAGTCTCGGACGCGGACATCGCGGGCCTCAACATCCCCACGGGCATCCCGCTCGCCTACGACCTGGACGCCGAATTCCGCCCGCTCAAGCAGGGCGGCACCTACCTGGACCCGGACGCGGCGGCGGCCGCGATCGAGGCCGTGAAGAATCAAGGCAAGAAGAAGTAGTACGCGAGGAGTAGCAGGGCCCGGTCCGGGTGGAGGTCTTCACCACCGGACCGGGCCCTTGTCCGTGTCAGCCGCAGCTGCCCGCACAGGCGCACGGCGAGCCCGACTGGCAGCCGCAGCCGCAGCCCGAGCCGCAGCCGCAGGCGCCGAGGATCGGCAGCCGCACCCGTTCGACGGGCGCTTCCTGCTGGGTATCGGTCATGGTGGACTCGGCCATGGTTCCTCCTCGAAGGTGTGCACGGGCGAACGTGGGTGCGTCTTCGCTCATTGCATCGGCACCATGGCGGGCGCATCAACGGCGCATGCGCGCAGGCGCCCCCCAAAGTCACCCCGGCACGCCCCTGTGCGCCCCCCATGGCCCCATCCCACGAAGCCCATGCGGCACATCCGGCCCTCAGGCCCCTTCGACCGGAGCCTCCGCCTGCTGGATCTCGTCCGCGTGCTCACCCGTCACCAGATAGACCACGCGCTTGGCCACCGACACCGCGTGGTCGGCGAACCGCTCGTAGTACCGGCCGAGCAGCGTGACGTCCACCGCCGTCTCGATGCCGTGCTTCCAGCGGTCGTCCATCAGGTGCTGGAACAGCGTGCGGTGCAGCAGATCCATCTCGTCGTCGTCCTGCTCCAGCTGGAGCGCCAGATCGACGTCCTTGGTGATGATGACCTCGGCCGCCTTCGCCATCAGCCGCTGCGCGAGCTGCCCCATCTCCAGGATGGTCGCGTGCAGGTCGTGCGGCACGGCGTTCAGCGGGAAGCGGAGCCGGGCCAGCTTGGCGACGTGCTGCGCCAGGTCGCCCGAGCGCTCCAGGTCCGCGCTCATCCGCAGCGACGTGACCACGATCCGCAGATCGGTGGCGACGGGCTGCTGCCGCGCCAGCAGCGCGATGGCCCTCGCCTCCAGGTCGTGCTGGAGGTCGTCGACCTTCTGGTCGCCGGCGATCACGCTCTCGGCGAGCTTCAGGTCGGCGTCGAGCATGGACGTGGTGGCGCGCCCGATCGCCGACCCGACCAGCCGGGCCATCTCGACCAGGCCCTCGCCGATCGAGTCAAGTTCCTCGTGGTACGCGTCCCGCATGGGTGTCCCTCTCTGGATTTGCCTGCTGGTGGTCCGGGGGTGTCCGAGTACGTCGAAATGGCTCCCGAACAGCACCGTCCTCGTCGCACGGACCGGCGACGGACCGTCCGGGGTGGGGGCTGTCGAACCCCCACGGTCCCACGTTCGGGCCGTCAGGAGTCCGGATGCTCCCTCCCAAGTGAACCGGCACTTTCTCCACGGTGAACTCTGGGCGACGAGTGTTCGAGAAGACACCTGTACGGCTGGGAGAGTGCCGCTGACCGCGCATAACCTGGATACATGGACGTGAACGCGGCAGTCGCCGCAGTGGCAGCGATCGCCGGGGCGTGTACCGGCGTGATCGCCATGCTGGCGTTCCGCTGGAGCGAGCGCGACCAGGCCAGGCCCACCCGTAGCTCACTGCATACGGAGGCCGGCCTTCCGCCCGGCGTCGACACCGTGCTCTCCGTTCTCCGCTCCTCCGCCGTCGTGCTCGACGAGAGCGATTCGGTGGTCAAGGCCAGCTCGGCCGCGTACGCGCTGGGCCTGGTCAGAGGCGGCAAGCTGGCCGTCGACCCGATGCTGCACATGGCGCGCGACACCCGCCGCGACGGCGAGATACGCCAGGTGGAGCTCGATCTTCCCCGGCGCGGCACCGGCCGCGGCGAGGCCCTGGCCGTATCGGCGCGGGTGGCGCCGCTCGGCTCCCGCCTCGTCCTGCTCCTGGTCGAGGACCTCACGGAGGCGCGCAGGATCGAAGCGGTCCGGCGTGACTTCGTGGCGAATGTCAGCCATGAGCTCAAGACCCCCACCGGGGCGCTCTCCCTGCTCTCGGAGGCCGTCATGGACGCCTCCGACGACCCCGAGGCGGTCACCCGCTTCGCCGGCCGCATGCAGATCGAGGCGACCCGGCTCACCAACCTCGTACAGGAACTCATCGACCTCTCGCGGGTGCAGAACGACGACCCTCTGGAGGACGCCGAGCCGGTACGGGTGGAGGAACTCGTCGCCGAGGCCGTCGACAGGTCCCGGCACGCGGCCTCCACCAAGCAGATCACCATGGCCGCCGGTGGCGCCGCCGATCTGCGAGTCTGGGGTAATCGCGGCCAGCTGGCCGCCGCCCTCGGCAATCTCGTCGAGAACGCCGTCAACTACTCCCCGGCCCGCACCCGTGTGGGCATCGCGGCGCGCCGTGTGGCCGCGCCCGGCGGGGATCTGATCGAGATAGCCGTCACCGACCAGGGGATCGGCATCTCCGAGAAGGACCGGGAACGCGTCTTCGAGCGGTTCTACCGCGTCGACCCGGCCCGCTCCCGAGCCACCGGTGGTACGGGCCTCGGCCTGGCCATCGTCAAGCACGTGGCCGCCTCGCACGGCGGAGAGGTCACGATGTGGAGCTCCGAAGGCCAGGGCTCCACCTTCACCCTGAGGCTCCCCGAGGCGGGCGCCGGACGGGACCGCACGCTCACCGGCCCGGACGAAGACGCCCAGCGCCGCTTTCATCACGACGTCAACGATCTTGACCAATCGACTGAGATCCCTGCCCCGGAGGTCCTTCCGTGACCCGAGTGCTCGTCGTCGAGGATGAGGAATCCTTCAGCGACGCCCTTTCCTACATGCTCCGCAAGGAAGGCTTCGAGGTCGCGATCGCGACCACCGGGCCCGCGGGGCTCGACGAGTTCGAACGCAACGGCGCCGATCTCGTCCTCCTCGACCTGATGCTGCCCGGTCTGCCCGGCACCGAGGTGTGCCGGCAGCTGCGCGGGAAGTCCAATGTTCCGGTGATCATGGTGACCGCCAAGGACAGCGAGATCGACAAGGTCGTCGGCCTGGAAATAGGAGCCGACGACTATGTGACCAAGCCCTTCTCCTCGCGGGAGCTGGTGGCGCGCATCCGCGCGGTGCTGCGCCGCAGGGGCGAGCCGGAGGAGGTCACGCCGGCCGCCCTGGAGGCGGGGCCGGTCCGGATGGACGTGGACCGGCACGTCGTGACGGTCTCCGGCGGCAAGGTCGACCTGCCGCTGAAGGAGTTCGACCTCCTGGAGATGCTGCTGCGCAACGCGGGCCGGGTGCTGACACGTATGCAGCTCATCGACCGGGTCTGGGGCGCGGACTACGTGGGGGACACCAAGACCCTCGACGTCCACGTCAAGCGGCTGCGCGCCAAGATCGAGCCGGATCCGGGGGCGCCGCGGTATCTGGTGACGGTGCGCGGTCTCGGCTACAAGTTCGAGCCGTAAACCGGCGGATCTCACTCGTCACATGTGTTCACACGTGTAAGGGCGCCGCACCGGAATCCGGTGGGCGCCCTTACACGTACGAGTGCCGCGACGCGGCGCTGTCGGTGCCCGTTCTCAGTGCTCGGTGTTCGAGGACGCCGAGGCGGAGTCCGTCGGCGTCGACTGCTCGCCCTCCTCGGTGCCCTGGTCCGCGCCCTCGGCGGTGCCACCGGGCGCCTCGGACTCGCCGTTGGCGTTCCCGTCCGTCTCCCCGTCGCCGGGTGCGCCGGAGGCGCCGTCGGACGGGGAGCCCGAGGGCGAACCGCTCGGCTCTTCCGAGGGACCGGTCGACGGCGAGGGCGGTGCGCTCGGCCCGAAGCCGGTGAAGGGGCCGGTCGCAGGGACCACGAAGGCGTCGAGCTCGACGTCGCCGGTCTCGCTGAACTGGAACACGACCCGCTGGGCGTCGCCGTTGCGCGCCGGCTCGTCGCCGGTCTCGATCACGGCGGAGGCGTTGCCCTCGCCGCCGATCAGGATCGAGCCGTTGGCGGGCACCGTGAGCGGTCCCTTGCCCTTGACCGGGGTGATCTTCACCGTGTTGCCGCTGCCCGGCAGCGTGATGGCGTCGAGCGTCTGCTGGGTGCGGCCGTTGTTGAAGAGCTTCGCCGTGATGACGGCGGGGCCTTCGGTGGTGGCCTTGGGCTGAGTGACGACCGTGGCGTTCTGGACGCTGATGTCGCCGATCGAGGTCGAGGCGTTGTCAGGTCGGACGCCGAGCGTCTGCGCGTTGTTGCCGGCACCGCACGCGGCGAGCGAGGCGATCGAGAACGCGATGGCAGACGCGGCGAGGGTGCCGCGTCGAAGGCTGCGGCTCACGGCGGCGGCAACTCCTTGGACTTGGACGTGCGGACGGGCTGAGACGCTGACGCTGGTCCAGCGGGCCCAGGTTACCGAGCCCCTGTCGGGGCCCCGCACCCGACCCGCCCTCTACGGCGCCCGGCCCGCCGTGGAGACGACCGGGGAGTGAGGTCCGAAGTGAGATCGGGAGCGGGATCCGGAGCGGGATCGGGCCGAGGTCCGAAGTGACGCGGAAGTAAGTGGCCACGGCATGTTTAGTACGCCGTTCACATAAGTCCGGTGATCAATTCCCTGACCCGACACACATTCCTTACGAATAGCGCCGGATAGCTTCGTAAACCTTCGGTGATCAAATTCGGATTGGGTTCGCACTTCCGTCCGCACGCGTGACCGACATCCGAACGGAGCAGGGGAAGTTCAGCCTTCGGAACCAGACATATAGGGACGTTCGGCCCATCGTGGCGGGGTTCGGGGCGGTGGAACACGTGTGTTTCTGTCCGGCTTCGTAGCCGCTCCCACCTGCGAATACCTCGTTCCGGAAGCCGCTCGCAGCACGTTCCTATTGCTGTTGTCAAGCCCCGAGATGCGCCCTGACCTGCGAAAACGCCATTCAGAACAGGCCGTTCCCGTGTTACCCTGGATAGCCACGGAAGGGGTACCTGTCACATGACGTTCAAGGTTGGCGACACCGTGGTCTATCCCCATCACGGGGCCGCGCTGATCGAGGCTATCGAA
This sequence comes from Streptomyces sp. NPDC060366, assembly GCF_042725135.1. Classification (NCBI taxonomy): domain Bacteria; kingdom Bacillati; phylum Actinomycetota; class Actinomycetes; order Kitasatosporales; family Streptomycetaceae; genus Streptomyces; species Streptomyces sp. NPDC060366. The sequence goes on along the minus strand of NZ_JBHXDC010000012.1, from coordinate 105,910 downwards.
ACTCGTCAGATCAAAGGCGTGGACAAGACCTACTTGGTGCTCAAGGTCGCCCAGGGCGACCTGACGGTTCGTGTCCCGGCGGACAATGCGGAGTTCGTCGGAGTGCGCGATGTGGTCGGTCAGGATGGGCTGGACCGAGTCTTCGAGGTGCTCAGGGCACCGTACGCGGAAGAGCCGACGAACTGGTCCCGGCGCTACAAGGCAAATCTTGAGAAGCTCGCCTCCGGCGACGTCATCAAGGTCGCCGAAGTGGTCCGCGACCTCTGGCGTCGGGAACGAGAGCGTGGACTCTCCGCAGGTGAGAAGCGCATGCTTGCCAAGGCGCGCCAGATTCTGGTGAGCGAGCTGGCTCTCGCGGAGAACACGAACGAGGACAAGGCCGAGGCTCTGCTCGACGAGGTCCTCGCGTCCTGACCGGGTCCTGACCCGGACGTCCCGGCTGTCGTACGCGGTCGATGTGCGCGTCACGCGCGCACCGACGCGGAGCAGCAGCCGGGCGTGAAGCAGGAACAGGCATCAATGCCGCGGTGCCCGCTGACCAGCAGTGATTCATATGCTGCGTCGCCGGGCACTGCGGCATGCCCGGAAGAGTCGGCAGGTCCCACGGCAGGCCCGCCAAGTGAAATTGTCTTCGGCGAGATCTCTTCACGAGCCTCGTCCGGCCCTAAGATCTACTCGGATGTGACACCGCGTCACAACCGAATTTTCCCCGCAGTCCCCGTATCCGTACTCGAATCCGACACGCGCCTGCGCCCGATCCTGGTGTGCCGGGCCCGGGCAGCTGGCGCAGCTGGTCTCAACCAGTGTCACGGAAGGGTCCGGTCAAGGCGCCGCGCCCGGCACGCTGAGGCCATACCCATGTCGGCCGAGGAAACAAACCTGCCGGAGTGCAACCGATGTCAGACGAATCGAGCCCACACCGCACCGCCGCCGTGATCCCCGCGGCGGGCCGTGGCATACGGCTCGGCCCCGGCGCCCCCAAGGCGCTCCGCACCCTGGGCGGCACCCCGATGCTGATCCACGCGGTACGGGCCATGGCGGCCTCCCGCACGGTCTCCCTCGTGGTCGTGGTGGCCCCGCCCGACGACGCGGCGGCGGTGAAGCTGCTCCTGGACGAGCACTCGCTGCCCACCCGCACCGACTACCTCGTGGTACCCGGCGGCGAGACCCGCCAGGAGTCCGTACGGCTCGGCGTGGAGGCCCTGCCGGACGACATCACCACCGTCCTCGTCCACGACGCGGCACGGCCGCTCGTACCGGTCGACACCGTGGACGCGGTGGTCGACGCCGTACGGGCCGGAGCGCCCGCCGTCGTCCCCGCCATGCCGCTCGCCGACACCGTCAAAGAGGTCGAGCCGGGCGAGAAGGACCAGCCCGAGCCCGTCGTCGCCACCCCCGAGCGGGCCAGACTGCGCGCCGTACAGACCCCGCAGGGCTTCGACCGGGACACGCTCGTACGCGCGCACCTGAACGTGCCGCTCGCCGGCCAGGGCGCGACGGACGACGCCGGGCTCGTCGAACAGCTCGGGGCGCCCGTCGTGGTCGTGCCGGGCCACGAGGAGGCGTTCAAGGTGACCAGGCCGCTGGACCTGGTGCTCGCCGAGGCCGTACTCGCCCGCAGGAGGGCCAACGATGGGTTCTGAGTCCGCACCGCTCGCCGCCCTGCCGCTGATCGGCATCGGCACCGACGTGCACGCCTTCGAGGCCGGGCGCGAGCTGTGGTGCGCCGGTCTGCTCTGGGACGGCCCCGAGAACGACGGCTACGGCCTCGCCGGACACTCCGACGGTGACGTCGCCGCCCACGCCGCCTGCGACGCGCTCTTCTCCGCGGCCGGCGTCGGAGACCTCGGCGCGCACTTCGGCACCTCCCGGCCCGAGTGGTCCGGCGCCTCCGGCGTCACCCTCCTCAAGGAGGCGGCCAGGATCGTCCGCGCCGAGGGCTTCGCCATCGGCAACGTCGCCGTCCAGGTCATCGGCGTACGGCCGAAGATCGGCAAGCGCCGCGACGAGGCCATGAAGGCGCTGTCGGAAGCCGTCGGAGCGCCCGTCTCCGTGTCCGGCACGACTACCGACGGGCTGGGGCTGACGGGACGCGGCGAGGGCCTGGCCGCGATCGCCACGGCGCTGCTGGTGCGCGACCGCTGACCCGTCGCGGAGACGGCCGCCGGCTCGTGGGCGGACGGTCCGCCGATGTCGAGTGGTCCGACCCGAAATACCGGGCGGCCGAAGTGGGTTGAGAAAGCATCGAGGGGTACGCGCACCGCCGCGTACCCCTTCCGCGCACCCCTCCTCAGGAAGGCAGCATCGATGGCAGTCGCTCTCTCCGAGAAGCTCAAGGAGCTCCTCGACAGCCCCGTTTTCGTCGCGATCGCCACCATCCAGCCCGACGGCAGCCCCCAGGTGTCGCCGGTATGGGTGAAGCGCGACGGCGACGACATCCTCATCTCGACGACCGTCGGCCGTCGTAAGGAGGAGAACCTGCGGCGCGACCCCAGGGTGACGGTCATGCTCCAGCCCTTCGACGCCCCGTACTCGTACGCCGAGGTCCGCGGGTCGGCCACCCTCACCACGGAGGGCGGACAGGAGCTCATCGACGAGCTGGCCGTGAAGTACGTGGGCAAGCCCTACCGCGAGTTCAACCCGAACGCGGGCCAGGACGACGAGCGCGTCGTCGTCCGGATCACCCCCCGGAAGGTCGTCGGCCGCATCTGACGCCCTCCGGGCGCCACCGGGCACTGTCCGATGACGGACAGTGCCCGGACGGCCGTCCGGCGGCCCCTGACGAGGGCCGTCCGGCGCGTCCAACGTCACGCTTCGGTGTCCCGTGTCCCCAAGGGGCCCGGTGCACTGCCTCCGGAGCACTACCCTTGTCGCGTGACTATTCGGCTGTACGACACCGGCGCCCGGCAGATTCGTGACTTCACCCCGCTCGTCGCGGGCTGTGTCTCGATCTACCTCTGTGGTGCCACCGTGCAGGCCGCACCGCACATCGGGCACATCAGGTCGGGGCTGAACTTCGACATCCTGCGGCGCTGGTTCGCCTACCGCGGCTACGACGTGACCTTCGTACGGAACGTCACCGACATCGACGACAAGATCATCGCCAAGTCGGCCGTACAGAACCGCCCCTGGTGGGCGATCGGGTACGAGAACGAGCGCGCCTTCAACGACGGCTACGACGTCCTGGGCTGCCTGCCGCCCACCTACGAACCGCGCGCCACCGGGCACATCCCCGAGATGATCGAGATGATGCGCGTCCTCATCGAGCGCGGTCACGCCTACGCGAGCGACGGCAACGTCTACTTCGACGTGCGGTCCTTCCCGGAGTACCTCCAGCTCTCCAACCAGGACATCGACGATCTGCGCCAGCCCTCCGGCGAGGGCGAGACCGGCAAGCGCGACCAGCGCGACTTCGCGATGTGGAAGGCCGTCAAGCCCGGCGAGCCGTACTGGGAGACCCCCTGGGGTCCCGGCCGGCCCGGCTGGCACCTGGAGTGCTCCGCCATGGCGCACAAATACCTCGGCAGCGCCTTCGACATCCACGGCGGCGGCCTCGACCTGGTCTTCCCGCACCACGAGAACGAGATCGCGCAGGCCAAGGCGTACGGCGACGAGTTCGCCGAGTACTGGGTGCACAACGCCTGGGTCACCATGAGCGGCGAGAAGATGTCCAAGTCGCTCGGCAACTCGGTCCTGGTGAGCGAGATGGTCAAGCACTGGCGGCCCATCGTCCTGCGCTACTACCTGGGCACCCCGCACTACCGCTCGATGATCGAGTACAGCGAGGAGGCCCTGCACGAGGCCGAGTCCGCCTTCGGGCGGATCGAGGGCTTCGTCCAGCGCGTCATCGAGCTGGCCGGCCACACCGTCGAGCCCGCCGACGAGGTACCGCCCGCCTTCGCCGAGGCGATGGACGACGACCTGGGTGTCCCGCAGGCCCTCGCGATCATCCACACCACCGTCCGGCAGGGGAACTCGGCACTCGCCGCCGACGACAAGGAAGCGGCGGTCGCCCGTCTCGCCGAGGTCCGCGCGATGCTCGGAGTTCTCGGTCTGGACCCGCTGGACGCACACTGGACGGGAGCGGGCGCCGGCGAGGGCGGCCCCGACGGGCGGGACAGCCTGCACGGAGTCGTCGACACCCTCGTACGGCTGGTGCTCGACCAGCGCGAGTCGGCCCGCGGCCGCAAGGACTGGGCCGCGGCGGACACCATCCGGGACCAGCTCCAGCAGTCCGGACTCGTCATCGAGGACGGTCCGGCAGGCCCGCGGTGGACGCTGGGCCCCCGCTGAGCGGGGCGGACACCACGGCCTCCTGAAGAGGAGGCGCCGGGCGGACCGGGTGCCGCGGGGCCTCGACCGGGGCCCCGATTGTGCTGTCCGGCCGCCGGGCGGCACACTCACGTGAACGAAGTGAAGTTCTCACGAACCGACGAAAGCAACGAAACAGGTAGGTCATGGCCGGGAACAGCCAACGCAGGAACCGCCGCACGTCCAACAAGAAGGGCGCGCAGGTCGGCAGCGGTGGCAAGCGACGCCGCGGCCTGGAGGGCAAGGGCCCGACGCCGCCCGCGTCCGCCCGCAAGGGCCATGTGCAGAACCGCGTCTCCAACGCCAAGGCCAAGCTGACCGCCCGCCGCCAGGTCACCCGGCGCGGCGGCAAGGGCGCCAGCGAGATGGTCGTCGGCCGCAACCCCGTCTTCGAGGCGCTGCGCGACGGCGTACCGGCGACGATGCTCTACGTACAGCAGTACATCGAGAACGACGAGCGCGTGCGCGAGGCCCTTCAGCTCGCCGCCGACCGCGGCGGCATCCATCTGATGGAAGCCCCCCGGCCCGAGCTCGACCGCATGACCAACGGCCTCAACCACCAGGGCCTGGTGCTCCAGGTCCCGCCGTACGAGTACGCGCACCCCGAGGACCTGGCCGCCGCCGCGTTCGACGAGGGCGAGGACCCGCTGATCGTCGCGCTCGACGGCATCACCGACCCGCGCAACCTCGGCGCCGTCGTCCGCTCCGTCACCGCCTTCGGCGGTCACGGCGTCGTCGTGCCCGAGAGGCGCGCCGCCGGGATGACCGCCGGCGCGTGGAAGACCTCGGCCGGCACCGCCGCCCGTACGCCCGTCGCCCGCGCCACCAACCTCACCCGCGCGCTGGAGAGTTACCAGAAGGCCGGCCTGACCGTCGTCGGTCTGGCGGCCGACGGCGAGACCGAGGTCGGCGACCTCCCGGCGCTCGGCGGCCCCGTCGTGATCGTGGTCGGCAGCGAGGGCAAGGGCCTGTCCCGGCTGGTCGGCGAGACCTGCGACTACCGGGTGCGGATCCCGATGCCCGGCGGCGCCGAATCGCTGAACGCGGGCGTCGCCGCCGGTGTGGTGCTGTACGAGGCGGCCCGCCGGCGCGGCTGAGCGGCCGGGGGCGCGGGCCCGGTGACGGGCGCCGCGCCGGGGCGGCGCGGCGCATCCTTCGTACAGATGTCCCCACCCCGCCACTCTTGACGGGTCTCGGACATTTACCGGCCGTCAAGGCAGTGTCCTAAACACAAGTCACTCGGTTAGATGAGTGTGGACACCAGAACGCCCCGGCCCGGGTTCGACGAACAGCCCCCGCTGAGCATGGTCAAGGTGGACTGCGATCCCGCGCAGGTCATCGTGAACCACGCCAGCTTTCGGGTGAAGCTCGCAACGAGCCAGCGCCCCAGCCCCGTACGCGCCACGGCGGACACCGCGCGGATCCCCGCGATGAGCCGCCCCGCAGGCGCGGCCCGCCGCCGGGCCCCGGTCGTCTGGAGCGGCAGGTCGGAACCGGGCGACCTCGGAGCCACCGGGCTCCTCCAGGCCGTACGGAACTCCTCCGCGGCAGCCGCGGGCGCGGCCCTCGCCGAAGCGCCGGGCGGCCCCTACGGAACGGGGGTCGCCGGCGCCACCCAGGTCATCCCGCGCATCGACCTGGGCGACGACACGATGCCGACCCCCCGCGTGCCGCACCGCGGCGGGGGCGCCGGGTCCGACACTCCCCTGCTGCCTCCCATGCGGCAGGCCGTGGGCGCGTACGACGCGCCGGAGTACGACACGTACGGCGCGGGCGGCGCGCGTCACCGCGGCGGGCACGACGACCGCGACGACCTCGAGTACGAGCGCGACTACGAACGCGAGCGCCGCAGCTACGACGGTCCCGGCTACGACGACGACCCGGGCGGAGACCGCCGGGACCTCTCGGCGGCGGAGGCCGCCGTACGGCACGCCTACTACCCGGGCCGCCGGATGAACCTCGGCGTGGTGCTCCTGCCGCTCCGCGTCTTCCTCGGTCTCATCTCCATCTACGCGGGCATGGGCAAGCTCTGCGACCCCGTCTACTTCGACGGCGGCAAGCGCGGCTCCATGGTCACCTGGCTCACCTCGCTCCAGCCGTGGGCGCTCGCCGAACCACTGCGCGACTTCGCCCTCTCGCACCCCGTCGGCGCCGGACTCAGCGTCGCGTTCCTCCAGGTCGTCGCCGGTGTGCTCACCGTCCTCGGCCTCTGGCAGCGGCTCGCCGCCTGCTTCGGGGCACTGCTCTCGGCCGCGCTGATCCTCACCGTGAGCTGGCGCACCGTCCCCGTCTACGACGCGCCCGACATCATCTACCTGGCCGCCTGGTCCCCGCTGATCATCGCGGGCGCCCCCGTCTACTCTCTGGACGGACGCCTGGCCGGCGAGGCCTGGCGCAAGCTCGGCCCGCGCTCCCCCCTCCGGGAGCTGCGACGCCGCGTCCTGCGCCGGGGCGCGGTCGTCGCGACCGTGGTCATCGGTCTGACGCTGCTCATCGGCTCCATGCTCGGTGGCGCCGTACGGTCCACGGACATGGTGACCGTGCCCGGACCGAACAACCCGGTCAACCAACTCCCCGGCTCGCCGCTCCCGCAGAAGTCCGGCAAGAGCAGCGCGTCCGGCTCGCCCACCGGCGAGGCCCGGCAGAACGGCGGCAGCGCCGCGCCGACGGCCGGCCAGACCAGCGGTCCGTCGGCCGAGCAGTCGACGCCGGGCCGGAACCCGGCCCGCGAGCCGGGCCGTACCGGCGCGAGCGGGCAGCCCAGCCAGTCCCAGGGCACGGGCCAGGCGCCCCCGCAGACGTCACAGCAGCAGGTGCCACCGCCGTCCAGCAGCCAGGGCCCCGCCACGAGCGGCGGCTCGACGGGCGGCGGCGGCACCACGGGCGGCGGAGGCGACGGCGGCGGCACGACGGGCGGCGAGGGCGGCTCGTCCACCGGCGGCGGTGGCGGCGGCGCCAGGAACCCGATCGGCGGCCTGCTCGGCTGACGCGGAGCGGCGACGAACGGAACACGTACGAGGGCGGCCACCCGGCGGGATCGGGTGGCCGCCCTCGTACGTGTGCTGTGCGCCCGTCTGCGGGCCTGGGACGTCCGGTACCACCGATAGTCGCGCAGGGCGCCTCAGCGCCCGTCAGGACCCGCCAGGAGTGCTCGGCGCCGGCGCCCGGCATGGAACGCCAACAACGGGTACGCCCACAAACAACGGGAGAGTCAACGCGCGGCGGTCGCCAGCTCCTTGGCCGCTTCCGTGAGGTCCTTCGCGGTGTCGATGGCCCGCCAGTACGCGCCCTGCGGCAGCGGGAAGCCCGCCAGCCGCCGCTCGCGCGCCAGCCGGGGAAAGGTCGTCCGCTCGTGGTCGCCGCGGTCGGGCAGCAGACCCGCGAACGCCGAAGAGAACACGTACACGCCCGCGTTGATCAGATACGGCGACGGGGGCGACTCGATGAAGTCCAGCACATGACCGAACTCGTCGGTCTCCACGGCCCCCCAGGGAATCCGCGGCCGGGCGAGGGCGAGCGTCGCGGTGGCATCGCGCTCGTCGTGGAACGCGGCCATCTCGCGCAGCGAGAAACGCGTCCAGATGTCGCCGTTGGTGGCGTACCAGGGCTGCTCGGGCTCGGGCAGCCGGGCGGCGGCGTACTTGAGACCACCACCGCGGCCGAGCGGCTCCTTCTCCACCACGGTCGTGACACGCAGCGGGAGTTCCGACGCGTCCAGCCACTCCTGGAGCACCTCGGCGAGATGGCCGCACGAGACGACGGCGTCCGTGACGCCCTCGGCGGCCAGCCAGGCAAGCTGATGGCCGATGATCGGGGTCCCCGTCCCGGGGATCTCGACCATCGGCTTGGGACGGTCGTCGGTGTACGGGCGCAGCCGCGAACCCTGGCCACCCGCGAGAACCACGGCCTGCGTCGGAAACGTCATCATGCCGTGAACGATAGGCGGGGCGGTCGGGGAGGCGGTGCTCAGTGCCCCGCGGTCTGCTGGGAGACCCCGTAGGCGAACGAGGTGTCGCACACGGGGCGGGAGAACGACTGCGCGCGGGTGGGTCCGTAGTGCGCGACAGCGGCGCGGCCGAGCGCGCGGGCCAGGGACATGCAGTGCTTGGCGAGCGAGGGACGCTCCTCGATCTGGCGCTGGAGGTGGGTCAGGGCGATCCCCGGGTCCTTCTCCTGGAGCTCCACGAGCAGCTTGTCGCGGAGAACGTCCTGCGGGGCGCGGGACTTGGCGCGTACGGAGGCCTTGTCCGAGGACGCGGAGATGATCTGTGCCTCGGAGTTCTTCGCCGCCCACGGGACGGTCGCGACCGCCAGGGTTCCGGAGAGGACGAGGACGACGGGCAGTACGAGGGCGAGAGTTCGGCCGATTCGGCGGGCAGTGTGGGTCACGCAGGCGAGCGTAGCGGTCAGTGATGATTTGGCGACATTTAGTCACTCGGGCGAGGGATGGTTCGACTGGGCTTTTCGAATCGGGTGTTGACGTACACGATTCGAAATGACCTGTGTGCCGGGGTATTTGTCCGCCCGAGCGGCATACGCAAACGGCCCCGCACCGAAGTGCGGGGCCATAAGTACGTTCTTCAGTTCAGTCGCCCCGAGGGGGTCAGTCGCTGAGGCGCTCGCCCGTGGAGGACGCGAAGACGTGCGTCTCGCCCGGACGCGGCACGACGTGCAGCTTGGCGCCCTTCTCGGGAACGGCACGGCCGTTGACGCGGACCACCAGGTCCTTGTGCTCGCCGCCGACCTGCGCGTCGCCGTAGACATAGCCGTCGGCGCCGAGCTCCTCGACGACGTTGACGGTGACGGCCAGACCGGCCGGCGCGTCGGCGCTGTCCTTCGACAGCGTCTTCGCGACCTCGCCGCCCTGCTCCACGATGTCGAAGTGCTCCGGGCGGACACCGACGGTGACGGTGCTGTCACCACGGTCGGCCGCGGCGGACAGCGCCTCACGGGAGATCGGGACGACGCTGTTGCCGAACTTCACACCACCGTCGGTGATCGGGACCTCGACCAGGTTCATGGCCGGGGAGCCGATGAAGCCGGCAACGAAGAGGTTGGCGGGACGGTCGTACATGTTGCGCGGCGAGTCCACCTGCTGGAGCAGACCGTCCTTGAGGACGGCGACCCGGTCACCCATGGTCATGGCCTCGACCTGGTCGTGCGTGACGTACACCGTCGTGATGCCCAGACGGCGCTGGAGCGAGGCGATCTGCGTACGGGTCGACACACGGAGCTTGGCGTCGAGGTTCGACAGCGGCTCGTCCATGAGGAACACCTGCGGCTCACGCACGATCGCGCGACCCATCGCCACACGCTGGCGCTGACCACCGGAGAGCGCCTTCGGCTTGCGGTCCAGGTACTCGCTGAGGTCGAGGATCTTCGCGGCCTCTTCGACCTTCTTACGGATGTCGGCCTTGTTGACGCCGGCGATCTTGAGCGCGAAGCCCATGTTGTCGGCGACCGACATGTGCGGGTAGAGCGCGTAGTTCTGGAACACCATCGCGATGTCCCGGTCCTTGGGCGGCAGGTGCGTGACGTCGCGGTCACCGATGCGGATGGCTCCGCCGTTGACGTCCTCAAGACCCGCGAGCATGCGCAGGGAGGTCGACTTGCCGCAGCCGGAGGGCCCGACGAGTACGAGGAACTCGCCGTCGGCGACGTCGAGCTCGAGCTGATCGACGGCGGGCTTGGTGGAACCCGGGTACACACGGGTCGCCTTGTCGAACGAGACAGTGGCCATGGTGATGTGGTCCCTTCACCGGCAGGAACGTGCCGGACGATCCGAGTAAAGGAATGGCTCCCCCGCCGAACAGCGGAGGATGGGTCTAGTCCACCTGGATGAACTTGAGGTGACGCTACCCCGCGTTTCAAGATCTGTCAGTAGGTGAGCCGCGACGAAATTCCCGGCTGACCTGTGATCCGTGCCGGTTATAGTTTTCCCGCACGCCTCCTTAGCTCAGTTGGCCAGAGCAACGCACTTGTAATGCGTAGGTCGTCGGTTCGAATCCGACAGGGGGCTCGGGGGAAGGCCAGGTCATCCACGGTGACCTGGCCTTTCGGTCGTGATGGGGCGGGACCGTGGCTCTCCGGGGGTGGGACCGGCCGGGAGTGGTCCGCGTCAGTGGCGGCCCGCGATGCGGTTCGCCGTGCGGGCGACGGGGTGGGTCGTCGTCGTGTGGGCGGTGGATTCCCGGCGGTCCGCCGTGCGGTAGGCCGCGTAGAGGGTGTGGACTCCCAGCCAGCGCAGGGGTTCCGGTTCCCACTTGCGGACCTTGTGGTTGACCCAGGGCAGGGTCGTGAGGTCCGTGGGGCCGCCCTGGCCGGAGTCCTGCTGGATCAGGTCGCGCAGGGTGCGGGCCGCGAGGTTGGTCGTGGCGACTCCCGAGCCGACGTAGCCGCCCGCCCAGCCGAGGCCGGTGGAGCGGTCGAGGGTGACCGTGGCGCACCAGTCGCGGGGGACGCCGAGGACGCCCGACCAGGCGTGGTCGATGCGGACGCCGGCCGTGGTGGGGAAGAAGCGGACCAGGATGTCGCGCAGGGCGTCGATGGTGGCGGGCCGGGTGCGGCCGTCGTTGTCGGTTCGGGAGCCGTAGCGGTACGGGACTCCCCGGCCGCCGAGCGCGATGCGGTCGTCGGCGGTGCGCTGGGCGTACATGTAGGCGTGCGCCATGTCGCCGAGCGTTTCGCGGCCTTCCCAGCCGATGGTGTCCCACACAGCGGCGGGCAGCGGTTCGGTGGCGATCATCGAGGAGTTCATGGGGAGCCAGGTGCGGCGCTGGCCCTTGAGGCCGGCGGTGAAGCCCTCGGTGCAGCGCAGGACGTAGGGCGCGCGGACGGTGCCGTACGGGGTGATCGCGTGTTTGGGCTTGATCTCCGTGACGGGCGTCGATTCGTGGATGGTGACGCCGAGTGCCTCGACGGCAGCGGCGAGGCCCTTGAGGAGTTTGACGGGGTGCAGCCGGGCGCCGTGCGGGGTCCAGGTGGAGCCGACGGCTCCGGTGACCCGTACGCGTTCGGCGGTCTCGCGCGCGCCGTGCAGGGTGCGGTCGGTCTCGCCGAAGGCGATCTCGGTGGTGTGGAAGTCCTTGAGGCGGGCGAGCTGCGCGGGTGTGTACGCGACTTCGAGGACGCCGCCCCGGTGGATGTCCGCGTCGATCGACTCGTCGGCGGCGACGCGTACGACTTCGGCCACGGTGTCGTTCATGGCCTGCTGGAGCCGTACGGCGGCGTCGTGGCCGTGCTTGAGGGCGTACGTGTCACGGCCGGCGATGCCGTTGTAGAGCCAGCCGCCGTTGCGCCCGGAGGCGCCGTAACCGCAGAACTTGCCTTCCAGGACAGTGATGTTGAGGAAGGGCACGGCCTTCTTCAGGTAGTAGGCCGTCCACAGGCCCGTGAAGCCGCCGCCGACGATGCAGACGTCGGCCGTCGCGTCGCCGGGGAGGGGTTCGCGGGGCGCGGGTATGCCGTCCTGGGCGTACCAGAAGGAGATGCCGCCGTTGCTGGTGCTGCTCATGTCGGTGTTCGTACACCGCTTTCCGTGCCTGTGTCCAGGTTCGGGTCACGGGGGCGGGCCCGGGTGAGGGGGTAGCAGGCGAGGCCGATGAGGACGGCGGTGAAGTGGCCGATGTCGGTGAAGCCCGGCCCGGCGATGAGCGGGACGCCGTAGAAGATGAGGACGGCTCCTACGTACGGATATCGCCACGGCGGAGCGATCCGGTAGGCGAGGACGGCGACGACGCCCGCGAGGGCGTAGCCGACACCCACGTCGAGGGTGCGCGTGACGGCTTCGTGCGAGCGGCCGTGGTGGATGGCCCAGCTGAGGATGCCTTCGCTGACGAGGGTGGCGCCGACGTGTGCGGCGACGGCCGCGAGCCACAGGTAGGTGCCGGGAGCGGTCCTGATCCGGATCCAGGTGGTGTGGGCGGCCTTGCGGAGATGGCGGCGCATGAGGTGATTCACCCACGGGGGCGGGGCCTTGGACGGGATCGACATTCCGGGCGGAGCGGCCGTGGCGCGGAAACGCGGTCGAGGTTCCGGGGGCGCGCTCGTAGGCTCGGGGCGATGGAGATTCCGGCGGAGTTGGCGAGGACGCAGTCGAAGTTTCTGGGTGCGCGGGGGCGCGCGTTCATCGCCGCGCTCCCGGGGCGCGCCGCCGACTTCCTGAAGAGGTGGGAGCTTCGGCGTACGGGCCCGGCGATGCACGGCATGTGCGCGCTGGTCCTGCCGGTGGAGCGGGCGGACGGTACGCCCGCCGTGCTGAAGCTCCAGGACCTCGACGAGGAGACGGCCGGTGAGCCGGTGGCGCTGCGGCTGTGGGACGGCGACGGCGCGGTGCGGCTGCTGGAGTACGACGGGGCGTCGGGCACGCTGCTGCTGGAGCGGCTGGACGCGGCGCGGGATCTGACCGCTGTCCCCGTACGGGACGGGGTGGCGGTCATCGCCGGGCTGCTGGCCCGGTTGACGGCGCTGCCCGCGCCTGCGGGTCTGCGGACGCTGGACGGGATCGCGGGGGCGATGCTCGACGAGACGCCGGCGGCGGTGCGCTCGCTCCCCGGCGGCTCGGAGCGGCGGCTGCTCCTGGACTGCGCGGCGGCGGTACGCGAGGTGGCCGGCGAGCCGGGAGACCGGCTGCTGCACTGGGATCTGCACTTCGAGAACGTGCTGGCGCCCGTGCCTGAGCCGGACGCCGGGGATCAGGGCCGTGAGCCGTGGCTGGCGATCGACCCGAAGCCGCTGGCCGGGGATCCGGGGTTCGAGCTGCTGCCCGCCTTGGTCAACCGGTTCGACGCGGACGACATCCTGTGGAGGTTCGATCTCATGACGGAGGTCATGGGGCTGGACCGGGAGCGCGCTCGTGCTTGGACGCTGGGGCGGGTGCTCCAGAGCTGCCTGTGGGACATCCATGACGGGGAGCGGGGGCTGTCGCCCGAGCACCTGGCCGTGGGACGGGCGCTGCGGGACCGCCGTGGCTGACGCCGCGACCGGGATCTTTCAGGAACGAACCGCCGGGCGCGGGCTGTCCGGGCGCCGCTGGCGCGACAGCCGGAGAAAGGGCAGGCTGCGGACATGATTCGTACGGCGACGGCCGCCGACGTTCCGGTGATCCACGCGATGATCCGTGAACTGGCGGCATACGAGAAGGCCCCGGACGAGGCGCGGGCGACCGAGGCGCAGTTGGGGGAGGCGCTGTTCGGGGAGCGGCCCGCCGCGTACGCGCACATCGCGGAGACGGACGACGGCGCGGTGGCGGGGTTCGCGCTGTGGTTCCTGAACTTCTCGACGTGGCGCGGGGTGCACGGCATCTACCTGGAGGACCTGTACGTCCGTCCGGAGCTGCGCGGCGGCGGGCACGGGAAGGCGCTGCTGACGGAGCTGGCGCGGATCTGTGTGGAGCGCGGGTACGAGCGGCTGGAGTGGTCCGTACTGGACTGGAACGAGCCGTCGATCGCCTTCTACCGGGCGTTGGGGGCGCGGCCGCAGGACGGGTGGACGGTGTTCCGGCTGACGGACGGGGAGTTGGCCGCGCTGGGCGCGCCCGGTGCGTGAGGTGCGTGCGGACGGCGTTGTCAGTGGGTCCCTCTACTCTCGGTGACGAGTGCGGAGAGCGACTTTTCTGGGGGGCCTCGTGTCCGGGACGACGATTCAGCAGCCCGATCCGGTGATGGCGGAGATCGGCCGTGGCATGGAGCTGGGGCAGCGCGGTGAACGGGACGCCGCCCGGCGGGTTTTCGCCGGAGTGTGGGACCGGCTGGGCGCGGACGGCGACCCGTTCCACATATGCGCGCTGGCCCACTCCATGGCCGATGTCCAGGACGATCCGCGGGAGGAACTGGTCTGGGACCTGCGGGCGTTGGAGGCGGCGGATCTGGTCTCGGACGAGCGGGCGCGGCTCGCGGGGGTGGCGAGTCCGGTGGCCGCGTTCTACCCGTCGCTGCATCTCAACCTGGGGGACGTGTACCGGCGGCTGGGCGATCTCGACCTGGCCCGCGATCATCTGGCGCGCGGGCTGGACGCGGTGGGCACGCTCGGTGACGACGGGTACGGGCAGTTGATCAAGGGCGGGCTCGACCGGTTGGCCGAGCGCCTGTCGGCCCCCGGCCTCTCGTCGGCCTGAACCTCGCCCGCTCCCCGTCCGATCTCCGTCGAATTCGCGTCGGGTTCGCGTCCGGTTCCGGCGTGCAGGTCGTTCCGGTCGTTCCGGTCGGACGTCCTACGGGCCGAGCGGCGGCTCCAGGACCACCTTGCCCATCGTGCCGCGCGTCTCGATCGCGCGGTGCGCGCGGGCCGCGTCGGCGAGCGGGAAGCGCTGTACGGCGGGCCGCAGGCGCCCCTCGGCGGCCTCGGACAGGGCACGGTCCTCCAGTACGCGGACGTCGCCGCCCGCCTTCTGGAGCATCACGGGGCCGAGGACGCCCTCGGAGGTGATGCCGCGCGCCGCCTGCTCCTCCTCCGTGTAGCTCAGCGGCTCCCCGTCGAGGAGGCCTTCCCCGGTCCAGCCGAAGACGATGTGGCGCCCGCCCTTGCCGAGGAGGTCCACGGCGGCGCGGCCGGTGTCGCCGCCGACGGAGTCGAAGACGACGGTGGCGGGGCGCCCGTCGAGGCGGGCGCGGAGCGTCTCGGGCCAGTCGGGCAGCGTGTAGTCGACGGCGATGTCGGCGCCGTTCCCGGTGACGCGCGCGACCTTGGCGGGACCTCCGGCGAGGCCGACGACGGTCGCGCCGGCGTTCTTCGCGTACTGGACGAGGAGCGTGCCGATGCCTCCGGCGGCGGCAAGGACGATCGCGACGTCCTCGGGGCCGAGGGTGGTGAACTGAAGGATGCCCATGGTGGTGCGGCCGGTGCCGATCATGGCGACGGCCTCGGCGGCGTCGAGGTTGTCGGGGATCTCGTGGAGCCGGGCGGCATCGGTGACGGCGAGTTCCGCGTAACCGCCGGGGACCATGCCCAGATGGGCGACGACC
This sequence comes from Streptomyces sp. NPDC060366, assembly GCF_042725135.1. NCBI lineage: Bacteria > Bacillati > Actinomycetota > Actinomycetes > Kitasatosporales > Streptomycetaceae > Streptomyces > Streptomyces sp. NPDC060366. The sequence goes on along the minus strand of NZ_JBHXDC010000012.1, from coordinate 90,638 downwards.
CGCTTGCCGAGCCAGCTCGGGTCGGTGCCGTCGCCGAGCGCGTCGACCGTGCCCGCCACCTCGCGGCCGGGGATGGTGGGCAGTTCGACGGGGTTGGGGAACGGGCCCTGTTCGCCCTCGCGCAGGGCGGTGTCCAGGACATGGACCCCGGCCGCGGCGACGGTGATCCGGACCTGGCCGGGGCCGGGCACGGGGTCGTCGGTCCGTTCATGGACCAGGTTCTCGGCCGGCCCGAAGGCGTGGAGGCGGATGGCGTGCATGGCTGGCTCCCTCGTGAGGTCCCGGCGGGTCGCGACGCGTTTTTCCGTGCGTCGCGCGTTATGGCGCGTCGCGTTTCCGTGCGTCGCGCGTTCCGGGTCGGCGTACGGGAGCCAGCCTCCGACCTCAAGCGGACTTGAGGTCAAGCGGAGTGGCGGAGCCGTACGCCGCCGACCCTCAGCAGCGCGAGCGACGCCGCCTCGATCGCGCTGTTGAACGACACCTCGGACAGGACACCGGGCGCGGCGACCTGGTCGCCGACGAGATAGACGCCGTCGCCCCGGTCGATGTGCGGCCGGTCGCGCCAGGTGGTGCCCGGCAGGTCGACCGCACCCGTACGGCCCGCGGCGAGCGACTGGCGCCGCCAGAGGGCCCGTTCGCGCCAGTCGGGGAAGCCCAGGTCGAGCAGGTTCTCCGCGCGCGCGATGCCGACGGCCGCGGACTCGCCGGGGGCGACCGGGAATTGGCCCTGGAGCAGTTGCTCACCGGCCGGTGCGAGCGACGGATCGGCGGCGGTGAACCGTTCCAGCCAGCCCGGCGCGTCGAGATCGCAGATGACGAACGGGTCGCCCCTGCGCGTGGTGAGCCCGAGGTCCAGCAGGGCGGTGCGCCCGCTCTCCCACCGCAGGCTGTCGTCGCCGAGCAGCGGCCGGGCCGAGTCGAGCGATGTCGCGACGATCACCGGACCGTCCTCGGGGAGGGCGTCGACGCGGGAGACCGTCTCGATGCGTACGCCCAGATTCCAGGCCCGCCCGAGCATCCGGTCGATGACCTGGCTCCAGCCGCCGACCGCGATGTGGGCCTCCGGCGGGACGGTGGCGGCGCGCCGGAGCCGTTCCTGGACGAAGGCGGCGGAGAGGGAGCCCGGATCGTGGTGGAACAGGACGACGGCGGCGTAGCGGGCGGCGGCGACTGCCGCGTCGTGGCCGTGCCGCTCGGTGGCCCAGGTGTGGAAGTCGACGTCCACGGGCGCGCGTTCGGCCCTGCTTCGGCTCGCCTTGAGCAGCCCGAAGGGCGGGGCCTTGCGGAGCGCGCCGTCGCGGTGGAAGCGCAGGCGGGCGGCTTCGAGGGCCGGTACGCGGGCCATCGGGCCGAGGAGACCGCGCTGCCGGAGCCAGGCCCAGTGCGGGCCGCGATGGTAGAAGACGTGCGGCCCCTCGTTGGCGCGGTACGGGCCCTCGGTGGTGCGGGCCCGCCCGCCGAAGGTGTGGTGCGCCTCGAAGACGGTGACCCTGGCGCCCGACTCGGCCGCCGAGATGGCCGCGGTGAGTCCCGCGAAGCCGCCGCCGACGACGGTGATGTGATCCATGGCTGTTGCCCCTTCACTCGTTTCACTCGTTCCGGGTGTGCCTGCGCGTTGGTCCTCATGAATGTGACGAGATGCGGGTGCGGTTTGTGACATTACGAGCCGGACATTTCGGGCGGCTGTCAGTGGTGTACGTCACGATGGATTCATGGTTCGGAGAGCGACGACGCGGAAATCGACGGCGGGGAAAACGGGAACGACCGGCAGGAGTGTGTCGGCGCGGCGGCCGGAGGTCCGGCTGCCGCCGCTGGTCCCGTACGAGGGGGAGCTGGAGCCCGACGGGGAGTACGACGGGCAGGAGTTCGGCGGACTGGATCTGGCGGATCAGGAGGGACCGGGGTCCCGGTTCATCGACTGCGCGCTGCGCGAGGTCGGGCTCGACCGGACGGATCTGGGCCGGGCGCGCTTCATCGACTGCGTTCTCGAAGGGATCCGGGGGGTGGGCACGGATCTGGGGGGAGCGTCGCTGCGCGATGTCGAGGTGGTGGACGCGCGGCTCGGCGGGGTGCAGCTGCACGGCGCGGTGTTCGAGCGGGTGCTCATCCGGGGCGGCAAGATCGACTATCTGAATCTGCGGAAGGCGAAGCTGAAGGACGTGGTGTTCGAGGGCTGCGTCCTGGCCGAACCGGACTTCGGGGGAGCGGAGTTGGAGCGCGTCGAGTTCCGCGACTGCGTCCTCAAGGAAGCGGACTTCAGCGGTGTCCGGATGAAGGACGTCGATCTGCGGACCGTCGCCGAGCTGGGCATCGCGCGCGGGATCGACCGGCTGGCGGGTGCCGTGATCAGTACGGCGCAGCTGCTCGATCTGGCGCCCGCGTTCGCGGCGCAGATCGGTGTACGGGTGGAGGACGCGCCGGGCGGCTGAGGACCCAAGCGGAAGACCCCGACCGTGGGGGGTGGGTCGGGGTCTTCAATGTGCTCCGGGGGCTCGGCCATGTGGGGGGTGAACCCTGGCGTCTGGGTTCCTGGTGGCGTCCCGGCAGAACTGCGTCTGCCCGACTCCGACGCCTGTATTCCTGCCAATCCGAAAACGTCCCACCGGGTCGTGTGGATTCGCCCATGTCCACCCATCCTCACCCGCGTCCGCCCACGCGGGCCGATGTCGGCTCACTTCGTGGCGGGCCGGACGGAGGGAGTGCTGTCCGGGGAGCGGGAGAGAGGCGGAGGGGCGGTCAGACGCGGGGGAAGCGCGCCTGGATGTCCCAGATCACGGGGTTGTCCATCAGACCCTCGTGCATGTCCCCGAGATCGGCCAGCAGGTCGTGCAGGAAGTCGCGCGACTCACGGCGCAGCAGCCGGTGGCCGAAGGTGAGCGGGGGCTCGTCGGCGGGCATCCAGTCGGCGGCCACGTCGACCCAGCCGAAGCGACGCTCGAAGAGCATGCGGTCCGTCGACTCGGTGAAGTCCAGCTCGGCGTACTGCCTGTTGGCCGACCGGTTGCCGCGCGGATCACGGTCGAGCTGCTCCACGATGTCGCACAGCGCCCACGCGAAGTCCAGCACGGGCACCCATCCCCAGCCCGTGGACACCTCGCGGTCGGCCTTGGTGTCGGCGAGATACACATCGCCGCAGAACAGATCGTGCCGCAGGGTCCGGACGTCGGTGAGGCGGTAGTCGGTCTGCGGGGGATCGGGAAAGCGGCGGGAGAGGGAGTAGCCGATGTCGAGCACGCGTCCGATGGTGTCACGACGCCGCGCGGACGAGTTTCCGCCCGCCGGGATACGGGCCGGACGCGACCTACGATCACCGCGTGCACCAGCCGGAAGACCGCAGCCCGCACCAGCCGCGACACCAGAACCCGCACCAGCCACCACACCGGAGTCCCCTCGCGCAGGCACGCCGCACCACCCGCCGCACCGTCCCCCTCCCTTTCCCCACCTCCGCCCTCGTGCTCGTCTTCCTCCTCACCTTCACCCTCGGCATCGGCGGCCTCGCGGGCTGCGCGGAGCGGGAGGAGCCGGGCGCCCCTGGCGCGGCCGGCGTCGGTGACCCGTACTTCCCGCACCTCGGCAACGGCGGCTACGACGTCACGCACTACGGCCTGACCCTCGACTACGACCCCGCCACCGGCCGCCTCGACGCCGACGCCGAGATCACCGCCCGCGCCACACGCCGGCTCAGCGCGTTCAACCTCGATCTCGCCGGTCTGACCGTCGGCCGGGTGACCGTCGACGGCGAGCGGGCCGGCGTACGGCGCGCGGATACGGAGCTGACGCTGTCCCCGCGCGCGGACATCGGGCGCGGGGACACCTTCCGTACGGTCGTGCGCTACTCCGGCGTCCCCCGGACCCTGACCGACGCCGACAGGACGAGGGAGGGCTGGCTCAGATCGGGGAAGCGGTCCGTCGCGCTGGGCCAGCCGACCGGTTCGATGGCCTGGTTCCCCGGCAATCACCATCCGAGCGACAAGGCGGCGTACGACATCCGGATCACCGTGCCGGAGGGGCAACAGGCGATCTCCAACGGTGAGTTGACGAGCGAGCGAACGGCCGGCGGCCGTACGACCTTCGGCTGGCACTGCGCCGAGCCGATGGCGAGCTATCTCGCGACGGTCGCCGTCGGCCCCTACCGGACCAAGCTCTCCCGGGGCTCCGGCGGCGCCGTTCCCGTCTTCACCGCCGTCGATCCTGCCGTGGCCGCCGACAGCGCCCGTCTGCTCGCGAAGATCCCGGCGATCATGAAGTGGGGCGAGAAGACCTTCGGTCCGTATCCGTTCTCCTCCACCGGCGTGATCATCGGACGGCCCGGCGACGCCGACTACGCGCTGGAGACGCAGAACCGGCCCTTCCTGCCGGGCCCCACCAGCACCGGGATCCTCGTCCATGAGCTGGCCCACCAATGGTTCGGCGATTCCGTGACGCCCGAGTCCTGGCGGGACATGTGGCTCAACGAGGGCTTCGCCGAGTACGCGGCGTGGCTCTGGGCGGAGGACATGGAAGGCGTCCCGGCGCGGCGCGCGTTCGAGCGGGCGTACGGGGACGAGGGGAACTGGGCCTTCGCACCGGCCGAACCGCCGACCGCCGCCGATATCTCCGGGCGGCCGGTGTACGGGCGCGGCGCCATGGTGGTCCATCAGCTCCGGCTGGCGGTCGGCGACGACGCGTTCTTCGCGCTCGTACGCGACTGGACACGGGCGTACCGCCACGGCAACGCGTCAACCGCCGACTTCACCGCCTTCGCGCAGAAGCGGACGGACCGCGATCTGACGGCTCTTTGGGACGATTGGCTGTACGGCTCCGACAAACCGCCGCCCGGCGCGTGAGTCCACGGCGAGTTCGGCTGCGGCACGTGTGTCCGCGAGTCCGTGGATCCGTGGGTCCGCGAGTCCGTGGGTCCGCACGCCAAAGGCCCCCGGCCGTAAAGCCGGAGGCCCCTCGCACCAATCAGTCGGTCACTCGCTCAGCGACTCGCCGACGTGCTGAATCGGCGACTCAGAGGTTGACGCCGAAGTCCGTGGCGATGCCCGCGAGACCCGAGGCGTAACCCTGGCCCACGGCGCGGAACTTCCACTCCGCGCCGTTGCGGTACAGCTCGCCGAAGACCATCGCGGTCTCGGTGGCGGCGTCCTCGCTCAGGTCGTAGCGGGCGATCTCGGCGCCGCCGGCCTGGTTCACGATGCGGATGTACGCGTTGCGGACCTGGCCGAAGTTCTGGCTGCGGGTCTCCGCGTCGTAGATCGACACGGGGAAGACGATCTTGTCGACGTCGGCGGGCAGACCCGCCAGGTTGACGTTGATCGCCTCGTCGTCGCCCGCGCCTTCGCCGGTGCGGTTGTCGCCGGTGTGGACGATGGTCTGGTCCGGCGTGGACTTGTTGTTGAAGAAGATGAAGTGGCTGTCGGAGACAACCTTTCCACCCGGGTTGACCGCGATCGCCGAGGCGTCGAGGTCGAAGTCCGTACCGGTGGTGGAGCGGACGTCCCAGCCGAGGCCGACCGTGACGGCTGTCAGGCCCGGTGCCTCCTTGGTGAGCGAGACGTTGCCGCCCTTGGACAGGCTTACAGCCATGGGGATGGTCCCTTTCGTTGTGTACGAGCTCGTGTGCGGACTTCGATCGGCTTCCGAAGTTACCGTCACCCGCCATAACGCGGAGAGAGGACTCAGAGGTTCCTTAACGCCTTTGATTTGTCTGTGCGGACACGGGACGATGGACACATGTCCGGGTCCCCGCACGTCATCCGCGGCTCCGTCTCCCTCCCGGAGGCCGAGCTCATGTGGCGTTTCTCGCGCTCCTCGGGACCCGGCGGGCAGCATGTGAACACCAGCGACTCGCAGGTGGAGCTGCGCTTCGATCTCGCCAAGACGGAGTCGCTGCCCGAGGTGTGGAAGGAGCGGGCGCTGGAGCGGCTCGCGAGCAGGCTGGTGGGCGGTGTCGTGACCGTACGGTCGTCCGAGCACCGTTCGCAGTGGCGCAACCGCGAGACGGCCCTGGTGCGGATGGCCTCACTCCTCGCCGAGGCGACGGCTCCGCCGCCCCGTCCGCGCCGGGCCACGAAGATCCCGCGCGGTATCAACGAGCGCAGGCTGCGCCAGAAGAAGCAGCGCGCGGAGACCAAGCGCGGGCGCAACGGCCGGGATTGGTCGTAGCCGACCGGGAATGACGCGGCCCGAACCGGGCCCACCCGGTCCGGCGCGGTCGGGGATCGGCGGTCCGCGGCCCCTTCGGCTTCGGTCCCTTCGGCCTCAGCCCTGCCCCTGGCCCTGCCCCAACTGCCGGTATTTCCCGCGGAAGTACGTCAGCGGGCCCCCGTCGCCGGATCCGCCCGGCACGGCCGCCGTCAGCACCCGGCCCACGACCAGCGTGTGGTCGCCGGTCACGATCCGCTGTTCCGTACGGCACTCCAGGACCGTCAGCGCGCCGTCCATCAGCGGCGCCCCGCTCACCTCGCCGCGCCGGTGGGGCATGTCCTCGAAGAGCAGCCGGTCGCTGATCCGGCCCTTCATCGCGAAGCGGCCGGCGATCCGCACCTGGCTCTCGGAGAGCATCGACGCCGCCCACATCGGCTGTTCGTCGAGCAGGTCGTCCATGCGGGAGCCGTTGCGCAGGCTCACCACCACCAGAGGCGGGTCGAGCGAGACGGACATGAAGGACGTGGCCGTCATTCCGGCGTCCGCGCCCTTCGGACCGTCGTCCGGGTCGTGCGCGGTGACCAGCACCACCCCGGCGGCCAGCCGGGAGAGCGCGGCGCGGAACTCGTCGTTGCTCACTCCCTCAGGATGGGGGACGGCTTCGGGAGACGCGGCGTCGGGAGGCTGGGCCTCGGTACGCCGGGCGGTTGTCTTCTGCAGCACGTCGTCCACGCTAGCCCCGGCGGTGACATGCCCGCATCGGACCACAGAACCAGCCAGGACCTAGGTCCACCCCGCCTCGCGGTGCATCGCGACACCTCGCGAGGGCGTCGCTGGGCCTTCGTGGGGGCCTCGTGGCCTCCGCGCGCCGGAGTGTGCGCCCACAGCGCGCCCCGCCGCGCGCCCCCCACCGCACCACGTCCCACCTCGATATTTGCGTTCATGAAGCCCTGGAGCGCTCCCACGCCCCCATTCAACCCTCCTTCCTCATGTGTGACTTGGCTCACAGGGTCAAGGAATTGTTGACCCTGTGTACCGACTGCACAGCTCGCTGTGATTCAGTGGCCGGGATACCGCATCAAGCGAGCCGATGAGAATTCTGGAGTTGCTGTCGAGGTCTCGGGGAGAGCGAACGATGGAGACCGAGTCGGAGCCGTACGTCCGCCTTGCGACCCTGCGGCAGCTGCATGACGTTGTCGGCGAGCTCAATACCGCCCGCAGTCTGGCCGACACCCTTCAGACAGTTGCCGACGGCATAGTCAAGGGTCTCGGCTACGAGCTGGCCTGCGTCAACCTCGTACAGCCCGACGGCGACCTGGTCGTCGCCGCCTTCGCGGGCAACGCCGCGGCCGAAGCACTGATCACCGGCCGCGTCGGCGCGCGCGCCTCCTGGGAACGCCGGCTCAGCATGGGCGAGACCTGGGGTGAGCTGCGGTACATACCCCACACCGAGGGCTGGATCCTGCTGGATGACGATGTCCCGCAGTGGTACACCGAGGGACCCGATCCGCGCTTCGAGGACGAGTGGCACCCCCAGGACCGCCTCTACGCCCCCATGTACGCCCCTGGGGGCGGACGCGAGCTCCTCGGGGTCATATCCGTCGACCGGCCGCGCGGCGGGCGCCGTCCGGGTCCCTGGGGGCGCGAAGCGCTCCAGATGTACGCCTCCCAGGCCGCCATTGCGATAAGTAACGCCCGCCTCAGAGCAAACATGCAGCGCGCGCTGGTCCGGCTGGAGCGTGAGCAGCAGGCGCTGCGGGCCAGTGAGGAGTCCTTCCGGCAGGCGTTCGAGTACGCGCCCAGCGGTATGGCCATCGCCGAGATGGGCGGGGACCAGCACGGCAGGCTGCTGCGGACGAACGACGCGCTCTGCCGGCTGCTCGGCCGGTCCGCCTCCGCGATCCGCCGCTACTCCTTCTCCGACCTCGTCCACCCCGAGGACATCGGCACCCTGCTGCGCACCTCCGCCGAGGGCGGTCGCGCCGAGCTGCGGCTGGCGCGCCGTGACAACAGCTATGTGTGGGTTTCGCTGCGCAACTCCGTCGTCGCCGACACCACCGACGGCCCCCGCTTCCTCCTCACCCATGTCGAGGACATAGAGGAGCGCAAGCGCAACGAGCTCCAGCTCGCCCACCGCGCCTCGCACGACTCCCTGACCGGTCTGCCCAACAGCGCCGAGCTGCGCGCCCGTCTCAGCGCCCGCCTCTGCGAGCGTCCCAACGCCATATCGGTACGGGAGACGGCGGTGCAGGCCGTGGACAAGGCGTACGGCGGATACGAGGGCGACAACGGCAACGGCGCGGGCAACGGCGCCGGCGGATACGACGAGGCCGGCTACGGCGGTGGAGTGGTCCCGTACGGCCAGGGGCCCGGTTACGGCGGCTACAACGGGACCAGCGGTGCCGGCTACGCGCCCGTGCCCGCCCCCGGCTACGGACCCGGCACCGGCGGGGGCTACGGCGGGGGGTACGGCGGCGCGGTCGAGGGCTACGAACCCGGCTACGAACCGTACGAGCCCTACGAGCCGTACGACTCCTACGGAGACCCCGCCGAGCGCGCCTTCCAAGGAGACGGCTTCGACCCGTCCGCCGCCCCCGCGCCCCTCGACCACCATGTGCACACCGTCGCGCCGGGCGCCGACCCCGACGACGGGAGCAAGGGCCTCGCCGTCCTCTTCTGCGACCTCGACGGTTTCAAGTCGATCAATGACCGTTTCGGCCATAACACCGGCGACGCCGTCCTCATCGAAGTCGCCCGCCGGCTGAACACCGGCGTGCGGGACGGCGACACCGTCGCGCGCCTCGGCGGCGACGAGTTCGTGGTCCTCGCCGACGGCCTCGGCGCCACGGACGCCGCTGACCTGGCGGTTCGGCTGCGGAACGCGATCATCCCGCCCATCCGGGTGGACGGCAGGGCGGTCCGCGTGGGAGCCAGCTTCGGTATCGGCTGGGCGAGTTGCGGCATGACGGTCGAGGAAGTGCTGAAATCCGCGGACCAGCGGATGTACATCGAGAAGCGCTCGCGTAGCAAGGTCCAGCGCCGGGCGGGATAACGTCGGCGGTGCGCCGGGGCCCGCCGTGTCCTATCTCTCTGTACGGCGGTTCACCGATGTCCACCGACGTCTCCCGATGTTCACCGGGGGATGGTGCAACCGCCCACTCCGATCAAGGCCCGTCCGTATGCTTGCCCAATCGAGGTAGGCTCGGCCGGTCGGCGACGCTGGCGAGATGGTAAGGAGTGACCCAGGGATGACGGCCGGGAACAACGGCGCGAGTACGCCCGAGGACGACGATCCGTTCGGCTATCTGTACGAGGACGGACAGACGGCCGCGAACGGTGCGCAGGCCCGGCGCGGCGGCTACGGCTACCCCGGTCCCGCCTCTCAGCCCGGTGTGCCGAGAACGTCGTACAACCAGGTCAGGACCGTCGGCGAGCGCCAGTACGGGCAGGTCCCGCAGCAGCAACAGCAGCCCTACGGGCAGCAGCCTCAGTACGGAGGCCAGCAGCAGTACGGCCAGCAGGCGCCGCACGGCCAGGCCCCCTACGGACAGACCCCCGACGCGCACTACGCGGCCCCCGAGACCGGCGGTGCGGCCACCCGTACGGTTCCCGCCCAGCGCGGCGGTGGCGGCCGTGGCAACGGCGGCGGACCCAACACCAAGGGCCTGCTCATCGGCGCCGTCGCCGTCGTGGCGGTCGTCGTGATCGGAATCACGGCCGCGCTGCTCTCCAACGGGGACGACAGCAAGAACGCCGACGGCGGTCCGACGGACGGCCCGACCACGGGTGAGTCGGCGGCGCCGAGCGAGGACCCCGGCAAGCAGGATCCGGACCCCGACAAGCCGGTCGAGCTTCCCAAGCAGGACGCGGCGACGCTCCAGCTCGGGGCGCCGGCGGTGCTGGCGAAGGACATCAAGGGCGCGAAGGGCGCGGGCGGCGCGTATGTGACGTTCAACGGGCCCGGTGGATCGGCCAGTTGGACCGTCGACCTGCCGGAGGCCGGTGAGTACACGCTGTTCATCACCTACGGCGTGCCGGGCAAGGACGCGAAGACGTCGCTCACGATCAACGGCGAGACGCCCCGCTCGGTCAACATGTCCAATTTCGCCAAGGCGAAGGAGGGCGACTGGGAGAAGGGGTGGACCACCACCTACGCCTACGTCAACCTCGCCAAGGGCAGCAACACGCTGAAGCTCTCGTGCGAGGCGGGCGACCAGTGCGAGGCCATCCTCGACCAGGTATCCCTGGAGCAGGGCAAGGCGAAGGGCTGAGCCCGCTCGCCGGGCCCCGCCCCCGGCGGGAGCCCGCGGCCTAGGGCCTGTCGTTCGGATCTTGCCGGGCTCGCGGGGTCTGGCACGCACGCCCGCCGCGTTGTCGTCGGTCGCCAACGCTCCGCGTTGTCTCCCTCCTCCGCCTTGCGCTCGCACGCACCAGACCCCGCTCCTTGATCCGGCCTGATCCAAACGACAGGCCCTAGGACTCCCCGCCTATCACCTTCAGGAAAGCCGCCACCGTCCCGGTCATCGCCTCGCGAGCCGGGACGAGGTATTTCCGGGGGTCGACCGTCTTGGTGTCGGCCTCCAGATGGGCGCGGACGGCGCCCGTGAAGGCCGTGTTCAGGGCCGTACCGACATTGATCTTGACCATGCCCGCCGCGACCGCCCGCCGGATCTCCTCGTCGGGGACGCCCGACGAGCCGTGCAGCACCAGCGGTACGGCGACGGCCCGGCGCAGCGCGCCGATCAGTTCGTGGTCCAGGGCCGCCGTGCGGTCCGTCATCGCGTGCGAGGAGCCGACCGCGACGGCCAGCGCGTCGACGCCGGTGGCGCCCACGTACGCGACCGCCTCGGCCGGGTCCGTGCGGACGCCGGGGGCGTGGGCGCCCAGCGGCGGTTCGCCGTCCTTGCCGCCGACCTTGCCCAGTTCGGCCTCGATCCAGATGCCGCGCGCGTGGCCCCAGGCGACCGCCTCCGCCGTGGCGGCGACGTTCGCCTCGTAGCTCAGCTTCGACGCGTCGAACATCACGGAGCTGAAGCCCTCGCCGTCCGCCGCGCGCAGCAGTCCGGCCGATTCGACGTGGTCGAGGTGGAGCGAGAGCGGGGCGTCCGAGGCGCGCGCGACGGCGGCGGCGGCCGCGGCGACGGCCGTCAGCCTGCCGCCGTGGAACTTCACCGCGTTCTCGGAGATCTGGAGGATCGCGGGGCGGCCCGCCCGTTCGGCGCCGGCGGCGATCGCCTCGGCGTGCTCCAGGGTGATGACGTTGAACGCGGCGACGCCGCCCCGCCCGTCCCGCTGTTCGGCCGCCGCCGAGACGAGTTCACCGGTGCTTACGAGTGGCATGTGGTCCCCTGTTCGAACTGTTCCGTTCCGTCACCGGGCCTGCCCGGTCACGGTGCTTGTTCCGTCACGGCGATCCGCGGCAGCAGGTCCGCGTACGCCTCCCGGTCGAACTCGCCCGCCGCGGGCGCCAGGACCGTCGCCGTGGAGAGCGCGACCGCCCTCGCGAGCCTCTCGGGCCACGGCAGCCGCTCCACGAGCCCCGACAGCAGCCCGGCCACCGCCGAGTCTCCCGCGCCCGTCGGATTGCCCCGCACGGCTTTCGGCGGTGCCGCCCGCCACGAGCCGTCCGGGGTCGCGGCGAGCAGCCCGGCGGCGCCGAGCGAGGCGACGACGGCACGGCCGCCGCGCCTGCGCGCGTCACGGGTCGCGCGCAGCGGTTCGCGCGAGCCGGTGAGCCGGGCCAGTTCGTCGGCGTTGGGCTTCACGAGGTCGGGGCGGGCGGCGATGCCCCGGCGCAGTGGTTCGCCGCTGGTGTCGAGGAGGACGGGCAGGTTCGCGGCGCGCGCGAGGCGGACCAGTTCCGCGTACGCGCCGACGTGGATGCCGGGCGGCAGGCTGCCGCACAGTGCCACGGCGTCCGCGCGGGCGGCGAGCCCTTCGTAGGAGGTGAGGAACGAGACCCACTCGGCGGGTGTGACGGTCGGGCCCGGTTCGTTCAGCTGGGTCGTGTCGCCGGTCGCCTCGTCGACGACGGCGATGGTGCGGCGCGTGGTGCCCGCGATGCCCACGAGCGCGTCCGACGGGCCCTCGGCGGCGAGCAGTTCACGCAGCGCGTCCCCGGTCCGGCCGCCGGCGAACCCGGTCACGACGGTCTCGTGGCCGAGCGCCGACAGCACACGGGCGACGTTGAGGCCCTTGCCGCCGGGCCGTTCGGAGACCTCGGCGACGCGGTTGGTGGCGTGCGGGGTGAGCGCGGCGGTGCGGTAGGTGATGTCGAGGGCGGTGTTGAGCGTGACCGTGAGGATCATGCGCGGTGCCCTCCCCTCGGGGGTGCGACGGGGGAGGGGCCGCCTGCCCGCTCCGTATCGGTCCTGATCATGCCAAAGCCGGGGCGGGCGTCCCAGCGGTGGGAGCGGAACGGATGACCGGACCCACCGGCCCGGTACTGACCTGACCCACCGGCCCGGTACTGACCTGACCCACCGGCCCGGCACCGGCCGGATCTACCGGCCCGGTTGGGGCTTGACCACCCATTCGCCCTTGCGCAGCACGCCCGCGATCGCGAAGTCCGCGTCCAGGATCACGAGGTCGGCGTCCTTGCCCGCCTCCAGCGAGCCGACCCGGTCGTCCACGCCCAGCAGCTTCGCCGGGTTGGCGGAGATCGCCCGCACGATGTCGGTGACCGGCAGCCGGTCGATCGTCGCCGCGCGTCTGAACGCGGTGTCCAGGGTCAGGGTCGAGCCCGCGATCGAACCGCCCACGGCGAGCCGCGCGACGCCGTCCTTGACCTCGACCTCCAGCGGCCCGAGTTGGTAGACGCCGTCACCGAAACCGGCCGCGTCCATCGCGTCCGTGATGAACGCGACCCGGCCCGCGCCGGCGCGGTGGAACGCCAGCTCCAGCGCCGCCGGATGCAGATGCGTGCCGTCGTTGATCAGCTCGACGGTGATCCGCTCGTCCTCCAGCAGCGCGGCGATCGGCCCCGGCGCGCGGTGGCCGAGCGGCGGCATCGCGTTGAACAGGTGCGTGGCGACCGTCGCGCCCGCGTCGATGGCCTCGACGGTCTGCTCGTACGTCGCGTCCGTGTGCCCGATCGCTGCGATCACGCCGTGCTCGACCAGCAGCCGTACGGAGTCGATGCCGCCCGGCAGTTCGGTCGCGAGGGTCACCATCCTGGCCGTGCCGCGGGCCGCGTCGAGGAGCTTGCGCACCTCGGCCGGGTCCGGGTCGCGCAGCAGCGCCTCGCTGTGCGCGCCCTTGCGGCAGGGCGAGATGAACGGCCCCTCGAAGTGGATGCCGGCGAGGTCGCCCTGCTCGACGAGTTCGGAGAGGAACCCGGCGCGCTGCGCGAGGAAGTCCATCTCGCCGGTGACGGTGGAGGCGACGAGCGTGGTGGTGCCGTGCTCCTGGTGCGTACGGACGCCCTTGAGGACGTCGTCCGCGCTGCCCGACGTGAAGGAAGCGCCGCCGCCGCCGTGGTTGTGCATGTCCACGAAGCCGGGCACCACCCAGTGGCCGGTCAGGTCGAGCGTCCCCGGGCCGGCGGCACCGTCGGACGCGGTCGCGTCTCCTACGGAGGAGGCGGCCGGCCCGGCCTCGGTGATACGTCCGCCCTCGACGCTCACCCGTCCGTTCTCCACGATCCCGGTCGGCAGCACCACCCGGGCCCCGGTGAGAACAGTGCTTTCGGCGCGTGCGGCCATCAGGCGGATACCTCCGTGGAGAGAAGATCCCAGGCGAGCAGCCCCGCGCCCAGGCATCCGGCGGTGTCCCCGAGGGCCGCCGGGACGATCTCGGGCAGCTTCTGGAACGTGACCCGCTCCTCGACCGCGGCCCGCAGGGGTGTGAACAACGTTTCCCCGGCCTCGGCGAGACCGCCACCGATGATCAGCCTTCGGGGGTCGAGCAGGGTGAGCGCGGTGACCAGCCCGGCCGCGAGCGCGTCGACGGCGTCCGCCCAGACCGCCAGGGCCCGCGGGTCGCCGGACGCGACGGCCTTCGCGCAGTCGGCGGCGTCGGCCTCCGGATCACCACTGGCCGCCGCCCACGCCCGGGTCACGGCCGCCGCCGAAGCGAGCGTCTCCATGCAGCCGGTCTGTCCGCAGCCGCACACGGGCCCGTCGGGCCGGACCACCACATGCCCGATCTCGCCCGCGTAGCCGTGAGCGCCCGCCTCTATGGTCCCGTCGATGCCGATGGCGCCCGCGATGCCGGTGCCGAGGGGGACGAAGAAGAACCGGTCCGAGCCCTTGCCCGCGCCGATCCGCCCCTCGGCCAGTCCGCCGGTGCGTACGTCGTGCCCGAGCGCGACGGGTACACCGCCCAGCCGCGCCGCCAGCAGATCGCGCAGCGGCACGTCGCGCCAGCCGAGGTTCGCCGCGTACAGCGCGATCCCGCGCTCGGCGTCGACGATGCCCGGTACCGCCACTCCGGCGGCGACCGCGCTCTCGCCCAAGTGCTCGACGCCGTACGCGCGCAGATCCGCCGCGAAGCCGAGGATGGTCTCGACGATCGCGTCGGGGCCGCGCTCCCTGTCGGTCGCGCGGCGCGCTTCGTACAGCAGCGCGCCGTCCGTCCCGACCAGGGCGGCCTTCATACCGGTGCCGCCCACATCCAGGGCGATGACGTGTCTCACAAGCGCATTCTCGCGCGAAAACCCAAGAAAGGTCTAGTCCACTGTGCGGGATTGTTGCCAGCCCATACAAAGCCTTCGCCAAACCTGACCGGCGGGGGAAGTTGCCGAAGCGATACGGGGCTGGTGTAGACCTCCGACGGCACATGGGGGAAAATCGCAGCTCGTCAACGCAGGACGTCGCGGGGGACCGACTGGGACAACGAACGCCGTAAAGACGGCCGAGTGAATACAAGGGTGGGAAAAGAGCTGTGCAGCAGCGCTTCCTGAGGCATACCGCGGCGATAGCCGCACTGGGCATGACGATGGCGCTGAGCGGCTGCGGCAGCTCCAGCGGTTCAGGTGACGTCACCCTGAAAGTGGTCGCGGCGGACTACGGCAACAGCGCCGCCAACAGCTCGGAGAAGTACTGGAACAGCCTGGCCAAGGAGTTCGAGTCCAAGAACCCGGGCATCAAGGTCGACGTCGACGTCCGTTCCTGGAAGACCGTGGACGCCGACGTGGCGAAGATGGTCCGGGACGGTGAGGCGCCCGACATCGCGCAGATCGGCGCCTACGCCGACTACGTGAAGAAGGAAGAGCTGTACAGCGCGGACGAGCTGCTCTCCATTCCCACGCAGGCGAACTTCCTCTCCCGCTTCGCGGACGCCGGAAAGGTCGACCAGACCCAGTACGGAATGCCGTTCGTCGCCAGCACGCGGCTCCTCTTCTACAACAAGGGCCTCTTCGCGGCGGCCGGTCTCTCCGCGCCGCTGGACTGGGACGACATCAAGTCGGACGCCGAGGCGCTCAAGGCGCAGGACGTGCCGACCCCGTTCGCCCTTCCGCTCGGCCCCGAGGAGGCGCAGGCGGAGACGATGATGTGGATGCTCAGCGGTGGCGGCGGCTACACGGACGCCACCGACGGCTCGTACGCGGTCGACTCGGAGACGAACGTCAAGACCTTCGAATGGCTCCAGAAGGAGCTGGTCGGCAAGGGCCTCACCGGCTCCGTACCGCCCGGCGAACTGGACCGCGCCGACGCCTTCAAGGCGTTCACGAGCGGCAAGGTCGGCATGCTCAACGGGCACCCGACGATGATGCAGGAGGCCGAGAAGGCCGGCGTCGATGTCGGGATGGTGCCGCTGCCCGGTATCAACGGCAAGTCCAAGGCGACGATGGGTGTCGCCGACTGGATCATGGCCTTCAAACAGGCCGGCCACCGCGAACAGGCGGGCAAATTCCTCGACTTCACCTTCGAGGACAAGAACGTGATGGACTTCGTCGGGCAGTACGACCTCCTGCCGGTCACCTACAGCGCGTCCGAGACGATGGTGGCGGACGACGAGCACAAGGAGCTGCGGAAGTTCCTGGAGGCGCTGCCCACCGCCGAGCTGTACCCGTTCGGCAAGACGTCGTGGGCGGGTGTCAGCGACGACATCAAGAAGAACATCGGCAAGACGGTGCAGCCCGGCGCGGTGCCGTCGGAGATCCTGGCGAGGATCGGCCGTGACGCGACGACGGCGGAGAACGCCGAGTAGCGTGGCAGCCCTATGACCGCCGCATCCATACCCGAGCCCGAGTCCGAGTCCGGGCCCGAGGGCACGCCGCAGGAGGACCGTGGTCCCGCCGGCCGGTCGGAACTGACCGAGCGGGACCGCGCCGTCCTCGCCGTGGAGAAGCGCTCCTGGCCGGGCCCCGGCGCCAAGGAGCGCGTCATCAGGGAGCGGCTCGGCATCTCGCCCACCCGCTACTACCAGCTGCTGGGCGCGCTCATCGACGACCCGCTGGCCCTGGTCCACGACCCGGTGACGGTCAACCGTCTGCGCCGGATCAGGGACGCCCGCCGCGCGAGCCGCTGAGCACGACAACGGCCTGGGCGGCGACAGGGCCGGGCACCATCAAGCCCGTCCGGCGTTCGAGGACGAACCGGCCACCGGACGGACCCGGTGGACCGAACCCGGCCACCGCACCGGCTCCGCACCAGTAGGGCAGGCCCCGGCTCCCCTTCGCGGATAGGCTCGGCGCATGGGCAGTCATCCGCACCCCCTGCCGACCCCCGTCACCCCCGCCGGCGCCGAAGGACTGGCCGCGCTTCTCGCGCGGCCCGGGAAAGCCGTCGTCGCGCTCGACTTCGACGGCACGCTCGCCGACATAGTCCCCGACCCCGAACAGGCCCGCGCCCACCCCGGCGCGGTCCCCGCGCTCGTCGCCCTCGCCCCGCACGTGGCGTCCGTCGCGGTGATCACCGGCCGTCCGGCCGATGTCGCCGTACGGTACGGCGGCTTCGCCGGAGTACCCGGCCTGGAACACCTCGTCGTCCTCGGCCACTACGGCGCCGAACGCTGGGACGCGGTCAGCGGCGCCGTACAGGCTCCCGAGCCGCACCCCGGAGTCGCCGCCGTCCGCGCCGAACTCCCCGGACTCCTCGACCAGTTCGACTCCTGGCGCGGCGCGTGGATCGAGGAGAAGGGCCGGGCGGTCGCGGTCCACACCCGCCGCGCCACTGACCCGCAGGGGGCCTTCGACGCCCTGCGTGAACCGCTCGCCGACCTGGCGGCCCGGCACGGCCTGATGCTCGAACCGGGCCGCCTCGTGCTGGAGCTGCGCCCGCCGGGCATGGACAAGGGCGTGGCCCTGGAGGAGTACGTCCGCGAGGTCGGCGCCGAGACGGTCGTCTACGGAGGCGACGACCTCGGAGACCTCCCGGCCTTCGCGGCGGTCGACACCCTGCGCGACAACGGCCATCCGGGTCTGCTGCTGTGCAGTGGTACGGGCGAGGTCCCCGAACTCGCCGCGAGGGCCGACCTGGTGCTGCCGGGCCCGGGAGCGCTGACCGACTTCCTCGCCTCGGTGGCCGCCCGCCTCTGACGGCGCGGAGGCCGGAGCGCGGGCGCCGGGCGGAAACGCGGGCGACACCCGGCGTCCGGCTCCCGCATCATGGTCGTTCGGTGTGAGCGGGGGGCGAGGGCTCGATGAACGACGGCTTGATGGACGGCCCGACGGACGACCTGACGGACGACCGGATACAGGCGACGCTGGAGTTGCTGAACGAGGCACGGGACCTGTCGATCGAGGATCCCCGGCGCGAGCGGCTTGAGCGGGCCGCCAGCGGGCTCTTCCGGGACGGGCGGCGCAAACGCCGCTCGGCCACCCGGGGCGCCCGCGCGGCGGCGGACGCCGGGATCCAGGCCGGCACCGTCATGGGCGCGCCGGACCGGACGATGGACGCGCCACTGGGCGGCGTGAATCCGGAGCGGGACGACCGGTCCGTGGGCGAGTTGGGGCGCCCCCAGCGCTGCTACGTCTGCAAGGACCACTACCGGCGGATCCACCACTTCTACCACCGGCTCTGCCCCGACTGCGCCCGCGACAACCTCACCCGCCGCCGCGCCCGCACCGATCTGACCGGGCACCGCGCGCTGCTGACCGGCGGACGCGTCAAGATCGGCTACCAGCTCGCGCTGATGCTGCTGCGTGACGGCGCCGATCTCACCGTGACCACCCGCTTCCCGCAGGACGCGATACGGCGCTTCGCGGCGGCGCCCGACTCCGCCGACTGGTGGGACCGGCTGCGCGTGGCCGCACTCGACCTGCGCGATCCCCGGCAGGTGCTGGCCTTCACCGACCATCTGCTGGCCGAGGCAAGGCCGTTGGACATCCTGATCAACAACGCGGCCCAGACGCTGCGCCGTTCGCCGCGCGCCTACTCCGCCCTGGCCGCCGCCGAGGCCGCACCGGCGCGCACGGCGCTGCCGGCCGCCGAAGCGCCCGCCGTGTGGACCGCCCCCGACTTCAGCGTCCCCGGCGCCGCGAACACCGGGTTGGCGGGCCGGTCCTGGGCCGCCGGGCTCGTGCCCCGTACCACCGGTGCACCCGCGACCGCCGGTTCCGTGCTCGCCGCCGTGGACGAGGCAGGGCTGCTGACCGAGACCGCCGCCGAGAACTCCTGGACCGCCCGGCTCGGTGACATCGACCCGGCCGAGATGCTGGAGGTCCAACTGGTCAACGCGGTGGCCCCGTTCCTGCTCGCCGACCGGCTGCTGCCCCTGCTGGAGTCCTCACCCCGGGCGCGGCGCTATCTGCTCAACGTGTCCGCCGTCGAGGGCCAGTTCACCGTCCACAAGAAGACGAGCGGCCACCCCCACACCAACATGGCGAAGGCCGCCCTCAACATGCTCACCCGCACCAGCGCCGCCGGCCTGGCCGAGCGCGGCATCCACGTGTGCAGCGTCGACACCGGCTGGGTCACCGACGAGAAACCCCTGCCCGCCAGGGAGCGGCACGCCGCCACCGGCTGGCGCCCGCCGCTGGACATCGTGGACGGCGCGGCGCGGATCTACCACCCGATCGTGCAGGGGCAGGCGGGCAGCCCCGTCCACGGCGTACTGCTCAAGGACTACCGGCCCGTCGCCTGGTAGGCGCTCAGCCGTTCCGCAGCGCCTCCAACTGGTCCAGGAACCACCGCTGCGGCGGCAGCGCCGTCGCGGCGGCGGCCAGGCGCTTCGTCCGCGCTGTACGGTCGTCGTCGTCCATCGTCAGGGCCTCGTGCAGGGCCGCCGCCGTGGCCGACACGTCGTACGGGTTCACCACCAGCGCGTCGTCGCCCAGCTCCTCGTACGCGCCCGCCTCGCGCGACAGCACCAGCGCGCAGCCCGTCTCCGAGACGACCGGGATCTCCTTCGCGACCAGGTTCATACCGTCGCGGATCGGGTTGACCAGCGCCACGTCCGCGAGGCGGTACGCGGCGAGCGAGCGCGCGAAGTCGTCCTTGACGTGCAGCACCACCGGCGTCCAACCGGGCGTGCCGTAGGCGGAGTTGATCTCGTCGGCCACCTCCTGGACACGGGCCGTGTAGTCGCGGTAGACCGCCAGGTCCTGCCGGGACGGATAGGCGAACGCCACATGCGTGACCCGCTCGCGCCACTCCGGACGGTCCGTCAGCAACTGCCGGTAGGCGAGCATCCCGCGCACGATGTTCTTCGACAGCTCCGTGCGGTCCACCCGCACGATCGTCCTGCGCGGCGCGCCGTCCGGGCCGCCGATCTGCTCCCGCAGCTCGGCCAGCCGCTCGTCGACGTCGGGCCGGTGCGCACGCTCCCGCAGGAAGTCCGCGTCGGCGCCCAGGCCGTGCACCCCGATCTGCGTTTTCCCCGTCCCGCCCAGCAGCTCCGTACAGCACGCGGTGAACGCGTCGGCCCAGCGGTGGGTCAGGAACGCGGCCCGGTCGGCGCCGAGGATGCCGCGCAGCAGTTGGCGCGCGATGTCGTCGGGCAGCAGCCGGAAGTAGTCGACCGGGGCCCACGGCGTGTGCGAGAAGTGCCCGATCCGCAGATCGGGCCGCAGCGCCCGGAGCATGCCCGGCACCAGGGCCAGGTGGTAGTCCTGGACCAGGACGGCCGCGCCGTCGCCGGCCTCGTCGGCCAGGGCCTCGGCGAACGCGCGGTTGTACGCCTCGTAGGACGCCCATCGCGCCCGGAAGTCCGAGTCGAAGGCCGGCTCCAGGGGAGTTTGGTAGAGCAGGTGATGGACGAACCAGAGCGTGGAGTTCGCGACGCCGTTGTACGCGTCCGCGTAGACCTCCGGCGGGATGCCGAGCATCCTGACCCGCTGCCCGCCCGTGTCGCCGGTGTCCAGCCGGCCGCCGGTGCGCCGCACGGCCTCGCGGTCGCCGTCACCGAGGGCCGCGCACACCCACACCGCGTTCGTGTCGGGCCCGATGGCCGAGAGACCCGAGACGAGCCCGCCGCCGCCGCGCCCGGAGGTCAGCTCGCCGTCCTCACCGAGCGTGTACGAGACGGGGCCGCGATTGGACGCGACGAGAACCTGGGCGGCTTGCTCGGAGACCATGTGCCGAAATCTAGCCCGTCGCACAAACGCTCAAACGTACGGATTCAGGTCGGCGAGGATCAGCCACGCCCCCGGCCCCGGCTCGCCGCCAGCGCCACCACCCCGGCGCCCACGAGGGCGAGGGCCACGCCGCCCAGCAGCCAGAGCTGTTCCGTGGTCAGGGTCACCGCGCTCATCGCCATACCGGGCAATATACGCAAATCATACGAACGGACCGGTAATGCCACGCGGCGACGCCCGGCAACCGGACGGGCCCGGTGAGACCGTCACGGCACGCCCTGCGCCCTTACGCCCTACGCCCCTACGCCGCGCGCCGCGCCGTGTACTCCGCGATCTCCCGCATCGGCGGCCGCTCCTCCGTGTCCACCGCGTGCGTACGCGGCTCGAAGCCGCCCTCGCCCCGCTCGAACTGCGTCAGCGCCGGCCGCACCAGATGCCCCCGCGACAGCCGCAGCTGCGCCGTCCGGTAGATCGCCGCCGCCATCCGCCCCAGCGCCTGCCCGTCCTGGTGCCGGTGCCTGCGCACCCCGACGTCGACCTGGCCCAGCGCGTCCAGCCCCACCGTGTGCAGCGCGTCCACGAGCAGCCCCAGCTCCACCCCGTAACCGACCGGGAACGGCAGCCGCTCCAGCAGCGAGCGCCGTACCGCGTACTCGCCGCCCAGCGGCTGCACGAATCCCGCGAGCAGCGGCCAGTGCAGATTCAGCAGCGGACGCGCCACCAGCTCCGTCACCCGGCCGCCCTGGCCCGGCTCGTCGCCGAGCGGACGGTCGTACATCGCCTTCACGAACAGCACGTCCGGCTCGGTCAGCAGCGGCCCCACGATCCCCGACACGAAATCCGCCGAGAAGTCCTTCAGGTCCGCGTCCACGAAACAGACGATGTCGCCGCTCGTCACCAGCAGCGAGCGCCACAGCACCTCGCCCTTGCCCGGCACGGCCGGCAGCCTCGGCAGGATGTCGTCCCGGTGCACCACGCGCGCCCCGGCCGCCGCCGCGACCTCCCCCGTACGGTCGGTCGAGCCCGAGTCGATCACCACCAGCTCGTCGACGAGCGGCGCCGGGCCCGACATCAGTTCGCGCCGGATCACCGACACGATCCGGCCGACCGTCGCCGCCTCGTTCAGGGCCGGGAGCACCACGCTGACCTGCGTACCCTGCTTCGCCGCGGCCAGCAGACCGAGCGGCCGGTCCGCCGCGGACCAGGACCGCCGGGCCAGCCAGCGCTCCACCTCTTCCAGCACGTGATCTCCATCTCGCGGATCGGACGAGGCCTTCAACCGTCCAGGGGTTCGGTTACAGTCTTGAACAACGCGGATGACCGTCGCACGTCGGGGGTCGTCAGGCTGACAATCGAATACCGCTCATCCAGAGGGGCAGAGGGAACGGCCCGTTGAAGCCCCGGCAACCCTCCCGCCGACCGCGAGGTCACGGTGGGGAAGGTGCCAATTCCGTCTCGCGGCGAGATGCGTCGCGAGGAAGATGAGGAAAGGGCCCTCGCCTTCATGGCTGTGCAGACTGTTTCCAACACCGACGACGCCGCCACCGCCACCGGATCAGCAGCATCCGACGCCGGCACCGTGGACCTCGGACCCGCCGCCGCCCTCTCGTGCCGCGAATGCGGGGAACGCTTCGAACTCGGCCCGATCTTCGCCTGTCAGAGCTGTTTCGGCCCTCTCGAAGTGGCCTACGACCTGCCGACGGGCGACCCCGAGGACCTGAAGAAGCGCATCGCCGCGGGTCCCGACAACATCTGGCGCTACGCCCCGCTGCTGCCCGTCCCCGCCGACGTCGCGTCGAAGCCGAACATCAACCCCGGCTTCACCAAGCTCGTCAAGGCCGACAACCTCGCCCGTGAGCTGGGCGTCACCGGCGGCCTCTACGTGAAGGACGACTCCGGCAACCCGACGCACTCCTTCAAGGACCGCGTCGTCGCCATCGCCGTCGAGGCGGCGCGCGCCTTCGGCTTCACCACGCTCTCCTGCTCCTCCACCGGCAATCTCGCGGGCGCCGTCGGAGCCGCCGCGGCCCGCGCCGGCTTCCGCTCCTGTGTGTTCATCCCGCACGACCTGGAGCAGGGCAAGGTCGTCATGGCCGCGATCTACGGCGGTGAACTCGTCGGCATCGAGGGCAACTACGACGACGTCAACCGCTTCTGCTCGGAGCTCATCGGCGACCCGCTGGGCGAGGGCTGGGGCTTCGTCAACGTCAACCTCCGCCCGTACTACGGCGAGGGCTCGAAGACCCTCGCGTACGAGATCTGCGAGCAGCTCGGCTGGGTGCTGCCCGACCAGCTCGTCATCCCCGTCGCGTCCGGCTCGCAGCTGACGAAGATCGACAAGGGGCTCAAGGAGCTGATCGCGCTCGGCCTGGTCGAGGACAAGCCGTACAAGATCTTCGGCGCGCAGGCCGAGGGCTGTTCGCCGGTGTCCGTCGCCTTCAAGGCCGGTCACGACGTCGTACGGCCGCAGAAGCCGAACACGATCGCCAAGTCGCTGGCGATCGGCAACCCGGCCGACGGCCCGTACGTCCTGGACATCGCCCGCCGCACGGGCGGCGCCGTGGAGGACGTGAACGACGAGCAGGTCGTCGACGCGATCAAGCTGCTCGCGCGGACCGAGGGGATCTTCGCCGAGACGGCGGGCGGGGTGACCGTGGGCGTGACGCGCAAGCTCATCGAGGCGGGTCTGCTCGACCCGGCGCTCACGACGGTCGTGCTGAACACCGGTGACGGGCTCAAGACGCTGGACGCCGTCGCGCCGACGACGGGGCCGACCGCGACGATCCCGCCGAGCCTCGACGCGTTCCGCGCCGCCGGTCTGGCGCGTTGAGCACCTCACCAACCCGCTACTTCCCGGAAGGCAGAAACCGATGAGCGTGAACGTCCGCATCCCCACCATCCTCCGTACGTACACCGGCGGGAAGGCCGAGGTCCCGGCCGAGGGCACGACCCTCTCCCAGGTCATCGAGTCCCTGGAGACCAACCACCCGGGCATCGCCGCCCGCGTCCTGGACGACCAGGGCAAGCTCCGGCGCTTCGTCAACGTGTACGTGAACGACGACGACGTCCGCTTCGAGCAGGGCCTGGAGACCGCCACTCCGGACGGTGCCGGCATCTCGATCATCCCGGCGGTCGCCGGAGGCTGAACGTACGGCCGGACGTACGGCCGAACAGCACGCACGGTGAACGGTGTTGCCCCCTCCGCAAGAGAAACGGAGGGGGCAATTCCATGAGGTTGAACGCGGTACAGTTGGGGTAGCCCCGCCGCCGCCTGTGCCACGAGCATATGAGTTCGCGACAAGATGCGGTCAAAGTGTGGACGCTGTTTGCGCGGTTCCTTGCGCTTTGCCCGGCCCGACTTGCCCCTGGTGGCCCGGCAATTCACCCCTTTGCGTGTTCGGCCATGCCCATAATTCTCGTCCGATTGACCTGTTGCAGAGGGCAGTTGGGCAGATACATTCAGCCGCGGTCGACGCGTTCCGGCGCGAAGTGCGGTCCCGCGCAGGGGCCAGTAATAGGGGAGTTGGGCATGGCTCAGGGCACCGTCAAGTGGTTCAACGCGGAGAAGGGCTACGGCTTCATCGCGGTCGACGGTGGTGCGGATGTTTTCGTCCACTACAGCGCGATCCAGATGGACGGCTACCGCACCCTTGAAGAAGGTCAGCGAGTTGAGTTCGAGATCTCGCAGGGCCAGAAGGGTCCGCAGGCGGACATGGTCAAGCTCGCCGTCTGATCCCGGCGCGATCGGCCAACGACGCACTCACGGACGAGGGGCCCGTATCCCGGCAGGGGATACGGGCCCCTCGTGCGTGCGCGCGGGGGGCGTGCGCGAGGCGTGCGCGGGTCCTGCGCTTGCTCTGTGGTCACTCGGGAGTCGCTTGCACTCTCGGGGGTCGAGTGCTAATCATTGGCGTTAGCACTCTGCAGGTGAGAGTGACAACTTATGGACCGGGTCAGCGAGGCCCGAGAGCCTGTGGGGCAAGGAACCGCAGGGCTCTCAGGCCGTCCGTCGCGGGCGCGGACACGGTCCGGAGCAATCCACCCCCTGTCCGGGAGGACCACTTCACATGGCCAAGATCATCGCGTTCGACGAGGAGGCACGGCGCGGTCTCGAGCGCGGGATGAACCAGCTCGCCGACGCCGTCAAGGTCACCCTTGGCCCCAAGGGCCGAAACGTCGTCCTCGAGAAGAAGTGGGGCGCCCCCACGATCACCAACGATGGTGTTTCCATCGCCAAGGAGATCGAGCTCGAGGACCCGTACGAGAAGATCGGCGCCGAGCTGGTCAAGGAAGTCGCCAAGAAGACGGACGACGTCGCCGGTGACGGTACGACCACCGCGACCGTCCTGGCCCAGGCCCTGGTCCGCGAGGGCCTGCGCAACGTGGCCGCCGGCGCCAACCCGATGGCCCTCAAGCGCGGTATCGAGAAGGCCATCGAGGCCGTCTCCGGTGCGCTTCTCGAGCAGGCCAAGGACGTGGAGACCAAGGAGCAGATCGCTTCGACGGCCTCCATCTCCGCCGCCGACACCCAGATCGGCGAGCTCATCGCCGAGGCGATGGACAAGGTCGGCAAGGAAGGCGTCATCACCGTCGAGGAGTCGCAGACCTTCGGGCTCGAGCTTGAGCTCACCGAGGGCATGCGCTTCGACAAGGGTTACATCTCGGCGTACTTCGCCACCGACATGGAGCGTATGGAGGCGTCGCTCGACGACCCGTACATCCTGATCGTCAACTCCAAGATCGGCAGCGTCAAGGACGTTCTGCCGCTCCTGGAGAAGGTCATCCAGTCGGGCAAGCCGCTGCTGATCATCGCCGAGGACGTCGAGGGCGAGGCGCTCTCCACCCTCGTCGTCAACAAGATCAAGGGCACCTTCAAGTCCGTCGCCGTCAAGGCCCCGGGCTTCGGTGACCGCCGCAAGGCGATGCTGAACGACATCGCCATCCTCACGGGCGGCACGGTCATCTCCGAGGAGGTCGGCCTCAAGCTGGAGAACGCCGGTCTCGACCTGCTGGGCCGCGCCCGCAAGGTCGTCATCACCAAGGACGAGACCACCATCGTCGACGGTGCCGGTGACAGCGAGCAGGTCGCCGGTCGCGTGAACCAGATCCGCGCCGAGATCGAGAACTCGGACTCGGACTACGACCGCGAGAAGCTCCAGGAGCGCCTCGCGAAGCTGGCCGGCGGCGTGGCCGTCATCAAGGCCGGCGCCGCGACCGAGGTCGAGCTCAAGGAGCGCAAGCACCGCATCGAGGACGCGGTGCGCAACGCCAAGGCCGCCGTCGAGGAGGGCATCGTCGCCGGTGGTGGCGTGGCTCTGCTCCAGGCTTCCTCGGTGTTCGAGAAGCTGGAGCTCGAAGGCGACGAGGCGACGGGCGCCGCTGCCGTCAAGCTCGCGCTGGAGGCCCCGCTCAAGCAGATCGCGGTCAACGCGGGTCTTGAGGGTGGCGTCATCGTCGAGAAGGTCCGCAACCTCAAGATCGGTCACGGCCTGAACGCCGCGACCGGCGAGTACGTGGACATGATCGCCGAGGGCATCATCGACCCCGCGAAGGTCACGCGCTCCGCGCTGCAGAACGCGGCGTCCATCGCGGCGCTGTTCCTCACCACCGAGGCCGTCATCGCCGACAAGCCGGAGAAGGCCGGCGCCGGCGGCGCGCCGGGCGGCATGCCGGGCGGTGACATGGACTTCTGATCGACCTCCGGTCGATCGGCAGTCCTGCACGGATTGACGAACCGAGGGCGGCACTCCCGAAAGGGGGTGCCGCCCTCGGGGCGTTCGGCTGCCTCCCCGCCCCCGGTCTACGGCCGGTGCTGCGGGATCGGGCGGGAGTCGGTCGAGACCGCGACGTAACCCACGCCGTCGTACTCGTCCGACAGCCGGAGCGGGGTGGTGTCGCGGCGGTAGTACCAGCGCGTCACCAGCGCGCCGAAGGTTCGCGTCCCGTGCGTGGCCCCCACCCACTCCCGTACGGCGCGCGGCGTGTCCTCGGCGTCGGCGGGGCGCAGGTCCAGCAGATGGTCCCGCGGTGTGGCGGCGGCCAGTTGGGCCTCCACGGTGTTCGCGGGGGCGGCGCCGATGGAGTTGCCCTCGGCGGCCCGGCCCGTCAGTCCGCCGACGCCGCTCCAGGGGCCCGGCCAGATGCGGTGGGCGCGGAAGGAGCCCGAGCCGAAGAGGAGCCCGAGGGCGTAGTACGCGTCGCCGTACCGCTCGCGCAGGTGCCGGCCGAGCGGCGGGACGCCGCCGGAGGTACGGCCCTTCGCGACATGGCCGTTGTGGCCCCAGAGCACCACCTTGGCCGCCGGGTCGCCGTCCAGGACGTCCTCGACGGCCTCCGCCATGTACCGGTCGCGTGCGGCCTGGACGGTCCGTTCCGGGTCCGGGTGCTGTGCGTTGCGCGTCACCAGATCGGCGGCCCGGACCAGGTTCCGGGCGTGCCGTACCGCCACGGCCCCCGCCGGGGTGTCGGGCTTGTCGTAGCCGCGTACGAACTCCAGCAGACTCGTGGCCTCGCGCATCAGCTTCTGCTCGGGGTCGGGGAGCGAGCCCGGATAGGCGGTGGCGAGCACGCCGAGCGTGGAGTGCAGGGCCGGCAGCCGGTCCGGCGCCACGCTGGTCAGGAACGCCTCGAGCACCGCGAGCGAATCCCCGGACCGCTGCGGGTCGATGCCGACGAAGCGGACCTTGTCGTCGTCCGGACGCCCGTCGTTGTACGCGCGCATCCACTTGATCGTGGCCAGGACCTCTTCGGTCCGCCAGGTCCAGAACCCCAGCCCGGTCAGCACCCGTTCGGGGTCGCCGACTCCTTCGCGTACGTACGCGTCGACGGCCGGACCGGCGGACGCGCTCGCCTCCATGGCCAGCACGGTGAAGCCCAGTTCGGTGACCAGGTACTCCAGCAGGCGGTGCTTGAGCTGCAAGAACTCACGGGTGCCGCGGGTGGACTCGCCCAGCCCCACGATCCGTACGCCGTCGAGGACCCGCCCGAGCGGCCGGAGGTCGTCGGTCGGCGCGCCGGCGGTCAGGCCGCCGCTCAGCGGTAGGGCGTTCCGTGACAGCCATGCCGTCACCGTCGCCCCTGCCGTCGCCGTCGTCTCCGACGCCTCGGCGGACATGGTCTCCCGATCATTCGCTGGCATGCCGCCGAGGCTACAGCCGGGACGGTCCGCCTCCGGCACCGGGAACTCGGTGGCGGGCGCGGCGCGTTACGTGCGCATAGCGCACCGGAGTTGTCCCTGTCCCCAGGTACCCCCGAAGCCCCGGAGGCTCAACACCATGCCCCTGACACCCCCCGACTCCTCCCGCCCCAGCCGCCGTGCCGTGCTCGGCGGCGCCGCGGCGGCCACGCTGGCGCTCGCCGCGACGGCGGCCGGTGCGGGTACGGCCACGGCGCACACCCGGCCCGGCCGTCCCGAAAGCCCCGGCCGTCCCGCTTGGCCCGCCGAGTTCGCGCTGCCCAACGGCTTCCGTCCCGAGGGCATCGCCATCGGCAGTGGCCCGTACGCCTACATGGGCTCCCTCGTGGACGGCTCCGTCCGCCGCGCCGACCTGCGCACCGGTGAGGGCCGTACCGTCCTGGCGGGCGCGACCGGCGCGGCGGCCACCGGCCTGAAGCTCGACCGTGACGGGCTGCTCTACATCTCGGGCGGCCTGAGCGCCTCCATCCGCGTGCTCGACACCCGTACGAACCGGCTCACCGCCACGTACCAGCCGACGACGGCCGGCTTCGTCAACGACGTGATCCTGTACGGCGACCGCGCCTGGTTCACCAACTCGCACGCCCCCGTGATCTACACCGTCCCGCGCGGTCACGGCAGACGCGGCGCCGATGTCCGCGAAGTCCCGCTCGGCGGCGACTGGGAACAGGGGCCCGCCGGCGGCATCAGCGCCAACGGCATCGAGACGACGCCCGACGGCCGCGCCCTGATCGTGGTCAACAGCCCGGCGGGCAAGCTGTTCCGTGTGGATCCGAGGACCGGGCACGCCACGGTCATCACACTCCGGGGCGCGGACGGCGTCGTCAACGGCGACGGCCTGCTGCGCGTCGGCCGCACGCTGTACGTGGTGCAGAACCGCCTCAACGTCATCACGGTCTTCGACCTGGACTCCCGCGCCCGCACGGCGACGCTGCGCCGCTCCATCACCGACCCCCGCTTCGACGTACCCACGACCGCGGCCCGCCTCGGCGACCGCCTCTACCTCGTCAACGCCCGCTTCACGACACCTCCGACACCGGAGACGACGTACAACGCGGTGGCCGTACCGCTGCGCTGAGCCAGGGACCGTCGAGTGAGGCGCATCGGGCTCCGCCGCGAGTCCGGTGCACCCTCAGCCGGGGGACATGCCCCGTTCGAGATCGCCCGCGTGGCGCATGCGGTGCTCGGTCTCGGCCACGACGAGGTGGGGGCAGGCGCGCCGCAGGGCCTCGACCAGCGGTGCGATGTGGGCCGAGGTGATGTGCGGTGCCTGGTACGTGGTGTGGGACGCCTTGCCCAGCTCCAGAAGCAGCACCATCTCGTCGGTCTCCCAGGACTCGTCGTCGTCTCCGTCATCCACGAAGACCGGTGAGACGAGTCCGACCTGGAGCGGGCGCACCGCGGTCACCGCGTCGAGAGGGTAGGCGCGGGTACGCCCGTACCGCTGCCGCAGCAGCAACCGCCGCCCGCCTTCCGTCTCCACCCGCACCTCGACCACCGACCGCCATGTACGCACCCAGGCCGGTCCCGACATCGCGAGTCCGACGACGGTCCAGAGCCCCAGCAGGCAGGCCACGACCGGTGCGACAAAGGAGAACAGGACCGTCAACGGCGGCAGGACGCCGACCGCGACGGCTCCCTCTTCGTAGATCCAGGGCTCCTTGTGCCGAGCCCGCCAACGGAACGCCGTATTCCTCATGCCGTCCATGAAGCCAGGACCGACGCCCACGGCACAAGGCTCCGGCGGACACGGACGAGTTCCTGATGCTCAAGAGCGTCGGCGGGGCCCATCCGTACCGCGATGGACGCGCAGCAGGTGCACGCTCGTCGCGTACAGCGCCGCCGCCGAGCCGAAGCCCGGAAGTGCCGTCCACAGGGCGGCGGTTGAGGTCAATGGTGCCAGTACGGCCGCCGTCAGGGCCGACGCGCACATCGCCGCGCCCGTGAGGTGGTACGCGCGGATGCCGAACAGGCGGGCCAGCGGGAAGAAGTGGATGCCCACCACCGCCGCGACGAACGCCGGGATCGCCTCCGCGTGGTCCGTCGCCACCAGCACGCGGGCGATCGCGAAGATGGCCACCCACTCCGCCAGGACCACCAGACCGAAGCGCCGGCCCACCTTCTTCTTGGTGTCCGCCGTCGGGTCGCCGTCCGTGGGCGCGTTCGCCGCCGCGCGGCTCTTGCGGGCGGCCAGGAACGCGAAGGTGATCGAGGCGAGTGCGGCGGCCGCGAACACCGCCCGGCCCGCCGTCACCGGCATGTCCGTGACACCGCACGCCGTCCAGCCGAGGCCGAAGAAGGCCATGACGCCGGCGCCGGTCGCCCGGCCGCGCAGTTCGGCGCGGGATATGGCCGACGGGACGTCGGTGGGCTGGGCGGTGGTCATGTGCGGTTTTCCTTACCAGTGGGTTCGGGGGAGAGGAGCGGGCCGTACGTCGCGAACGCCGTACGGCCTACGGCCCCATGGTCCTACGAATCGGAGGCCGCGGTCCCCTTCGATGCCTGGAGCGCCACGCGCAGATGTCCGTGCGAGTCCGCGAGCAGCCCCGCCGCCGTGGGGCCGTCGACCGCGCCGAGGATGGTGAGGATCGCGTTCTTCACCTCGCCGTCGGTCGCCGCCAGCGCCGCCTCGATCTCCTCGTCCGCCGCGCCCGTCGCGAGCGCGACGATGCGTCGGGAGCGGGCCCGCAGCTTCTCGTTGGACGCGCGGACGTCGACCATCAGGTTTCCGTACGTCTTGCCGAGCCGGATCATCGTGATCGTCGAGATCATGTTGAGGACCAGCTTCTGCGCCGTACCGGCCTTCAACCGCGTGGATCCCGTGAGCAGTTCGGGACCCACGACGATCTCCAGGCCGTGATCGGCGGCAGCGGCGAGCGGGCTGTCCGCGTTGCAGGACAGTCCGACGGTGAGCGCGCCGAGCGAGCGGGCGTGCTCGACCGCGCCCACCGCGTACGGCGTGCGGCCGGACGCCGAGATGCCGACGACCGTGTCGTTCGGGCCCACCTTCAGCTCGTCCAGGTCCGTCGCCGCGAGTTCCTTGGAGTCCTCGGCGCCCTCCACGGACTTGATCATCGCGCCCGGGCCGCCCGCGATGAGGCCGACGACCTCCGACGGGTCCGTGTTGAAGGTGGGAGGGCACTCGCTGGCGTCCAGGATGCCCAGACGGCCGGCCGTGCCCGCGCCCGAGTAGATGAGCCGGCCGCCACGGGCCATCCGCTCGGCGGTGGCGTCGATGGCGGCGGCGATACGGGGGAGCTGCGCGGCGACGGCGGCGGGGACGGTCTGGTCCTCGCCGTTCATGACACGGGCGATGTCCTCGGTCGACCGGCGGTCGATCTCGGCGAGTTCGGGGCGGAACGCCTCGGTGGTGAGGGTCGCGAGTTCGGCGCGGAGCTCGCCGTAGGAGGAAGGGCTGGAGGCGGAACTACCGGCGCCGGACGTCGAGGAGGCATCGGTGGGCATGGAGGTCATGGAGAAGCGGCTCTTTCTGGCGAGCTGGCAGAAACCTGAGGAAGCCCCGTTTTTGGTGATGCGGTCGAGCGGTCGAGCGGTGCGTGCCTGTTCAGCGGCGCGCGGGTGTGCGGTTGCGGGTTCGTGATGGGCGGCGTGCGTTCGGCGGGCGCGGCGACCGGCGGGTGCGCGGACCCCGGATCAGCGCGAGCGCGGTGAGTGGCGGTGCGCCAGCGCCTCGTAGGACGCCGCGAGCGCGGGTGCCGCCGTCTCGTACGTCCGCTGGGCGACCCCGACGAACAGGCAGTCCACGACCAGGAGTTGGCTCGTCCGGCTGGACATCGCCGCCGGCCGCAGCTCGCTCTCGCGGGCCGTGGACGTCGTGAGGACGTGGTCCGCGTACTGCGACACCGCGCCGTCCGGGCGACCCGTGATCGCGACCGTCGTCGCGCCCCGGTCGAAGGCGACGCGCAGCGGCTCGATGACGTCACCGGTGGAGCCGGAGTGCGTGATCGCTATGGCCACGTCGCCCGGCCGGAGCTGGACGGCATTGGTGACCGCGAGGTGCGGATCGCTGTGCGCGTGGGCTATCAGACCGATACGCAGGAGCTTCTGCGCGAGGTCCATGCCGACGAGACCGCTCGCGCCGACGCCGTATATGTCGATACGCCGCGCGCTCGCGGCGGCGGTGACGACGGCGCCGAGCTGCACGGTGTCGAGCCCGGCCGCCGTGTCGGCGAGCGTCTGCTGCTCGTCGTACGCGAGCTTGGCGACGACATCGGCGATCGGGTCGTCGACGGCGATGTCGGCGGTGACGGCCGGGGCCGCGCCGGACTCCTGGTGGGCGGCGAGTCCGGCGAGGGCGAGACGCAGATCGCGGTAGCCGGGGTAGCCGAGGAGGCGGGCGGTCCTGACGACGGTGGCCTCGCTCGTACCGGTGAGTTCGGCGAGACCGGTGACGGTGAGGGCGGCGGTCCGCGCGGGGTCGGCGGCGACGGCTTCGGCGACGCGCTGCATCGAGCGGGTCATCGAGGGCGCGAGGGTGCGCACCTTGGCCGCGAGGGCGGCGGGGGCCGGAGGGGCGCCGCCGCTGTAAATTTCCTTCACGTCACTGGTCACCTCTGAAAGATAATTTCAGGCGGGGGGTGCGTCAAGGGGTCGGGTCGGCGGCGGCGCGGGGCGTCCTGGGGCGCCGGACGGGCTCGACACGACAGGCGCGGCCGTCGCGCGGACCGTCGCCAGGTACTCCTCCACCGCGTCCCTGTTGCGGGTCAGGCAGTCGATCCGGCGTGTCATCCGGTCCCGTTCCACTTCGAGCGTCGCCAGCATCTCCGGGGTCGCGTCCGGGAAATGGATGACCCTCGGCTTGTCGAGGCACGGGAGGATCTGCTTGATGATCCGGGTCGGCAGCCCGGCGTCGAGCAGCCCCCGGACCTGTACGACCCGGTCGACGGACGGCTCGTCGTAGGAGCGGTAGCCGTTGGCGCAGCGGGTGGAGACGATGAGGCCCTGCTCCTCGTAGTAGCGCAGGAGGCGCCGGGAGGTGCTGGTGCGGTCCGACAGTTCACCGATACGCATGTGGCCCCCTCGGCCGATCCTTCACACGGATGTGAAGCTTCGAGCGTACGACAATGGGTGCATGGAAGACATGAACCCCCTGGAACAGGCGCTGCACACCGCACGCGCCCTGGTCCTCGCCGATCTCGCGGCGGGTGACGTCGCGCGGGCCGAGATCGTCTCGCTGGTGGAAGACGCCGTGTCGCACCGGCGGTGGTGGGTGGAGCAGTGGCCGGAGGGGATCGAGTTCGTCGTCGGCCTGGTCGCCCAGGACGTACAGGACGCCCTCCTGGAGACGCACGGTCGCTGGCCGCTCTGCCCCGTCTGCGGCGAGTCCCGGACGGAGCTGGCGGCGGAGGGCGGGCCGCACGCGCTGGAGGTGGAGCCGGAGTTGGGCGCGGATCCGCACTGGGTGTGCGGGAAGGCGGCCGTGGTGGTGGCGCCGGTCGGGTCGCTGGGCGCGGTTCTGGGGGCCGGCTGACGTGACCGTGTACATCGATCCGCCGACCTGGCCGGGGCACGGGCGGCTGTGGTCGCATCTGGTGAGTGACGTCTCGTACGAGGAACTGCACGCCTTCGCGGCGGGGATCGGGTGTCCGGCGCGGGCGTTCGAGCGCGATCACTACGACGTGCCGGCCCATCGGTACGGGGACGCCGTCCGCGCGGGTGCGGTGGAGGTGGGCTCGCGGGAGCTGGTGCGGAGGCTTACGGGGGCGGGGTTGCGGCAGCGGAAGCGGTGGCGTGGGTAGCGGTTGGCGGGCGGCCTGCCGGCCGGGCGCCCTCAATCGCCGGGCGGGCTTCAGGTGGCCGGGGTTGTCTTCACGGTGCGGGCCGTGGGCGGGTGTCCTCAATCGCCGGACGGGCTGAGAACGCCCTCAATCGCCGGGCGGGCTTTGGGCGGCCGGGCGTTGTCAGCCCGCCCGGTGGGCTGGTGAGGCGTCCTCGATCGCCGGGCGGGCCTGATTCGAGCCCTTCGCGATCACGCGTGTGCCGCCCGGCCGCTGGTGGCGTATCGCGAGGGCCACCAGGCCCACCGCCAGCACCGTCATCGCCGCTCCCGCCCACGCCGTCGAGGCGAAGCCGAGTCCCGCGTCGATCACCGTGCCACCCAGCCACGGGCCGCCCGTGTTGCCGAGGTTGAACGCCGACGTCGCTGTCGCGCCCGCCAGGATCGGGGCCGCGGCCGCCACGTTGAACATCCGGGCGTTCAGCGCCGGCGCGGTGAAGAACGCCGAGAAACCGAGCAGCAGCGACAGCACCACCACCGCCACCGCGCTCGACGCCAGGAGTGCCAGCGCGGCCAGGAACACCGTCGACGCCACCACTCCGCTCAGCAGCACCCCGAAGAGGTGCGCGTCCGCGACCCGGCCGCCGATCACCGTACCGATCAGCGCGCCCACGCCGAACAGCGCGAGCACCGTCGGGACCCAGCCCTCGTCGAGACCGGCCACGTCCGTGAGCAGCGGGGCCAGATAGGAGAACGCGCAGAAGACGCCGCCCGCCGCGAGCGCCGTGATGGCGATCGCGAGCCAGACCTGGCGGTCGCGGTAGATCAGCAGCTCGCGCCGCAGTTCCGGCTTCCGCTCGGGCAGCGGGATGCGCGGGATCAGCGTCGCGACACCGACCAGCGCGACCGCGGAAGCCGCGCCGACCGCCCAGAACGCGGAACGCCAGCCGAGATGCGTACCGAGGAACGCCCCCGCCGGCACCCCGAGCACGTTCGCGATCGACAGCCCGCCGATCATCACGGCCATCGCGCGGGCACGCGAGGTCTTCGGCACCATCGCGATGGCGACCGCCGCGCCGACCGCCCAGAAGCCCGCGCACGCGAACGCGCTGACGACACGTGAGACGAACAGCACCTCGTAGTTGGGCGCGATCGCGCCCGCGACCTGGCCCACGCCGAAGACGGAGATCAGCGCGATGAGCGTCGTACGGCGGGGCAGCCGCAGCGTCGCCACGGCGAGCAGCGGGGCGCCGACCACCATGCCGATCGCGAAGGCGGATATCAGCAGACCGGCCTGCGGGATGCTGACATCCATGTCCTCGGCGATCGGCGGCAGCAGTCCGGACAGGCATGAACTCGCTGGTTCCGAGGGCGAAGACGGAGAGCCCGAGTATGTACACGGCGAGTGGCATGCGGGCGCGGCTGGGCGCGACGGGAGCGGAGTCAGGCATGGCACGTACAACCACCGACCCCCGCCCCGTCATTCCTGAGTGCGCCGGTCAGTGGGTGAGCGTCTCCAGCTCGGCCGTGAGGTTCGCGCGGGCCCGTCCCTCCCAGAGCTCCGCTCCGTGGGGAGTTCGGAACAGCCGCTCCAGATCGAGGAGTTGGCGCAGTACGGCCGCCCGGCCCGCCCGGAACGCGTCGTCCGGGACGAACCCGTACTCCTCCCGTACGGCGCGCGTGTACGCCTCGTACGCCTCCGGTTCCGACGCGAGGATCGCGAGATCCGCGTCACACAGCACCTCGCCGTTGGTGTCGCCGGGCGCCGGATCGTGGGTGACGGTGAGGCGGACGAGACGGGCGACCTCGTCCGTGACGTCGGCCCGTACGCCCGCCTCGGTGAGCGCGCGGACCGCGAGGACGGCGCTGCGCTCCTCGTTCTCGGAGCGGTCGGGGCGGTAGACGGCGTCGTGGAACCAGGCGGCGAGGCGGACGGCTTCGGGGTCGGCCGCGTACACGGCGAGGGCGTCGATGTGGTCCAGGACGGCCAGGAGGTGATCGGTGTTGTGGTACCGGCGCTGGGGCTCGGCCCAGCGGGCCATGAGGTTTTCGGCGTAGGGGAGGGGATCGGGGAGCGGGTCGGGGGCGCTCTCCCCGATCCGGACCGCGTCGAGGGTGCGCAGCCAGCGGCTGCGGAGGGCGTCGTGAACGGACATGGAGGGAGAGCTTAGAGCCCTGTCCCCGGCGGCCAGCTCAGCGTTGAACTGGGCGCCGGCCACCAGCGACAGGTTCGACAGCCACAGCCAGACGAGAAAGACGATGCTGCCCGCGAGAGAGCCGTAGAGCCGGCTGTACGTACCCGAGTGCGCCGCGTACAGCGCGAATCCCGCCGACATCAGCAGCCACAGCAACACCGCGAGCACCCCGCCGGGCAGCGAGCTCCGCAGATGGCGGGTACCTGGCGGGCCCGTACGGAACACGATGAGGACGAGGACCGCCGCGAGCGCCAGCAACAGCGGCCACTTCAGCACCGTCCACAGCACGGTCGCCGTACTGCCCACACCCAGCAGCGGACCGATCCGGTGGACCGCGTCGCCCGTCAGCACCAGCGTGAACGCGCTCGTGACGAGGAGCGCGAGCAGCGCGCACGCGGCGATCACGATGCGCGGGGCCTTGCGCCACGGCGGGCGGTGGTCGACCGCGCCGTGCATTCGGTGCAGCGCCCGCCGGAACACACCCAGATAGCTGGAGGCAGACCAGAGCGCGCCGACCGTGCCGAAGATCGTCAGCAGCCAGGCAGCCGTGCGCTGGCGAGTCATCTGGTTGAGCGCCTCGCTGATCAGATGCCGGGACTGGGCCGGGACCAGGGAGGTGATCTGGTCGGCCAGTTCGCCCGCCGCCTCGGCGCCCGCGAGGCCGATGGAAGCCACGGTCACCAGAAGGGCCGGGATGATCGCGAGGACGGTGTAGTACGTGAGGGCGGCGGCCCAGTCGGTGGCGTCGTCCCGCCACAGCGCGATCGGGGTGCGCCGGAGCGCGCGGGCGAAGCGGCGGGCGTCGCGCGGGGGACGCTTGGCGCGCGGTGGATGCGGGTGCCACCAGGCGTGTGCCGGGCGGGACTTGGGCACTCTCGTCTCCCCGTTCGGTGTTCGTGTTCGGCGGTCGTGTCGGGCGGTCACAGCGGTCGCGGCGGTTACGGGGGTGCGTGCGGCGCTGTGGCCGACCTGTGGCCGTTCCGCCGTGCTGCTTGACCTCAGGGTGCCCTGCTGCGGGCGTCCGACGCGGCTCAGAGCAGCGGCGCACGTGTGGTGTCGGCCCGGCGGGTCCCGCGGAGCCCGCCGCGCGAGCGCGCGGGGCCGCGTGCCGGGGCTCGGAGCCGTACGACCGCTTGGATGCGCCACCCGCCCTCGCCGCTCGTGCGCGCGTCCGCGACCGGGCCCTCGTCGATACGCCGTACGACGTCCGCCGGGACGGCGTCCGGTTCCAGCCGCACGGAGAAGGTCGCGCGCAGGCGGCGCGGCCGGCCCGACAGGGTCACCCGGGCACGGTCCACCCCCGGGATCCGCTCCGTCCGCTCCTCCATGGCGGCCGTCAGCGCGCGGGTACGGAGCCCGAGACCCGGGCGGGGGAGGCGGAGCGTGCGCGGCTGCCCGGTCCGGAACTGGGCCGCCAGCCACCACACGAACAGCACGAACGCGACGGTGAGCGCCGCGATCACGGCCGGGGTCCACCAGCCGTGCTCGCGCGGGCCGGACAGCAGCGCGCGGTCCGCCAGGGCGGCGTCGGGGTGGACGGTGGCCGCCGCGGGCCACGAGTCGGGCAGGTGCTCGCGTACGGTCTCGTGGCCGGTCAGGACCCACGCCCCCGCACCGGTCAGACCCGCGCCGATCACGGCCGACAGGGTGCGGTCGACGGCGCTACGGGGCCGAGGCCGGAGCCGGGGGCGGGGCATGGGAGGTCGCCTCCTTCTGTTCGTGGTCCTGGTCCTGGCCGTGTGCGCTGTCGTGTGTGCCGGGTGGTTGCCAGTACGCGTCGCGGCTCACGCGGACCCGTACGCGCGGCGGCTTCGCCAGGCCGAGACCGGCGACGACACCCTCGGTGGTCCGGGTGAGGGCTTCGCGCGTGTCGGCCGGGTCACCGAAACCGATCCGCGCGCGTACGGCGATCCGGCGGCGCCCGGCCGTGACCCGTACGCGCGAGACGCCGGGCACGTCGGCCGCGCGATGACGTACGAGGGCTGCGGCCGCAGGTCTGTCGATGGCGGTGGTGGTGGCGTCCGTGGCGCCCGTCGCGTCCGGCATCGCCGACTTCGCCGACATCGGCAGGCGACCGCGCAGTCCGGGTGTGAGCGCCGCGAACAGCGTCCACAGGCCGGCCACCGTCGCCACGGCCGCCCCGACGGCCACCGCCGTGTCCGCGGGACCGTGGCTCGTCAGCCAGTCCAGCGTGCGCAGGCGCACGTCGGACGGTTCGCGGCCGAGCGCCACCGCGACGACGTCGGCGAGGAGCGCCCCGCTCACGGCCGCGCCGAGCAGCGCGAACACGGCTGCCGGGGCGCGCCGTTCGGACCAGGGGCGGCGGCCGGAGCTGCTCGGGGACTCCGCCGACTCCGCCCACCGGGTGGGTTCCGGCGCCGCCGACCGCGCGAGGCGGGTGATCCGGACCGTCGTACGGCCGACCGTCAGGCCCGTGAGATACGCGGTGCGTTCGGTCACGCGCCGCTGGACTTCCGCACCGGACGTCTCGAGATGCGCGGGGTAGGCCATGCCGACGTCGAGATGGACGCTGTCCACCCTGCTGCCGCGTACGTCGACCGACGTACGCACCACCTCACCCCCGCCCCGGGGACCCAGCACCTCCTCCGCGGCGCGGCCCGCCACCCGCCGTACCACCCGGTCCGCGATCCGCGTCGCGCCGCGGTCGGCGGGCGCAAGCGTGCCGGCAGTCGCGGGCGGAGGCGAGGGCGCGGGCTCCCCGGCGTCCGCGCTCACCGGCGCTTCCGTTCGTCCGGGTCCAGGAACTCGCGCAGGCTGATGCCCTGGTCGACCAGCCGGCCCGCCACGAAGCCCACCGCTCCGAGCGCGGCCACCAGCAGGAACGCCCCGAACCCGCCGAACCAGCCCACGAAGCCCAGGGCCATGCCGACGGCCAACCCCACCAGGGACGCGTTCATCGGGCCGCTCACTCGACGCGCGTGTCGGTGCCGCTGGTCGACTCGTCCTCGTCGTCCGGCAGACGCACGTCGTTGACGGTGACGTTCACCTCGACGACCTCAAGACCCGTGATCCGCTCGACGGCCGCGATGACGTTCTCGCGTACGTCGCGGGCGACGTCGCTGATCGGTACGCCGTACTCCACCACCAGGTCCAGATCGATGGCGGTCTGGCGCTCGCCGACCTCGACCTTGACGCCGCGGCCTACGTTGGGGCGTCCGCCCGGTACCCGGTCGCGTACGGCGCCGAGCGTCCGCGACAGGCCGCCGCCCATGTCGTACACGCCGGGGATCTCGCGCGCCGCCATGCCGGAGATCTTCACGACGACGACATCCGCGATGGAGGTCCGGCCGCGCGTGGCGGCGGGTTCGGAGGCTCCGACGGCGCCGCTGCGGAGGGTGGTGGAGCCGGCCGCGCCGGGGCTCGTCGAGCTCACGCCCTGGCCACTCGTCGCGGTCGTGGAGACGGGGGACGCTTCCTGGGGCCGGGCCGCCTGGGTCGCTGTCATGGGACAGCCTCCTTCTCTGTGTCGTTCACGTGGTGTCGTTCATGTGCCGTTCGCGCTTGTCGTCTCGTTGGACACGGGTACCTGGCTTTCGTCACGCACGACCGCGAGATTCTTTTCCGCCGCTCGCGCGTGACGATCGGCCGTCCCCCGTGTCGAAGTCGTGTGAGGGGCCGTGTCGGACCGAGGGACACGGCTACGACGAGGCGGCGAGAGGAGTCGGCGAGTGCCCGGCGACAACCTGCTGGCCGTACGCGCGGGCGAGGGTGACGAGGAAGCGTTCGAGACGCTCGTACGCGACTACGGGCCGCTGATGCTCCAACTGGCCACCCGGCTCCTCGGCAGCCGGACCGAGGCCGAGGACGCCGTGCAGGACGCCTTCGTGAGCGCCTGGCGCAAGCTGCCCGAATTCCGGGGCGACGCGGAATTCAGCACCTGGATGTACCGCATCGTCACCAACCGGTGCCTCAACCAGCTGCGCGCCCGCCGCCCGGCGACGGACCTCGACTCCGTACCCGAACCGGCCGCGCCCGAGCACGAGTCCTCGCCGGTGCGCGCCGCCGAGTCGCACGCCGCCGTACGCGCGCTGGCGGTGGCCATGGCCGGGCTCTCGCCGGAGCAACGCGCGTGCTGGGTGCTGCGCGAGCTGCACGGGATGAGTTACGACAACATCGCGGAGACGGTCGGGATCAGCCTGGTGGCTGTCCGGGGCAGGGTCTTCCGCGCACGCCGCTATCTGACGGAGGCGATGAGCGCATGGCGCTGAACGCGCATCCCGACCGCCCCGGGTCCGGAGACGGCGTGGGGGACGAAGGGGAATCCGCCGAGAACGGGACCGAACTGCTGCCGTGCGGGCGGGAGTTGAGCGCGGTCTGGGATGCCTGGGACGACCGGGACCCGGCTGGGGGTCCGTCCGGCGTGGCCGATCCGCATCTCGCGCAATGCCCCTACTGCTCCGCCGCACTGGCCGATCTCGCCGCCCTCGGCGAGGCCGTGGACCGGACGCGTGGGGCCGAGCGGCCCGGACCGGCCGAGGTCTCCGACCTCACGGCCCGTGTCATGGACATCGTGCGGCTGGAGCTGCGGCCGGGCCGCCCCCTGCCACTCGGTGAACCCGACGAGGACCTGTGGATCGTGGAGGCCGCGGCGGCACGGGCCTTCCGGGGCGCGGCCGAGTCGGTGCCGGGGGTACGGGCGGGGAGCTGCCGCATCAGCCCGCGCGAACGCGGGCCCGTCCGCGTAAGGCTGGAAGTGGCGGCCGGACTCCACCTCGGCCTGCCGGATCTCGCCGAGGAGATCCGGGCGCGGGTGGCCGCGTCGGCGCGCGACACCATCGGTATCGAGGTGGAGAGCATCGACGTGCTCGTCGTCGACCTCTTCGACGGAGACGACGGAGACGACGGAGACGACGGAGACGGTGGGGCCGACGGGATCGACGGAGACGGAGGAGAGGGCCGATGACGCGGAACGAGACCGGCGCGACGAGAGACCGGCTGGCGCTGGCGGCCGTCGACGCGGTGGAGCGGGTGCCGGGGGTGGCCTTCCTGCGCCCCGGCATCGCCGACCTGGTCCGGGCCTCCTACGCGTCACGTGATCGGCGGAAGTCCGGCATACGCGTGCGGCCGGGCGGAGACGCGTCCTCCTGGCACATCGAGGTCCAGTTCGTCGCCCGGCGCACGCACCGCACGCTGGATGTGACGCGTGCGGTGCGTGAAGCGGTGCTCGGAGCGGTGGCGGAGGCCGGTGACCCGGCTCGTACCGTCGTGACCGCGACGGTGACGGTGACGGTCACCGGCCTCGTTTGACGGACGCCCGGGCCGACCGGACCGACCCCCCCGACTCAACAGGTCACTGCGCGGCCAGCCACTTCAGGCCGTTGATCACGAAGCGGTTCTGCGTCGCGCTGTCGAACGTGGACGACAGGCCGGTGTTGGTGTTGTAGTCCATGGCGTTGTGGCCGAAGTTCGCGTACAGCATCTTGTAGTTGTTGTTGGTCCACAGGATGGGGTAATCCCCGCTGTACCAGGACTGGTTGGGGTCCGTGCCGAGCGGGAAGCTCGACGGGTCGACCGAGGCCAGGACCTTGATGGCGGGGTTCGACCGGAGGTTGTTCGACCAGCTGTACCACTCGCTGACCGACGAGGTGAAGGTCGCCGGGATGCCGGCGAGCGCCGGGTGCGAGGAGTTCTCGGTCTTCAGCTTGGCGGTGGTCGGACCCCAGGTGTTGGACTTGAAGTTTCCGCTGCCCAGGAACTCGTTGTGGTACCAGGGCCACTGCTGGGCGCCCGTCGTGAACGCGGCGACATGGAAGCCCATCCAGCCCCCGCCGTTACGCATGTACTGCTCGAAGCCCGAACGCTGGGCGGCGTTCTTCGGCAGGTCGTCGAGGAACAGGACGACGTCCACGCCCTGGAGACCGCTTCCGGTCAGCCGGTTCCAGTTGGTGGTCGACTCGTACGAGAAGTTGTTGGCCGCGGCGGTCTGAGGGAACCACCTGTTCGCCTCTTGTACGAAGTTGATGTGCGCGGCGTCCCAGGTGCCGCTGTAGAAGGCGAGGACCTTGAAGTCCGCGGCCTTCTTCGCCGCGGGCGCCGCCGCTGATGCCGCGGGGCCGATGGCGGGTACGGCGGCCAGTCCGAGGAGGACGGCGAGCAGGAGGAAAAGGCGGAGTGGGCGTTGTACGAGACGTGTCCCGGTGAGCATGTGACGATCCCTTCCTGAGTGGGGGACTGTCATGCATATGACAGACAGGTGGATCGGGAAACGACAGAAAGCGCTTCACCTCTTCGATCTAAGAAGTGAAGCGCCACCCTGTCAAGGCTTTGGTCTGGACCAGGCGTCGACCGGTCGGACCACTCAGACGGTCGCCTTGAACCCGCGCAGTCGTAGGGAGTTGCCGACGACGAAGACGGACGAGAAGGCCATGGCCGCGCCGGCGATCATGGGGTTGAGGAGTCCGGCGGCGGCGAGGGGGAGCGCTGCGACGTTGTAGCCGAAGGCCCAGAAGAGGTTGCTCTTGATGGTGCCGAGGGTGCGGCGCGAGAGGCGGATGGCGTCGGCGGCGGCGCGGAGGTCGCCGGTGACGAGGGTGAGGTCGCCGGCCTCGATGGCGGCGTCTGTGCCGGTGCCCATGGCGAGGCCGAGGTCGGCCTGGGCGAGGGCGGCGGCGTCGTTGACCCCGTCGCCGACCATCGCGACGGACCTGCCCTCGCCCTGGAGGCGCTTGACGACATCGACCTTGTCCTCGGGCATGACCTCGGCGAAGACGTCCTGCCTGCTGATGCCGACCTCGGTGGCGACGGCTTCGGCGACGGCCCTGTTGTCGCCGGTGAGGAGGATGGGGGTCAGGCCGAGGGCGCGCAGACGGCGGATGGCCTCGGTGCTGGTGTCCTTGATGGCGTCGGCGACTTCCAGGATGCCGCGTGCCCGGCCGTCCCAGGCGACCGCGACGACCGTACGGCCCTGCTGCTCCGCCTCTTCCTTCCTGGCGGTGAGTTCGTCGGGGAGGTGGATCTCCCATTCGGCGAGGAGTTTTGTGCGGCCGACGAGGACGGCGTGGCCTTCGACGACGCCCTGGACACCGAGGCCGGGGACGTTCGCGAAGTCCTCTGGGGTGGGCAGGGGCCCGGTCCGGTCGGTGGCGCCGGTGGCGATCGCGCGGGCGATGGGGTGTTCGGAGGCGTGCTCCAGGGCGCCGGCCAGCCGCAGCAGTTCCGATTCCTCGGTGCCGGGCGCGGTGTGGGTGCCCAGGAGGGCCATGCGGCCGGTGGTGACGGTACCGGTCTTGTCGAGGACGACCGTGTCGACCTTCCGGGTCGATTCGAGGACTTCGGGGCCCTTGATGAGGATGCCGAGCTGCGCGCCGCGTCCGGTGCCGACCATGAGGGCGGTGGGGGTCGCCAGGCCCAGGGCGCAGGGACAGGCGATGATGAGTACGGCGACGGCGGCGGTGAACGCGGCGGTGAGGCCCGATCCGTTGCCGAGCCAGAAGCCGAGAGTGCCCAGGGCGAGTGCGATCACGACGGGGACGAACACGGCGGAGATCTTGTCGGCGAGCCGTTGGGCGGCGGCCTTGCCGTTCTGCGCGTCTTCGACCATGCGGGCCATGCGGGCGAGTTGGGTGTCGGCGCCGATCCGGGTGGCGGTGATGACCAGGCGGCCGCCGGCGTTGAGGGTCGCTCCGGTGACGGTGTCGCCCGGTGCGACCTCGACGGGGACGGATTCGCCGGTGAGCATGGAGGCGTCGACGGCGGAGG
Source organism: Streptomyces sp. NPDC060366 (assembly GCF_042725135.1). Classification (NCBI taxonomy): domain Bacteria; kingdom Bacillati; phylum Actinomycetota; class Actinomycetes; order Kitasatosporales; family Streptomycetaceae; genus Streptomyces; species Streptomyces sp. NPDC060366. Next base: position 47,199 of record NZ_JBHXDC010000012.1, on the reverse strand, counting down.
TGCCTTCGCTGACCGTGCCGTCGGTGGCGATCTTCTCGCCGGGCCGGACCACGAACCGGTCTCCGACCACGAGTTCACCGGTGGGGACGGTCGTCTCCCGGCCGTCGCGCAGGACGGTGACCTCCTTCGCCCCCAGCTCCATCAGAGCTTTGAGCGCGGCACCGGCCTTGCGCTTGGACCGGGCCTCGAAGTACCGGCCGGCCAGGATGAACGCGGTGACACCGGCCGCCGCCTCCAGGTAGATGTTCCCCGCGCCGTCGCCCCGCGCGATCGTCAGCTCGAACGGGTGCGTCATTCCCGGGGTGCCGGCCGTCCCGAAGAACAGCGCCCACAACGACCACGCGAACGCCGCCGACGTCCCCACCGAGATCAACGTGTCCATCGTCGCCGCGCCGTGCCGCGCGTTCGTCCACGCCGCACGGTGGAACGGCCACGCCGCGTAAGTGACGACGGGAGCGGCGAGCGTCAACGACAACCACTGCCAGTACTCGAACTGGAACGCCGGCACCATCGCCATCGCGATGACGGGCACGGAGAGGACGACGGCGGTGATCAACCGCTCCCGCAGCGTGCGCAGTTCGTCGTCGGCGCGGCCGGCCCCGCTCGCCGCGCCGCCGGATCCCGGCTCCGTACCGCCGCCGCCCGCCGGTAGGGGCGGGGGTGGCTCGGCGGCGGTGTAACCGGTCTTCTCGACGGTGGCGATCAGGTCCTGTACGGAGAGATCGCCCTCCGCGTAGCTGACCTTCGCCTTCTCGGTGGCGTAGTTGACGGTCGCCTCGACGCCGTCCATGCGGTTGAGCTTCTTCTCGATACGGGCCGCGCAAGAGGCGCAGGTCATGCCACCGATGGCCAGCTCGACGTCGACCTTGACGGTGCCCGGGGCGCCGGTGGTGCCGGTGGCGCCGGGGGCTTCGGCGGGTGTGTCGGTTGCCGGTGTGGTGCTCATGACTGGCATTCTCCTCCGCGTCGCGTGCAGATACCCCTAGGGGGTATCTCCTTCTCCATCCATGTATACCCCTCGCCCCTATCCGAAGCAAGGGTAGTTCCTGGCTGACTTTATACCCCCCAGGGGTATTGATCGGCGATCGCTCGGGAGAGGAGGCGCCCTGGGGGGCGACGGTGCCCAGTGACGGCGCGTACCGGCTGATGTGGTGTGGTGGAGGTTTGATGATGCGAACGCGCCGTGCGGCGTCGTACGCTGGCTATTGGACTAGACCTATAGAGACCGACCTATAGATCTGCGCCGGGCCGACTGCCGACCGGTCGTCCCAGGTCCTGCCCCGGCTTCCTAGCCTCCCGAACGGAATGGGTTCCCATGAGCAAGCGTGCAGTCCTGGAGGTGATCGCCCTCAACGCCGAGGACGCCGTCGCGGCCCAGGCGGGCGGGGCGGACCGTCTTGAGCTGGTCACCGACATGGCGGCGGACGGTCTCACCCCGCCGGTCGAGACCTTCGCCAAGATCCGTGCCTCCGTCGACATCCCGCTGCGCGTGATGCTGAGGCTCCAGGACGGGTTCGCGGCGGGCTCACCGGAGGAGGTGGACGTGCTGGTGGCGTCCGTGAACGCCATGCGGGTCGAGGGCGCGGACGAGTTCGTACTCGGCTTCCTCGACATCTCCGGCAATGTGGACCTCGTCACGGTCGAACGGCTCGTCGCGGAGTTGGACCCCTGCCGCTGGACGTTCCACCGGGCGATCGACCGCGCGGCCGACCGCGACGCGCTGCGCAAGCAGCTCGCGGACCTGCCCGGCCTCGACACGTACCTCACGGCGGGAGCGGCGAACGGGGTCGACGCGGGCATCCCGGTCCTGCTGGCCGAGGCGGAGTCCGCGGCCCTGGGCGAACCGGGATACGGCCCCGAACTCCTCGTCGGCGGCGGCCTGCGGCTGGACCATCTGCCGCGGCTGCGGGCGAGCGGTCTGAACGCCTTCCACATCGGCGGCGCGGCGCGGCCGAACGGCTGGGAGGCGCCGGTGGACGAGGCGACGGTACGGGAGTGGCGCGAGGCGATCGACGCGTAGTGGTGTGGCCGGCGGTCGGCTGTCCTCAATCGCCGGACGGGCTGCGTATGGAGGCCGTCCGGCGATTGACGGGGTCAGTCCGCCGTGTTGTCGACGGTGTCGCGGTCGACCGCCTCTATGCCCTTGAACGACAGCACCACGATGCTCACCGCTCCCGCGAAGATCCCGATGTCGGCGACGTTGCCGACGAAGAAGCCCGCGTAGTCGATGAAGTCGACCACGTGGCCGCGCGCGAATCCGGGCTCGCGGAAGAGGCGGTCGCCGAAGTGGGACGTGGCGCCGCCGAGGAGGAGCCCGAGCGCGTACGCCCACGGGGTGGAGCGCACGCGCCACGCGTACCAGGCGATGGCGACGACGGCGACCCCGGCGAAGATCGTGAAGACCCAGGTCACGCCGGTGCCCATGGAGAAGGCGGCGCCGGGGTTGTAGACGAGCCAGAAGCGGATGACGTCGCCGACGACGTCGATCGACTCCGAGTCCCCCAACGCCCCGACGGCCCACCACTTGGATGCCTGATCGACGAGCAGCAGCACGACGGCGACACCGAGAGTGGACCAGAACAGCCGACGGGTGGGGGCCGCGGGGGCGCCGGGTGCGGGTGCGGTGTCGCTCGTGTCCGGGCCGGCGGCGCTCTCCGCGCCGACTGCGCCGGGCGCGTTCGTCGCACTGCCTGTGTCGCCGCTTGCGCCGACGGCTGTGGCGTGATGCACGCCGACGTCGGCCCCGTCCGGCGCGGCTGTGCCGGCGGCCACACCCTCCGCGCTGACCAGGTCGGGCCCGTTCGCATCCGCCGTCCCGGCCGGGTCGGCGGATGCCGTACCGACGCCCGCGCTGTCCGCGCCGACTGCGTCGGGTGCCGCCGTGTCCGCTGTCCCTGCCGGGGTGGGTGCTTCCGGCGCGTTTGCCGCGCCGGGCGAACCGATCGCTCGATCCCTGCCGACGCCGGCCGGGGCGCCCGTGTCGTCGACCCCGGCAGCACCGGCGGCGGCGGTCGTGCGGGCCCCGTCTGCCGCGTTCGCCGACATCGCCGCCCCGCCCGGCGCGGCAGCCGGGCCCGGCGCCCCCGGGGTATCCGTCGCAGACACCGTTTTCGCCGCATCGGGCTCATCGTTCGAATTCACTCCGACAGTGTCGCCTACCCGGCCTGCCCCGCCCAGGCGGTGTCCAGCTGGTGCGGCAGTGGGGCGCCGTGGATCACCGTCAGGCCCGAGACCGCGCGCGTCAGTGCCACGTACAGGCGGCGCAGGCCCGTGCGTTCGTCCGGTTCGCCCGTGACCACCGCCGACGGCTCGTCCAGGACCACGTAGTCGTACTCCAGGCCCTTCGCCAGCGACGCCGGGACCAGGGTCAGGCGGGAGGCCGCCGTCGTCTCCTCGCCCGGGGCGAGGTACGCCAGGCCCGCCGCCGACAGCGCGGCGGCCAGCGCCGGGATACGGGCGTCCGCCGCGATCAGGCCGATCGAGCCCTCGTGCCGCAGCGACTCCCCGCAGGCCCCGACGACCGCCGCGTCCAAGGTGGCCGCCTCCACCGCGCGTACCTCCAGCGAGCCCGGCGACTCACGTACCGACGCCACCTCCGTCAGCCCCGGCGAGATCGCGGGCAGCAGGCGCGACGCGTAGGCGATCACCTCGCGCGGCACGCGGAAACCGGCCGTCAGTTCCTCCACCACCGCCTCCGGCTTGCCCAGATGCGCCAGCGCCTCCGCCCAACTCGCCGTCGCCCAGGGTGTCGTGCCCTGCGCGAGGTCCCCGAGCACCGTCGCCGAGCCGGTCGAGCAGCGCCGGCCCACCGCCCGGTACTGCATCGGCGACAGGTCCTGCGCCTCGTCCAGTACGACGTGGCCGAGCGAGTGCGTACGGGACACCAGGTCGTTCGCCTCGTCGATCAGCACCGCGTCCGCAGACGACCACTTCGCCGTCTTCAGGCTGCGCGGCGGCTTCGTCCACAGCAGGACCTTCTGTTCGTCGTCCGTCAGCAGCCCCTGCGCGTGCTCGGCGAGGAAGTCCGCGTCGGAGAGCAGCCGCAGCACCAGCTTCGCCGGATCGACGGCGGGCCACATCGCCTTCACGGCCGCCTTCACCGCGGGGTTACGGGCCACCGCGTCCTGCACCCGGTCGTCGGGGGCCTCGCCGGATCTCTCCATCTGTACGAGCACGGCGTGCGCGATGCGCTGCGGCAGGGCGTCGTGCGCGGCGCCGTAGCGGATGTCGCGGTCCAGCAACTCCCGTACCAGTTCTTCGAGTTCGTACGCCGACAGCCGCCAGCGCCGGGAGCCGCGCACCACCATCACCGGCTCCGTGGGCAGCGTGACGTGCGAACGGACCGCCCGGCGCAGCACCCGCGCCATCCGTGCGTCGCCCTTGACGACCGCCGTCGCCGCGCTGTCCGCGCCCAGCACCCGCACCTGGCCGGGCCCCGACGCCACCAGCTCGTCGACGGTCGCCTGCTTGACCTCCAACTCGCCCAGCGCGGGGAGCACTTGCTCGATGTAGTGGAGGAAGGAGGCGTTCGGTCCGATGACCAGCGTGCCGGTACGGGCCAGCCGCTCGCGGTGCGCGTACAGCAGATACGCCACCCGGTGCAGGCCCACCGCTGTCTTTCCGGTGCCGGGGCCGCCCTGTACGCAGACGGATCCGCCGAGCCCGGACCGGACGATCTCGTCCTGCTCGGGCTGGATCGTCGCGACGATGTCGCGCATCGGGCCGACGCGCGGGCGCTCGATCTCGGCCTGGAGGAGCTTGCTGGAGTGGGCCGCCTCCGTCGGGTCGGAGAGGTGTTCGTCCTCGTACGCGGTCAGTTCGCCGGCCGTGTAGCCGAAGCGGCGGCGCAGGCCGACGTCCAGCGGGTTCTTCTTGGACGCCTGGTAGAAGGGCTGTGAGACGGGCGCGCGCCAGTCGATGACCATCGGGTCGCCGTCGGCGTCGTGGACGTGCCGTCGGCCGATGTAGAAGCGCTCGCCCTCGGCGCCCTCGGCCTCGTCGGCGCCGACCGCGTGTTCGTAGTCGAGGCGGCCGAAGAAGAGCGGGGTGTGGGACAGGTCGGCGAGCGCCTTGATGCGGTCCTCGATCTGCGCTCCGAGGACGGCGGCGTTGACCCAGTTCGCCGTCACGTCGCGGATGTCGAGGGACTGGACGTCCTCGCGCATGGAGCGCAGGGCGGCGCGGGAGGCCCCGAGATGGGCGCGCTCGCGGGCGAGCGGATCGGTCGGGGTGTCGATGGCCGTGGCCGACTGGGTCGGGGCCTCGGGCGGTGCGGGGTCGTGCGCGGACACGGTGGTGCCTCCGGATGTACGCAGGCCGACGGGCCGCGACCCGGTGGTGGCGGGGTGGCGGCGGCCGGGTGTCGGCGGTGGATCACGTCAGGGCAGCCGCCCGGTTTCCGACCGGGCGGCAGCGCTCCTCGGAGGGAGGCGGGAGAAGAGGGCGATTGTAGTCAGCGGGTGGCGGTGGGGCGAACGGGTTTTCCGGGGCCGCTCCGCATGCCGGTCGGCATCGGCCCGCGTCCGTCCCCGGTCGAGGTCAGGGGCGGGGACGTAGTCCCCGTAGGGGATGCCGTATCCCCGGAGGCGTACGGAACGGCTCAGCCGATTCCCCCTGCGGAGCGATGTGCCGCGGTCGCGCGAGGCGCACCATTGAAGTATGAGTACAGCGACATTCACCCCCATCCCGACCGTGGACGTCGGCCCGCCGCACAGCGGGGCGACGGCGCTCGGTTCCGCCCCTCACTCCGGCCCGCGCCCCCCGCACCGCGTCGGCAGCGCGCTGCGGGCGGTCAAGGTCTTCGTGACCGCCGCGTTCAGCGTGGCCGTCCTCGGTGAGTACGGAGAGGAGGCGGGCATCATGCGCTGAGCACGCACGTCCGTAGGTCCGCACGTACATCCGCACACCTCCGCGCGACTGACCGGCACCTTGGCATGCGCCCCGATCGGCTAATGTCGCGGCCGTGACGCACCCGACCGTGACTGTCCGGTCACTCCTCGCAGTTGGCGCACTCGTCCTGTCGCTGACGGCACTCACCGCACTCACCGCGCTCTGCCCGGCCCAGTACGCCCTGCTCGCTCAGCCGATCCCCGTGGCCGAGCGCTTCGCGGTCACCGAGTGGCGACTGCCCGCCACCTCGCCGCCGTTCGCCGCGATCCTGTTCGTCCCGGCCACCTGGCTCCCGGTCGCCACGCTCAAGGCCGTTGTCGTCGTGGGCAACGTGCTGCTTCTCGCCCTGCTCGTCCGGCTGTCCTGGCGATTCGTCGCCCGGCGCCCCACCACCGCCACCGACCCCGTCCCCACGTCCGCGCCCGCCACCTCCGCCACACCCCAGCTGTCCGTTCCCGTTGCTGTTCCCCTTTCCGTTCTCGTCGCCGTCGGGCTGTGGCTCGAACCGGTCTTCCGGACCGTCCTCCACGGAGAGATCAGCCTCGCGCTGGCCTGCCTCATCCTCTGGGACCTGACGCGGCCGGACCACGCGCTCGGCAAGGGCTTCGCCATCGGTATCGCGGCGGGAGTCGAGCTGACCCCCGCCCTCTTCATCGCCTATCTGCTGCTGACGGGCAGGCCCGGCGACGTACGCGCCGGGCTCACCGCCCTGGCGTCGCTCATCGGCACGATGCTGCTGGGCGCCCTCGTCCTCCCGCGGTCCAGCCTCGACTTCTGGACGCTACGGGTCTTCGGGGCCGGCCGGCCGGGCGAGGCGTGGAGCGCCGACAACCAGTCGCTGCAAGGGCTGTTCGCCCGCGCGCTGCACACGCCCGAGCCGGGCGTCGGCTGGGCGGTCGCCTGCGTCGTCATCACGTTCGCCGGCCTGTGGCTGGCGCGAAGGGCCGTCGTGCGGGCGGGACATGAGGCATGGGGCGTGCTGGCCATCGCGCTGACCGCGCTGCTCGTGTCACCGGTCAGCTGGTCCCACCACTGGGTGTGGTGCGTGCCGCTGCTGGCCGTCCTGTTCGCGGAGGGCCGGTGGCGTACGGCGGCGGCGGTCGCGCTGGTCTTCTCGGCGCGGACCTTCCTCCTCGTACCGCACGAAGGCGGGGCGGAGCTTCAACTGCCCTGGTGGCAGCAGGTGCCGGCCTCGCCGTACCCACTGCTGGCGCTCGCGGTGCTCGCCGCCCTCGCGTACGGGTTGTACCGCCATCGCCGCCACCGCCGTAAGACGGTCCCGCGGCTCGCGCCCGTCCGCCCTCTTCCGCTCTCTCAGCTGCCGGCCAGCAACTCGTCCGCGTCCACGATGCGGTAGGCGTACCCCTGCTCCGCGAGGAAGCGCTGACGGTGCGCCGCGAAGTCCTGGTCGATCGTGTCGCGGGCCACCACCGAGTAGAAGCGCGCCTCGTGGCCGTCCGCCTTCGGCCGGAGCACCCGGCCCAGCCGCTGCGCCTCCTCCTGGCGGGAGCCGAACGTGCCCGACACCTGGATGGCGACCGTCGCCTCCGGCAGATCGATCGAGAAGTTCGCGACCTTCGACACGACGAGCACCGAGATCTCACCCTGCCGGAACGCCTCGAACAGCTTCTCCCGCTGCGCGTTGCTCGTCTCGCCCTTGATCACCGGGGCGTCCAGATGCTCGCCCAGCTCGTCGAGCTGGTCGATGTACTGGCCGATGACCAGCGTCTGCTCGCCCTTGTGCTTACGGACCAGGGCCTCCGTCACCTTGCGCTTGGTCGCCGTCGTCGCGCAGAAGCGGTACTTCTCCTCCTGCTCGGCCGTCGCGTACGCCAGGCGCTCGCTGTCGGTGAGATTGACCCGTACCTCGACACAGTCCGCGGGCGCGATGTAGCCCTGCGCCTCGATCTCCTTCCACGGCGCGTCGAAACGCTTCGGCCCGATGAGCGAGAAGACGTCCGACTCGCGGCCGTCCTCCCGTACGAGCGTCGCCGTCAGCCCGAGCCGGCGCCGCGCCTGGAGGTCGGCGGTGAACTTGAAGACGGGCGCGGGCAGCAGATGCACCTCGTCGTAGACGATCAGACCCCAGTCGCGGGAGTCGAACAGCTCCAGATGCGGATAGACGCCCTTACGGCGGACCGTGAGGACCTGGTACGTCGCGATCGTGACCGGGCGGATCTCCTTGCGCGTACCGCTGTACTCGCCGATCTCCTCCTCGGTCAGGGACGTGCGCCTGATCAGCTCGTGCTTCCACTGCCGGGCGGAGACGGTGTTGGTGACGAGGATCAGCGTCGTCGCCTTCGCCTGCGCCATCGCGCCCGCGCCGACGAGCGTCTTGCCCGCCCCGCACGGCAGCACGACGACCCCGGAGCCGCCGTGCCAGAAGCCCTCGACAGCCTGCTTCTGATACGGCCGCAGCGACCACTCGCGCTCGTCCAGCTCGATCGCGTGTGCCTCGCCGTCCACATATCCGGCCAGGTCCTCCGCCGGCCAGCCCAGCTTCAGCAGCGTCTGCTTGATCTGCCCGCGCTCGGAGGGGTGCACGGCGACGGAGTCCGGGTCGATCCGCGCACCGACGAGCGGCTGGACCTTCTTCGACCGCAGGATCTCCTCGAGAACCGGCCGGTCGGTGCTGGTCAGGACGAGCCCGTGGGTGGGGTGCTTGGACAGCGTGAGCCGCCCGTACCTGGCCATGGTCTCGGCGACGTCCACGAGCAGCGCGTGTGGCACCGGGTAGCGCGAGAACGCCACGAGCGCGTCGACGACCTGCTCGGCGTCGTGCCCGGCGGCCCGCGCGTTCCACAGCCCGAGCGGGGTCAGCCGGTACGTATGGATGTGCTCGGGCGCCCGCTCCAGCTCGGCGAAGGGCGCGATGGCCCGCCGACAGGCGTCGGCCTGCTCGTGATCCACCTCCAGCAGCAACGTTTTGTCACTCTGGACGATGAGAGGTCCGTTCACAGCAGCGCCTTTCCGTCCTTCGTACGGCCACTTCCCACGGCCAAACGTCCAGTGTGGCGCATCGCCGGTGGTTTCGTGGCGGGGGTGCGTACGTGGGCCGGTCGGGGGCAAGCGCGGCGTATGGCCGCTGAAATGGAACGGACGGGTGGGCGGGGCACCGCCCGCGGGGTGGATGCATCGGGGAACGCGACGTCGACCTGGAGTACGTCATGGGGCGGAGCCGTGTTGCGCGTGGTCATTCTGGCCGTCGCGCTCATGCTGCTCGTCGCCTTCGCCGCCGTTCTCGCGGAGTTGACGCTCACCCCGTCACCCGCGTCGTCGGAGATCGCCGGGTCCAATCTCCAGCCGGGGCATTCGCTGCGCCAGTACGCCGAGGACTACACCTTCCTCGCCGCCTGCAAGCAGGTCGGCGGCAACGTGCTGATGGGCGCGCCGTTCGGGCTGCTGCTGCCGGTGCTGGTGCCGCGCAGGTTCCGGATGCTGCGGGTGATGGCGCTGACCGTCGTCATGATGACCGTGGTGGAGCTGGCGCAGGGCGCGATCGTCGAGGGCCGGGCCTTCGACGTGGACGACGTGATCATGAACACGAGCGGTGCGTTCCTCGCGTATCTGCTGGTCGGCCGCCGGTTCAGCCACCGCTTCCACACGCTGGGGTTCCGCTCGCTGGAGGCGCAGGCCCGGCGTGAGCGGGAGCGCGAGGAAGAGCGCGAGCAGGAGCGGCGCGAGCGGGCGGCGGAGAAGAAGGCCCGGCGCGCCGGTGTGGGCACGCGCACGACCGGTCGCGCGCCGTGGACCGAGCGCGTGCGGTCCGCGGTGAGGCGCGAGCCCGTGGGGGCGAAGAAGCCGGCGGCTCCGGCCAGGAAGACCGCGGCCAAGAAGCCCACGGCCAACAGGACCACGGCCAAGAAGTCCGCCGCGAAGAAGACCACGACGGCGAAGAAGCCCGCGGCGAAGAAGACCACGATCACGAAGAAGAACCCGAAGTAGCCCCCGGCGGGGCTACGCCGGGTCGTCCGCCAGCTCCGACACACCCGTGATGCGGTGCAGCGGGTACGTGCGGACCTCGTCCGCCGTGTGGTCGTACGCCGTCACGAAGCCGCCCTCGACCCGCACGGGTGCGATCACCCGCTGGCTCGCCGCGCCCTCCGCGTTCACGTAGCCGATCCACAGTGCCGAGCCCGTCAGCGCGGCGGCCTGGACCGTCGCCAGGGTCTCGGCCGACGTGGTGCGGGGCAGGTCGCCGCGTGCCGGCGCCGCCTCGGCCGGTTCGGGGAGCGTCTTGCGTACGACGGTCGCCGCCTGGTCGCCGGCCCGGATTGCCCGTACCGCCGCGCCGAGCAGTGTCGGCGCGGGCACCGGCGGGCCGTCCGGTACGGGGACCGGCGGCGTACGCGGCGGGGTGCGGTGCGCGTGGGCGCGGGTGACCAGCACGTCGCCCTCCGCGGACTCGGCGGCCGGTGCGAGGCCCATCGCGCGCAGCCCGTCCAGCAGCGTCGTCGGGTCGGCCTGGGCCGCCAGGACGGTGGGCGCGAGGCGGCGCAGCCGCAGGCCCTGGGAGCGCCGGTCGGCCAGGATCTCGTCCAGGACGGCCTCGTCGTCGCAGCGCACGTACGCCGACGCGGAGCCGATCCGCAGATGCCCGTGGCGGCGCGCCATGTCGTCGATGAGATAGCTGAGCGGCTGCGGTACCGGCGTACGGCTGTGGGCCGCCAGGAACGCGTGCAGGTCGGACGCGGACTGCCCGGCGTCCAGCGCGCGGCGTACGGACGCGGGCGTGAAGCGGTAGACGGTGGCGCCGCCCCGCGACTCGATGTCGGCGATCACGGACAGCGTCTCGGCGAGCGGACGCAGCAGCGGCCCGGGGGCGACGGCGGTGAGGTCGGCCTGGAGGAGGACGTGGTCGAGGGGTTCGGGGAGGTGGGGGGCGAGGGCGCGGGCGGCGTGCAGACCGGCGGCGGGGAGATCCGCGCCGGTGGCCGCCCGGGAGGCCGGTTTCGGGAACGCGCCCATCGCCCCGCCGGCCACCGCGTCGGGGGCGATCAGCGCGCGGCCGTGCGACGACAGCGCGCCGCGGCCGGTCACGCCCAGCATTTCCGCCTCGTTCAGGGTCCACGCGGCGATGCGCGCCCGCAGGTCCTCGGGCCGGCCGGCCACCGCGCCGCGCAGCGGGCGCTCCCAGCGCAGCCGGGCCAGCACGCTCTCCGGATCGGGGGCGGTGCCGTTCGGGAGGCTCGCGAGCAGGTCCAGTACGTGGCGCCGTACCTCCGGCGCGGCGCCGCGGTCCAGGTCGGGACCGAGCGCGGCGAGCGTACGGCCCTTGCTGTCCTGGCCGCCGACGAGGCCCGACGTGCGGGTGGCGCCGAGCCAGGCCGTGGCCAGTCTGGCCCACCGTTCGGCCGGGGGCAGGTCGGGCCACTGGTCGTAGGCGGGCGTCGGCGCGTACCGCTCGCCGGCCTCGCCGTCCGCCGCCAACAGCCCTGCCGCGTAGGCGAGTTCGACCCAGAAGGCGGCCACGGGCTCGCTGACGTCCAGCGCGGTGGCGGTGCGCTTGAGATCGCGTACGGAGAGACCGCCGGCGCGAAGGACGTTCGGGCCGCCCTCGTTCCACTCCTTGGCCAGCTCCTCGATCGTCTCCAGCGCGGTGTACGCCTGCGCCGCCGCCGCGCTGTCCACAACCTGTGGACGACCGGCGGCCGTCGAGGCCGCCGACGACGTCGAGGGATGCGGCAGGATCGCCGGCGGCTCCGGCTCGGCGATCCGGTGCGCGCGGCCCCCGCGCAGATGCAGCGCGGCCTCGCGCGGCAGCACGACGGTGCGCGTGGAGGTCGGCAGCAGCAGCCCGTGGTCCCGCAGCCACTGCACGGGCGGCGCCGGCTTCGAGGTGATCTCGCCGTACGGCGGCCCCCACACCAGCCGGTCGAGAACGGTCAGCGCGTCGGGCGGGGCGGTGTCGAGCAGCGCCGCCATGCGGGTGCGGTCGGTGAAGAGCGCGGCCAGTGCGGTGACCGCCGAGACCGGGTCGTGCGTGGACGGCAGACCGGCGGTGGTGATGATCTCCTGGATCCGGCCGGGCGACATCCCCGCCGTGGCCTCGGCGACGGTCGGCCCGAGCCCGGTCGGGGAGGGGTGGTTGGGGGACGGGGCCAGGATCTCGCGGGCCGTACGCACCAGCCGCAGCCGGTCGTCGGCTCCCCAGATCAGCGCCTGCTCGCGCAGCGCGGCGACGGCGCGCGGCAGGGCCGCCTCGACGCCCGGTTCACCCTCGTCGCCGGTCATCAGGGCCAGGAGGGCCTCGTACGGCGCGGGGTCGGTCGAGGCCGCCAGCGCCTCGGCGGCCTGGAGCGTGAAACGGTCCAGCCGCTCCAGCGCCCGCATCACGGAGGCGCGGGTGCCGGCCCGGGTGGCGAGCTGGCTGAGGTCGTTCGGTACGGGGCTCAGCAGGTCGGGACGCGTGCGCAGCAGAGCGGCCAGCGCGTCGTCGTCGCGGGTGCGCAGGGCCTCCGCGAGCGTACGCGGTGGCGTTCCGCCGGTTCGTTCGGACACGTGCGCCTCCAGGGGCGGCTAGCTGATTCCCATCCGCCCCACGTTAGCCCCTGCGGGGCGCCGGGCCCGGGTGGTGGCCGTCGGGGCCGTGCGGCGCGGTGCGGGGGAGGGCGCCCGAGGCTTGTTGACAGGTGGCGGGCGGCTGCATGTAATGGACGCGGTGCCGCGTGGTGCCGGCCGAAGAGCAGTGGGCGGGCCGGTGACCGGGCGAGCGCCCTTCATTCAGGGGATCCGCCATGAGTACGTACTCCGCGACCCGTATGTGACCTCGTACATGACGTAGCCGCGCGCGAACGAGCGCCGCCGCACGTCGCCTCTCATCCTTCGCGGCCGGTTCCGGCCTTCGCGGCGCCGTCACGCGTGCCGCGCGTCCGAGAGCCGCCCTCATCCTCCGGAGAACACACACGCATGCCCACATCGTTCAATGAATCCGTCATCGAGGAGTTCCGCGCCAACGAGGGGAAGGTCGGCGGCCCCTTCGAAGGCGGCAACCTGCTCCTGCTGACCACCACCGGCGCGAAGTCGGGAACCGCCAGGACCACTCCCCTCGGGTACGTACGCCACGGCGGCTCGCTCCTGCTCGTCGCCTCCAACCTCGGTGCCCCCGACGACCCCGACTGGTACCGCAACCTGCTCGCCCACCCCGTGGTCGGCGTCGAGATCGGCACCCGCGCCTACCAGGCACTCGCGATCCCGGCCGAAGGGACCAGGCGCGACGAGCTGTTCGCGCACGTCGTACGCGAGGCTCCCGGCTACGGCGACTACCAGACCGCCACCACCCGCACCCTGCCGGTCGTGGTGCTGGAGCCCGCCGAGCCGGACGACGGGAGCCCGCGCGAGGTGCGGACCCTCGCCGACAAGATCTTGGAAGTTCATGACCAACTGCGCCTCCAGCTGCGGCTGGTGACCGCCGACGTCGACGCGCACTTCGCCGCGCTCGCCGCCCACGAGGGTCCCGGCGGGCCGCCGGCGCCGGGTCTCGGGTTGCAGATCCGGCAGCGCTGCCTGGCGTTCTGCCAGGCGCTGGAGTTCCACCACACCGGCGAGGACGGGCACTTGTTCCCCGGGATCGCCCACTACCACCCGCATCTGACCGATGTCTTCGACCGGCTGCGCGCCGAACACCGCACGGTCGCCCGCGTCCAGGAGGGGCTGGTGGCGCTGCTCGCCGACATCGGCGCCGCCGATCCGCCGCGGTTCCGCGCCGAGTTGGCGCGGATGACGACGGAGCTGACCGCGCACCTCGACTACGAGGAGGAGGCGATCCTTCCTCTCGTGGCGGACGTGCCGTGGCCGCCGGCCGGACCGGGGCCGGAACCTGTGCCCGAGCCGGCTCCCCAACCAGTGCTGCGCGTGAAGGACTTCGACCATCTCGTGCTCAACGTCCGTGACGTGGAGCGCGCCTTGGACTTCTACTGCGGGCCGCTCGGCCTGGCGCCGGTCCGGGTGGACGAGTGGCGGGCGGGGAAGGTCCCGTTCCCTTCGGTGCGGGTCGGCCGGACCACGATCATCGACCTGTTCGCGCGCCCGCCCGGGGATTCGGGGGAGTCGAACGTCGATCACATCTGCCTGGTGGTCGAGCCGTTGGACTGGCGGGAGGTGATGGACGCGGGGACCTTCACCGTGCTCGAAGGACCGGTCGAGCGCTTCGGCGCCCGGGGCGACGCGCAGTCAATCTACGTACGGGATCCGGACGGCAACACCGTTGAGCTGCGCTGGTATCCGCAGGACGTACCGCGTGACGCGCCACAGGACGTGACACGGGACGCCGTTACGGGCTGACCCCGCCGTGCCGCACGCGCCGTACTGGACGTACGGGGACGAGCGCGACACCATCGGCCCCAGGTACGGCGCGCATGTGCGGAGGGCAGTGTGGGGATCGAGAGCGACCAGCTCGTCTACGACTATCTGAGCCGGGTGGGGGACGTGGCCCAGCAGCGGCAGTTGCCCTCCGGCGACCGGATGAGACTCGTCTCCGAGCTGCGCGGCGAGATCGACAAGCAGCGGGGGAAGTTCGGCGGCGACAGCCCCGCCGCCGTCCGCCGCATCCTGGGTCGGCTCGGTTCGCCGGACCAGGTGGTGGGCGCGGCGGCGTCGGGCGGTACGTTCGCCGACCGGCGGCCGTCGCCGGATCCGTCACCCGAGCCGTCTCCCGGGCCCCGGTCCGGGCCCACGCTTCCCAAGCAGCGCGGCAAGCGGGGGCGCGGGCTGGGTCTCGGGCTCGGGCGGCGGCCGGACGGGCCGTCGCTGCCGAAGCAGAAGCGCCGGTCCGCTCCTGAGGCGCCCGCCGAGCCCACCGCCCTCCCGCCGCATCTGGCTCCCATGCACGAACTCGGCGAGTCCGGCGGCGAACCCGACTGGTGGCGCGTCGACGCCGGCCCGATGGGCGAGGCGACCGGTGTCTCCGGGTTCGTCGGCGGCGTCGAGATCCCCGAGATACTGAAGCCGCCGCCGACGCCCGAGGAGCGCGCCGAGAAGGCCCGGCTCGAGGCGGAGGCGGAGGCGGCCGAGGGGGCCGGCGCGGTGGAGGTGGCCCAGACGCCCCAACGGCGCGGGCCGCTGTCACGACTGCGCCCACGCGGCAAGAAGACGGCCCCCGCCCCCGGCGCGGGTCCCGGGCTGCGGCTTACCAACCCGTTCCTCCTGCTGGCCGCCGCCCTTCTCGTCGCCGGCGCGGTCCTCGGCTCCTGGCTGGCGCTCGCCGGCGGCTGGGTCCTCGCGTACGCCTCACGCCGGCTGTCGCGCTTCGAGGCGAAGCTGGCGGTCTTCGGCTTGCCGATTGTGGCCGTGGTCGGGGGCGGGATCTGGCTCTGGGGCCGTACGACGGAACGCTGGGGCGAGCCCATCCCGGACGGCACGATGGCCGACGCGATCTCGTCGACCTGGCCGCTGGTGATCCGCGTGGCGGCGGTCAGCTCGGCCCTCTTCCTGATCTGGCGCTCCCGCCGAAGCTGAGGCGTGGGCGTGGTGGGTTCAACTCGCGCGGCGGCGGAGAGTGGGTTCCGTCGCGGCAGGTCACCCAACCTCCTTACCAAAACTACGCTGTTTCATCACGTAATCGTCACAACCGGAGCATGTCCGGGTCTGTGGGCAATCGTGGTCGCTACGGTCATCCCTCCACGAATCAGTTCTTGGGGGGACACATGAGCCACAATCCACCGCAGGGCCCGACTCAGCCGTGGGGACAGCCACCCCAGCCGTTCGGGCCGCCGCCAACCCCCCTGACGACACGGCCCCGTTGGGCACGTAAGCGTGTCGTCATCCCCGCCGCGGTCATCCTGTTCGGCATCGGGGGTGCGGCGGGCGCCTCAGGGAACACCGATGCCGACGCCACCGCGAAGTCCGAGCCCGGCCCCACCGTGACGGTCACGGTGAAACCCGCCGCGCCCGCCTCGGACGAGGAGCCGGCGCCCGAGGTCACCGTCACCAAGACGGTCACGGAGAAGCCCAAGGCCAAGCCGAAACCGAAGGTTGTCGGCATCCCCGGGGATGGCACGTTCGTCGTCGGCGACGAGGTGAAACCCGGCACGTACAAGACGTCGGGTCCCGCCGACTCCGCCTTCCCGAACTGCTACTGGGCGCGGCTGAAGAGCACGACGGGCGACTTCGAGGACATCATCGCCAACGGGAATCCGCAAGGTCAGACCACCATCACCATCGCCGGTGGAGACGGGGCGTTCCAGACCTCCGGGTGCGGGGAATGGAAGAAAACCGGCTGACACCCCGACAAGCAGAGGCCCCGCCAGCCCCGTGAGGGACGAGCGGGGCTTCGTGCCGCCCGGCCGCGTGAAACGGCTACGCCACGCCCCCCGCCGGCACACGCCGCGCGCCCGCGCTACGGAGCAGCTCCCGATCGTCCTCGATCCGCAACCGCACAGGGAGGCTCAACGCCTCCGACGACCGGGGGCCCACCGTCGCGCAGCGGCTACGCCACGTCCGACCCGTCCCCCGGCCGGTACGGCGCCCCGGGGACCACCAGTGGCGACCCCGTCACCGGGTCCGGGACCACCACCGATTCGAGGCCGAACACCTCCCGTACGAGCTCCGCCGTGACGACCTCGCCCGGCTGCCCCTCCGCGACGATCCGGCCCTCCTTCATGGCCACCAGGTGATCGGCGTACCGCGCCGCCTGGTTGAGGTCGTGGAGCACGATCAGGACCGTGCGGCCCTGGTCGTGGTTGAGCCGCCGCACCAGGTCGAGGACCTCCACCTGGTGCGCGATGTCCAGGAACGTCGTCGGCTCGTCCAGCAGCAGCAGATCCGTCTCCTGCGCCAGCGCCATCGCGATCCATACGCGCTGCCGCTGCCCGCCCGACAGCTCGTCGACCGACCGCTCGGCCAGCTCGGTCACGTCCGTACGCGCCATCGCGTCCGTGACGGCCCGCTCGTCCTCCTCCGACCACTGCTGCCACCAGCGCTGATGCGGCTGGCGCCCGCGCGAGACCAGATCGGCGACGGTGATCGCCTCGGGTGCGACCGGCGACTGCGGCAGCAGGCCGATCGACTGCGCGATCCTCCGTGTCGGGATGCTCGCCAGCTCCGCGCCGTCCAGCAGCACCGAACCGCTCTTCGGCTTCATCAGCCGCCCGAGCGCGCGCAGCGTGGTCGACTTGCCGCACGCGTTGGGGCCGACGATCACGGTCACCCGCCCGT
Organism: Streptomyces sp. NPDC060366; assembly: GCF_042725135.1. Classification (NCBI taxonomy): domain Bacteria; kingdom Bacillati; phylum Actinomycetota; class Actinomycetes; order Kitasatosporales; family Streptomycetaceae; genus Streptomyces; species Streptomyces sp. NPDC060366. Next base: position 30,156 of record NZ_JBHXDC010000012.1, on the reverse strand, counting down.
CGGGAACGGCCAGTTCGAGATCGTGGACGACCATGCGGTCGTCGTAGGCGAGCGTCAGCTCGTGGGCCGCGAGCCGGCTCGCGCCGATCTCCCGCGCCGTCGTCCGGCCACCGATGCCGGTGCCGGTGCCCGTGCCCGTGTCTGCGCCCATACTCATGCTCCAGCTCCTGCGGTACGGCTGCGGATGATCAGCCAGATCAGATACGGGGCACCGATCGCCGCCGTGAGCACGCCCACGGGCAGCTCGGTGGGCGCGAACAGCTTGCGCGCGAAGAGGTCGGCGAGCACGACGATCACCGCGCCGAGCAGCGCGGAGCAGAGCAGCGGGATCTGCGCCGTACGCGTCATCCGCCGCGCGATCTGCGGTGCGAGCAGCGCGACGAAGTCCACCGGCCCCGCCGTGCCGGTCGCGACGGAGGCCAGCACCACGCCGAGCAGGACGAGCCCGAGCCGTACGTGCCCCAGGCGCACGCCGAGCGCGGTGGCGGTCCCGTCGTCCAGGGACACCGTGCGCTGGGCGTACGCCGCCCATGCCACCGCCGGCAGCAGGATCAGCAGCACCCAGCCGAGCGGCGCGGCCTCGTCCCAGCCCCGGCCGTTGAGCGAGCCCGTCATCCACACCTGGGCCTGCTGTGCGACCAGATAGTCGCCCTTCGTCATGAAGAGCGTGGTGAGCGAGCGCAGGGCGATCGCGAAGCCGATGCCGATGAGTACGAAGCGGGTGGCGTGCAGCCCGCCGCGCCAGGCGAAGACGTACACGAGCACGGCGGCCAGCATGCCGCCCGTGACCGAGAGGTAGGGCAGGACGGTGAACGACGTGACGCCGTACGTCATCGCGAAGACCGTCAGCGCGCTCGCGCCCTGTGTGACACCGATGATGTCCGGGCTGGCGAGCGGGTTGCGGGCGACGGTCTGGATGAGCGCGCCGGAGACGCCGAAGGCGGCGCCGACGAGGAGACCGACCACCATGCGCGGCATCCGCAGCGTGCCGACGACCAGTTCGTCCGACGACGGCTGTCCGAGGATCACCTTCAGGACCTCGGCGGGGGCGACGAAGCTCTCACCGACGCTGAGGTAGGCGACGCAGACCAGCGAGAGCAGCACCGCGAGGGCGCAGGCGACGACCGCCGCGCGCCGGTGCACGAGGAACGACACGCGCCGGGTGCCCAGCCGGGTGCGTACGAGCGAGTATCCGGCGGGCCGCACCCCGGCGCCCTTGGCGACCACTTTCCGGTCGGCTGTGGCCGTACTCATGCCGGTACCGCCTTCCTGCGTACGAGAGCGACCAGGAACGGCACACCGAGCAGCGCCGTCATCACGCCCGCGGGCACCTCGCCCGGCGGGAACAGGACACGGCCGAGCACATCCGCCACGAGCAGCATCACCGGTCCGACGAGCGCGGCCATCGGCATCAGCCAGCGGTGGTCGTTGCCGACGATCGCGCGGGCGATGTGGGGGACGGCGAGGCCGATGAACGCGATCGGCCCGGCCGCCGCTACACCGACCCCGACGAGTACGGTCGCGCCGACGCCGCCCACGACACGGACGGCTCCGACGTTCTGCCCGAGGCCCTTCGCGACGTCCTCACCGAGCGCGAGTGCGTCGAGCCCGCGCGCGACGCTCACCACCAGGACCGTGCCGACGAGGAGGAACGGCCAGACCTGGCCGACGAGTTCGGCGTCCCGGCCGGCGACCGACCCCACCTGCCAGAAGCGGAACTCGTCCAGCGCGGCGGCCCGCGTCGTCAGGATGCCCATCGTCACGGACACCAGCAGCGCGTTGATCGCGGCGCCGCCGAGGGCGAGTTTGACGGGGGTCGCGCCGCCCCTGCCGCGCGAGGCGATGGCGTACACGGCGACCGAGGCGACGCCCGCGCCGGCGAACGCGAACCACACGTATCCGGTCAGCGTGTGCACCCCGGCGAAGGCGATGGCCATGACGACGCCGACCGCCGCGCCCTGGCTGATACCGAGGATGCCGGGGTCGGCGATGGGGTTGCGGGTGATGCCCTGGAGGACCGTACCGGCGAGTGCGAGCGCGGCACCGACCATCAGGCCGACGACGGTACGGGGCACCCGCAGCTGCCGTACGACCTCGGCGTCCTCGCTGTGACCCCCGTTGAGCAGGGCGTCGAACACGGCGCCCGGCGCGACGGCGCGGGCCCCGACCGCGAGGCTGAGCAGGACGGCGAGCAGCAGGGCCGCGGCGGCGACCGTCGTCCAGCCGATGCGGCGGGCGACGAGGACGCGTCTGGTGCGGTGGGTCGTCGGGACGGCGGCGGCTGTCATCGGGACCAATCGGGTGCTGGGCTCCGGGGCCACGACGGCGGGGCGGGACGTGGCGTGGCCGGCGAGGCATGGCTTGAGGCGTGGCTTCGGGCGTGGCTTGGTAAGGCTTGGCTAAGTCTAAGCGTCGAGATCAGGCCACCGACCGGCGGAGGGGTCCGGGCACAATGCTTGTATGACTTCGCTCCCGACCCCGCCCCTGTCCGTCGGTCCCGACCGGCCGCTGACGGTCGGCTTCGATCTCGACATGACGCTCATCGACTCCCGGCCCGGCATCCACGCCGCCTACCTCGCGCTCTCGGCCGAGACCGGTGTCCCGATCGACGCCGATCTGGCCGTGACCAGGCTGGGGCCGCCGCTCGACGAGGAACTGGCGCACTGGTTCCCGGCGGACCGCATCGCGGCGATGGGTGACCGGTACCGGGAGATCTATCCCACTCACGCCATCGCGCCGACGCTGCTGATGGCCGGGGCCCGTGAGGCCGTCGCCGCCGTTCAGGCGCTCGGCGGGCGGGTGATCGTGGTGACGGCGAAGCACGAGCCGAACGCGAAGCTGCATCTCGCGCACCTCGGTGTGGAACCGGACGCGGTCATCGGTTGGCTCTGGGCGGAAGCGAAGGCGGGGGCGCTGCGCGAGCACGGCGCGAGCGTGTACGTGGGCGACCACACGGGTGATGTACGCGGTGCCCGTACGGCCGGCGCGCTCTCCGTCGCGGTGCCGACCGGCCCCTGCGCCGAGGACGAACTGCGGGCGGCGGGCGCGGACGTGGTGCTGCCGGACCTGCTGGCGTTCCCGGAGTGGCTGCGCGCCTACGTGGCGGAGCCCGCCGCCGACTTGGCCTGACGGCGCTGCGCGGCGATCGACCGCAGGAGCCCGGCGCCGGCGATCACGAAGCCGACGGCCATGAGCATGCAGAGCGCGTAGACGGCGGTCGGGAACGGGTCCGTTCCGAGGAACAGTGGGGCCACCGTGACCAGTGTGGCGACCGCGCCGACGATGAAGACGATCGCGCCGATCCGCACCAGCCGGTCGCCGGGACCGGCCTGTTGGGCGCGCCGTTCGGACGTGGGATCCGGCGCGGGTTCCGTCGAGGGCGATGAAGGAGTAGCAGTCACTCCACCAGGGTAGTTCCATGCGGACAGGAACCAACCGGCGACGTCTTGTCACCAGCCCCTGGACCATTAGCCTTGGGGATGGCGGGTCGTCCGACCCGCTGTAGTGCTATCCAGAGCCGTTTTTGTGCGCGCCAGCGCCCCCAACACATATGAGGACGAGGACAGACGTGCCTACCGGCCAGGTCAAGTGGTTCAACCGCGAGAAGGGCTTCGGCTTTCTCTCCCGTGACGACGGCGGCGACGTCTTCGTCCACTCATCGGTCCTCCCTGCCGGAGTCGAGGCACTGAAGCCGGGCCAGCGCGTCGAGTTCGGCGTCGTCGCGGGTCAACGTGGTGACCAGGCCCTCTCGGTCACGGTCCTCGACCCGGCCCCGTCGGTGGCGGCGGCCCAGCGCCGCAAGCCCGACGAACTGGCCTCGATCGTCCAGGACCTGACGACGCTCCTGGAGAGCATCACGCCCGTGCTGGAGCGGGGCAGATACCCGGACAAGTCGCAGGGCGCGAACATCGCGGGCCTGCTGCGCGCGGTGGCGGACCAGCTCGACGTCTAGGCCCTGTCCGACGGACAGGACCCAGCCCCTGTCGGACGGATCCCGCCGGGCTCATGTGCCCTGGTGCCCTGGCACCGTGAGCCCGGCTTCCCCCTCCCGTCCATGACCCGGCCACGGCCCTCCGCGTCACGCGACCTTGGGGCCGCAGCGCATACCGATGTACACGCACCCCGTGCCGTCCCGCAGGGTGTCGAAGACCACGGGCATGTAGTCCTCGCTGAACGCGGCGCCCACCCCCGTACCGGCGAAGACCGTCTCCGTCACCGGCACCAGATCGATCTCCAGGGGCTCGGAGAAGTCCTTCATGCCGTCGACGAACTCGTACACCGCGTGCCCCGCGCCGTCCCGTTCGGTCACGGTGATGACCACGCCCTCGCGCCGGTACGTGCCGACGAGCGGCCCGAAGTCGACCGCGGGCGGCTCGGCCGGCGGGGCGAAGGGCTCCGGCATCGTCACCCCGGCCAACTCGGCGAGCAGTTCGCGGTAGAGCGCCGCGTACAGCTCACGCGCACCCCCGCCGTTGGTCAGCAGCGCGACCGCGACCCCCGCCGACGGCACCACGCGCAGATAGCCGTACTGCCCGATCGAGGCGCCGTCGTGCCCGTAACCGCGCACGCCGTCCCAGTCGTACAAGGTCCAGCCCAGGCCCCAACCGTCCGCGCTGACCGTCCACTTGTCGGGTGAGTCGACCACGCGCCGCTGCATCAGCGCGACCGACTCCTCGGACAGCACGCGGGTGCCGTCCCGCGCCACACCGCCGTCGAGGTGCATCCGCGCGAGCCGCGCGAGGTCCCCGGCCGAGGCGATGACCCTGCCGTACGGGCCCGCCGAGCGCGGCATCAGGTCCCAGGACGGCGCCGGGTCCGGGTCCTGGCCGGCCTCGCCCAGGTGTCCCATCGCCGCACGGAAACGCAGCGCCTCCTCCGGCAGCGTCATCGTGTGCGCGAGGCCGAGCGGGGTCAGGACCAGATCCTTCAGCGCCTCGTCCCAGACCTTGCCGGTGACCACCTCGACGATCCGGCCGAGCACGTTGTAGCCGACGCTGCTGTACGAGATCGCGGTGCCGGGCGGGCAGTCGAGCGCGACGTCCTTCGCGGCCTCCACGTACTTGGCCAGGCAGTCGTCGCCGCGTCCGCTGTCATGGGTGAAGTCGCAGGTGAGGCCGCTGGTGTGGCTGAGCAGTTGCCGTGTGGTGATCGCCTTCGTCGCCTCGGGGTCGGCGACCGAGAACTCCGGCAGGACGTCCACGACCGGTGCGTCCAGGTCCAGTTGACCCGATTCGGCGAGCCGCATGATCAGGGTGGCGGTGTAGACCTTCGCGATCGAGCCCATCTGGAAGACGGAGTCGGTCGTGGCCTCCACGCCCGTTCCGCGGTGCAGTACGCCACTGGCCAGCTCGTGAACGGTCCCGTCGACGAGCACCGCCAGCGACGCGCCCGGAACGTGGTGTCCGGCGCGCAGTGCGTCGAGTCGGGCCTGCCAGTGGCCGAGGTCCAGGCTCACGTTCTCCGACATGTTCGCTCCCCATCGATGCGTGACGCGTATGCGTACGGCGTTCCCGTTGCGAACACTGTACGCACGGCGTAACGCTGCACGCAACATGCGTACAGCGTGCGCTATCGTGGGGGAGAAATGGCGGGACGAGCAGGGACGAGGGCGTATGCCGACCGACGAGAATCCGATCGCATCGGTGTGGACCCGTCCGCGCCGCCCGCAGCGCAGGCAGCTGACCCGCGAACAGATCGTGACCGCGGCCATCGAACTGCTGGACGCGGAAGGCGTCGAGGCGCTCAGCATGCGCAATCTCGGCACCCGCCTGGACGCCGCGGCCACGTCCCTCTACCGGCACGTGGCCAACAAGGACGAACTGATCGAGCTGGTCGTGGACGAGGTCTACGGCGAACTGGACGTACCGGCCACCGCGACCGCCACCCACTGGCGCGCCACCGTCACCCGCACCGCCACCGCCCTGCGCGCGATGACTCTGCGCCACCCCTGGATCGCCCCCGAACTCGGCCAGGTCGGCCTGGTCCACATCGGCCCGAACGCCATGCGGATGTCGTCGGGCCTGCTGGCACAGTTCGAGGCGGCGGGCTTCCCCGCGAACGAGAAGGACCAGGCCGTGGGAACGCTCACGGCGTACGTCATCGGAATCGCGACCTCCGAGGCCGCGTACCTCTCACTGATCGCCCGCAGCGGCAAGACCGAACAGGAGTGGGTGGCAGACCTCCGGCCGGCCTTCGACGAGACGTCAAGGGACCACCCGCGACTCCGCGAGGGGGACTCGGCCCAACAGGACGTACACCCACGCGAAATCCGCGACGCCGACTTCGACTACGGCCTCAACCGCGTCCTGGACGGCCTGACATCCCGCCTCGGAGCCTGAGGCAGGACATCTCTACGAGCTTCAGTACGAGTTCAGCCCTCAGTAGATCAGCGGTTCGCTCAGGTCGATCGCGCGCAGTGCGGCCGTCAGTGCCCGTTCGTCGCCCACGTCCAGCGCCGTGTCCGCGAACTTGATGACGTGCTCGTCGCCGTGGGCCAGGGCGCGTTCGAGGACCTCTTCGGCCGTCGTGTCCGGGGCGGGGGTGTACGGGGCCGGGTGGGAAGGGGCGTACATCGATGTGACCGCCGCCGAGGCCGTCCAGGCCGCGTGCAGGCTCGGGACCCACAGGGCGCGGGGGAGGGCGGGCAGGGTGCGCAGTACGGCGTTCGGGGCCGTTGCCGCGTGGACCAGCATCGTCTCGTCGCCGTGGCCGTGGGTGGCGTAGCGGTGGGTCGCCGCGGCCACCAGGGACGTCAGCCGGCGCCGTGCCTCGTCCGGGTCGGTGACGTCCGCCGACCAGACCGGCAGCCGGTCGACCCGGGCGAGCCGGTCCCTGAAGCCGCCCTGGAAGTCGCCGATCGCGGGTACGGCCTCCAGCGCGCCGTCGGCGTCCGGGGCGCCGGCGAGTGGGGTGGTGCCGGGGACCGTGTGGTGCCGGGCGGCCCAGTAGCCGAGTCCGTGGGCGAGTTCGGTGAGGCGCGGCCCGTTCTCGCCGCTCTCCGTGATGACGCGTACGGCGTGGCCGACCCGGATCACCGGGTGGGTGGCCCCGCCGTACATTCCCGGCAGCAGCCGGGGCCACCACTCGGCGAGCACGTCACGCCAGGGACGTTCGTCGATCGCGCGCAGGAAGTAGCCGATCCAGTCCGCCCCCCGGCGCGTATCGCCCAGCGCCTCCCGCCAGTTGGCGTCGGTCACGGGGGACACCGGGGTGGGGAAGTCGTCGAGTCGGACCTGGTAGGCGTCCAGCCACCGGTGCACGGCCGACGACCGCCCGTGCGTGGCGAGCGCCTCGACCACCATGGGGGCGTGGTTGGTCAGGCGCCACTCGTAGATCTCGGGACCGGAGGCGTGCAGCCGCCCCAGGGCCTCTTCCAGGACACCGCTCGTGTTCGCGTCGTTGGTCATGGGTGTGACGCTAGGGCGGGCCCGGCGGTCGCGTATCGGCCGCGCGGACCAGGCCCGCACCCCCGGGTCCTAGGACCGAGGTCCCGGCGGGTCAGCCGAAGGACAGCGCTTCCGGGGAGAGCGGCGGAACCAGGCCCTCCGCCGACGCGCGGGTGAGGAGCCCGCGGACCGCCGCGTAGCCGTCCGGACCCAGGTCGGCGGTGAACTCGTTGACGTACAGGCCGATGTGCTGCTCCGCGACCGCCGGGTCCATCTCCTGCGCGTGGGCGCGGACGTACGGACGGGACGCCTCCGGGTCGTCCCACGCCATACGGACCGACGTACGCGCCGAGTCCGCCAGCAACTGGAGCGTGTCCGAGCCCAGGTTCCGCTTGGCGATGATCGCGCCCAGCGGGATCGGCAGGCCCGTCGTGGACTCCCAGTGCTCGCCCATGTCGGCGAGCCGGTGCAGCCCGTAGTCCTGGTAGGTGAAGCGCGCCTCGTGGATGACGAGCCCCGCGTCGACCTTGCCGTCGCGCACCGCGGGCATGATCTCGTGGAAGGGCATGACCACGATCCGGCCCACCCCGCCCGGCACGACCTCTGCCGCCCACAGCCGGAACAGCAGGTAGGCGGTGGAGCGTTCGGACGGTACGGCGACGGTCCGGCCGGTCAGATCGGCGGCCGGCTCACGGGTCAGGACCAGCGGACCGTTGCCCCGGCCGAGCGCCCCGCCGCACGGCAGCAGCGTGTACTCGTCGAGGACCCACGGCAGCACGGCGTACGACACCTTCAGCACGTCAAGCTCGCCGCGCTCCGCCATGCCGTTGGTGATGTCGATGTCCGCGAACGTCACGTCCAGCTCGGGGGCGCCGGGCACCCGGCCGTGCGCCCAGGCGTCGAAGACGAACGTGTCGTTGGGGCAGGGCGAGTACGCGATCCGCAGGGGCGGGGCGGCGGCGTGCCTCATGGCGACTCCTCGAAGACGGGGCTGAGTTGCTGGAAGGCGTACCGCAGCGCGTCCAGCGCCGGGCCGATGCGCCATGCCGAACGGTCGCGCGGGCCGACGGCGTTGGAGATCGCGCGGATCTCGATCACCGGCAGGGAGTACGCCGCGGCGGCCTCAGCGACACCGAACCCCTCCATCGCCTCGGCGGCGGCGCGCGGATGACGCGAAGTCAGTTCGTCGGCACGGGCCGCCGATCCGGTCACGGTGGAGACGGTGAGCACCGGCGCGTGGACGGCGTCCAGCAGGTGCGCGATCCGGGCGGCCCGCCCCGGAGGCGGGAGATGGACGGTGCGGCCGAAGCCCAGCTCATCCACCGGGAGGAAACCGCCGGGCGTCTCGGCGCCCAGGTCGGCGGCGACGATCGCGTCGGCCACCACCAGCGAGCCGAGGGGGGCGAGCGGTTGGAACCCGCCGCCGATCCCGGTGGAGACGACCAGGTCGTACGGCACGGCGGAGACGGACGAGGTGGCGGAAGCGGGGGCCGGGGCGGAGGCGGACGCGACGGCCAGTGCTGTCGCCGTACCGGCCGCCGCCGCTGCGGGGCCGACCCCGGCCGCCAGTACGTCGGCGCTCGGGTGGGCGTTGAGGACGTAACCGCCCGGCAGGGCGCGCTCCGCGGCCGCCGTACCGGATCCGCCCAGTCCGGCGGAGACCGCGTCGGCCTCGGCCGTCACGGCCGTCACGACGAGTACGCGCACGAACGCCCCTCCCTCGCCCGGAAGCCCGGCCAGTACGCCAGGATCAGGACTTTTTCTTCAGCTCGAAGTTCCAGACACCGGTGACCGCCTTCTCCTTCTCGCTCGTCTCCACGATCCCGAGATTGACGGACTTGATCAGCTCGCCCGTCTGCGAGGCGAAGAACGAACTCGCCTGGATGGTGCGGTACGTGTCCTTGTTCGGCTCCGGCTCGACCCGCTGACCGTCGATGTAGAAGGTCCAGCCGTTGTCCGCGATCGCCGGGTCGACGCCGAAGTGGATCCGGTCGTCGAGGGAGACCGAGATGGTCTTCCGCCCCGACGTGTCGTTGAGGCACTTCGCCAGCACGGACTCCCCTCCCAGCGACTTGCCGTCGTTGTAGCAGGCCGCCTCGGAGTGCACGGAGTCCGTGCCCACCGTCACCGTCGCGACCGGCGTCGGCTTGTCGCAGGCCGAGAGGACGAGCAGGCCCGCGGACACGGCGCCGAGCGCGACACCGGTCCGGCGGGCCCTGTCAGAGATAAACGCAACGGTCATGGGCCGAAGGCTATCGCCCGGCCGGTCTCATCCGACGCGCGGGTGCGGCGCGCCGTGCCGGGCCGCGCCGAGCAGCCCCCGTACGGAGAACAGCGCCCCGGTCGCGACCAGACCGGCGGCGACCGACATGCCGAGCACGCCGTTGAGCGGCAGCGCGATACCGATCGCGCCGCCCACCACCCAGGACATCTGGAGCAGCGTCTCGGCGCGCGCGAAGGCGGACGTACGGACCTCCTCCGGGACGTCCCGCTGGATGCACGCGTCCAGCGACAGCTTCGACAGCGCCTGGGTGAAACCGGCCGTGGTGGCGAGCACCGCGATCGTCAGGCCGCCGAAGAACACCGCGGCGAAGATCGCCGCCGCGAGCGCCAGACCCAGCACCGTCGCGATGATCACCTCGGGCGCGCGGGCCTTGAGCCAGGCGCCCACCGCCGTACCGATCGCGTTGCCCGTACCGGCGCAGACGCCCACGATGGCCAGCGAGACGGCGGCGCTCTGCCCCGCGAGCGGGTGCTGCCGCAGCAGGAACGCCAGGAAGAAGATCAGGAACCCGGAGAGCGCGCGGTGCGCCGCGTTCGCCTGGAGGCCGTTGAAGACGGACGGGCCGACCGTACGCAGACTCGGCCGCTTCTTGCCCGCGCGCGCCACCAGCCGCGCCTTGTGCTCGCCCTTCGCGGAGTCCACCTTCGGCGGCATCGTGAACGCCAGGAACGTGCCCGCGACGAAGATGACGAACGCCCCGTACAGCGGCCACTGCGGCCCGATCTGGTGGAGGCCGGCCCCGATCGGGGCCGCCGCACCCGTCGCGAGCAGCCCCGCGAGCGTCACCCGGGAATTGGCCCGGACCAGTGGAAACTTCGGTGGCAGCAGTCTTGGCACGACGGCGCTGCGGACGACCCCGTACGCCTTGGAGGCGACGAGTACGCCCAGCGCGGCCGGATACAGCTCGAGACCGCCCGTCGCCACCGCGCCCGACATGGTCAGCGCGAGCAGCGCCCTGGTCAGCATGGCGCCGGCCATCGCGGCGCGGCGGCCGTGCGGAAGGCGGTCGAGAAGGGGGCCGATCACCGGGGCCAGGAGCGTGAAGGGGGCCATGGTGACGGCGAGGTAGAGCGCGACGCGGCCACGGGCCTCGTCGGTCGGTACGGAGAAGAAGACCGTCGACGCGAGGGCGACGGTGATCATGACGTCACCCGCGCCGTTCACGGCGTGCAGCTCGATCAGCCTGCCGAGGCCGGACTCGCCCGCGCCGTGCGCGTGCGTGGCCTTGCGGATGCCTTTGGCGGTGCCGGTGAACGGCAGGTGCAGGGCACGCCCGACCGACCGGCCCGCTCTGCGGAACGGACCGGGCTTCTCGGACGACCTGACGGCTGCCACCCCGTCATACTGCCCCCACTTCGGGTGAGGGAACGCTCGTGACGTCGCTGACGCGCTGACTTCGGCTCTTCTTCTCATTACTTTGCCGAGATTTCACGGCCGTCCAGGTACCCGCTCCACCGCTGTCTCCCAGCCCTTTCCCGGGCCGTCGCACCGCCTCCGGGCTGCCCGAACTACGGGAAAGGGGGCGTGCAGGTGGGCGGCGGGCGGTGGAGGGGGTAGCGTGCGTAGCGCGCCACCGGCGGTTGTTCTCGGCCGCGCGCCTCTTCGTCATCCCGCAGAATGGTTGACGGTAGGTGTGCCCGAGAGGCCTCGGGCGTGGACGTCGATGCGGCCCTCTGGTCCGCTCCGCCCTCGGCCCGTGCATCGCGACTCGGCCGGCGCACCCGTGAAACGGCGTAGGAGAGAAGCGAGACCTGTGAGTGCTGCGACGACTCGAAGCCGAACCCCCGACCGCCTGTGCGCAGAGGCGGTAGACCTCGCGAGGGCGGCAGCCGAGGAGGCTGCCGCGCCCGGTGTCGTCGGCGAGCATGTGTCGGCGGTGTCCGAGGGCGACCGCGTCGTCACCCATCTCTTCGAATGCAAGGAGATGGGCTACCGCGGTTGGCGCTGGGCGGTGACCGTCGCCCGCGCGTCCCGCTCCAAGCTCGTCACCCTTGACGAAACGGTGCTGCTGCCCGGCCCCGACTCTCTCCAGGCCCCCGAATGGGTGCCGTGGAGCGACCGGCTGCGACCCGGCGACATGGGTCCCGGCGATCTGCTGCCGACCGAGGCGGAGGATCTGCGCCTGGAGCCCGGCTACAGCGGCGAGGACGCGCCCCCGCCGAACTCCGTCCTGCGCGACGTCGTCACCCCGCAGGCCCTGGCCGACCTGGTCGAGGCGGAGGACATCGAAGTCACCGCGGAGACGGACCGCGACACCGCGACGGCGACCACCGTCCGCGGCACCATCTCGGCGGTCGCCGAGGAGCTCGGCATGCGCCGGGCCAGGGTGCTTTCCCGGTACGGGCTCCACATCGCGGCGGACCGCTGGGACGAGGCGTTCGGCGCGAAGACCCCCATGGCCCAGGCGGCGCCCGCGCCCTGTGTCTCCTGCGGCTTCCTCCTGCCGCTCGCGGGCTCGCTGCGGCAGGCGTTCGGCGTCTGCGCGAACGAGTTCTCACCGGCGGACGGACGGGTGGTGTCCCTGGCGTACGGCTGCGGCGGCCACTCCGAGGCGGCCGTGATGCCCACGCCCCCGCGCCCGGCACCGCACGTGCTGGACGAACTGGGCGCGGACGCGTTCGAACTGGGACTCCCGGCGAAGGACGGTGCCGATGACGGGGCGCCGTCGCCCGGCGACGCCCCGGAGAACCCGGGACCGGCCTGACCGATCGGCCCAAGACCGCCCGCACCTGGCCCGCCCGGCGGCCGGTCCGTCCTCAATCACCGGACGGGCTTGCCGAGCCCGGGGACGCCGACGCCGGAGCCACGCCGTACACCCGCGACCAGGACGTCGGCCGGTCCGAGTACCGGCTCGACAAGCGGTTCGAACGGGGCCCGGCCAACGCCGAGTTGGCCGCGCTGTTCGAGTGCGAGCCCGGCGAACGGCTCCTCGCCCGGCACTTCGTCTTCCACGACAACGACCAGCCGACGCAGATGTCCAGCAGCTACGTGCGTTGGTCCGACGTTGCCGGCACCCCCGTGGCGGATCCGATCAACGAGCCGTGGCCGGGCGGCACCCGCGCGCAGCTCGGCAGCCTGGGCATCCACGTCAACCGCGTCACCGAGAGTTTCACGGCTGCGATGCCGACCGAGATCGAGGCGGCGACCCTGCGCGTCGGTGCCGGGGTCCCGGTGCTGCGGTACACCAGACGGCATATCGCGGACACCGGACGCATCGTGGAGGTCGCCCATCCGATTGTGCGTAGAGGCGACTCCACAGTCGTCGACTTCGTCATCGACCTGGACGACTGAACCCCGGAAGCACGAAAGAGCCGCCCGCTCGCGGGGGCCCGCGCCCTGCGGCGGCGTGTGCTCAGGCGGGCCTTTCCCAATCTTCGGCGGTGACGGTGCGTGGGGGTTGCGGAATGTTCGGCGAGGTCGTCGGCCGTGGCTACGCCGAGTACAGGTCAGGCGTGGACGAGGAGGAGCGCAGACGCTCGTCGTCGGTGGCCCGGTGGTCAGCAGGCTGCCGGGCACTCTCGATCTGCGGCCGAACGGCGAGTATTTCGAGCCGGGTTGCGCCCGCCTCACACCTTCGGCCTCCGAACCCAGGCAGCTGGCGTCAGGTGAACGAACCCCACATCACATCAAGTTCAGTAGGCTCATAGACCACCCTGCTGTCCGCTGTGCGAGGTAGCTCGATGTCGATGTCGTCCCGTGATCCGGTCAGCGCGCAGTTCGGCGCAGAGGGGATGCGTCGCTTCCGCGTCGGTGCTGCCGCCGATGTACGACTGCCTGACTCTGCACGCGCGGGCCTTGAGGAGACGGGCGTGCCGCTGCAAGTCCCTCCTTATTTCACGGCCGCTGGTGAGAGCGATGCGCTCCAGCTCGGTACTTTCGCTGCTCATTCCGGTCTTTCCCGCCCCGCGGCGGGGTTTGAGGGGTGGCCGCGTGTGGGGCATGACGGGCTGGCCCATATGTGCGTACGGCCTGACGGCGCCGTCCAGGCGGTCATGCTGGAGGGAGGCGAGGAGGACTTGTTCGTCAGCTCGGATCTCGAGGCGTTCAACGCGTCGTTGGCGGTGCTGGACCGGGTGCTGCCGGTGATCGCGACCTCGTCCGATCTGCCCGAGGCGGCCGGTGTGTTCCGTGAGCTCAACGAGGCGCTGCGCGGTGTCGACGAGGGGGCGTTCAGCGAGCGGGAGGGTTGGTGGCCGCGGGTGTTGGACGATGTGCGGCACACACTCAACTTCCCTTTCTCCGCTGCGTTCGAGTACGTCGACGGGGCCGGGGAGAAGCACATCGTCACGGAGGCGACCGGGCCGGGGCGTGAGCATCCGGAGGAGCTTGTCTGGCGGGAGCTGTCTGCCCTGGGTGTGGCGCCGGGGCAGGTGCGGCGGGTGTTCTGCGAGTTGCAGGCGTGCATGATGCCCGGTCACTACTGCGCGGTGTGGATGCAGCGGCTGTTTCCGCAGGCGGAGTTCACGCACGCATTCGACTACGGCAGTGATGCCGCGTCCCGCGAGGCGGGGCTCAAGGGACTGATCGCGCGGGCGGCCGAGCAGGCAGGCCGCGGGTGAGTGTGACGAAGTGGGCGCGGCCCGCGGTCGGCCGTGAACCGGCCGGTGCCGCGCTGCTTGCATGGCTGGCTGACTCCTCCGCGGCGGTCCTGTGTCTGGTCACGGGCGGTGCGGGGTGCGGGAAGTCGACGTTGCTGGCATGGCTGGTGGGGCACGGCACCCGTGCGGGCACCGAGCGGGAGCGGGTGGTGCATGCTTTCGTGCCGCTTGCCGGGCTGAGTGTGCGCGGCGCGGTGTGGACGCTGGCCGACCAGCTGGGTCTGATGGCGCGGGGGCCGGAGGAGTTCCTGGCACGGCTGACCGCTGACCGCCGTCCGGTCACCATCGTCCTACCCGACCTGCACGCTGCTACCGATCCAGGTGTGCTCACCGAGCTGGTGCTCGCGCTGAGTACTCAGGACCATGTGCGGCTTGTGGTCGAGACCCGCTCGGACACCCCTGTTCACCGGCAACTGGCCGCCAGCGGGGCGGCGGTGATGGATTTGGATGAACCGCGGTGGACGGATGAGGCCCGCCGCCGATCCTGGAATGCCGCCCACGGCGAGACCATCGCTCCCCCGGCCCCGGAGCGGCATCAGGTCGCCGCCGTCGTGGAGTTGAATGACCCGGCCGCGCTTTGCGCGGCCGATCCGTGGCTGGTCACCGCCGCTTTCGACGCTGACCAGGAGGAGCGCGGGGGGCTTCGTTCCGCTTGGCTGCGTGCCGGGCAGTCGCTGTGCCGGGACCAGGACAGCGCGGAGCGCGCGCTGGTGCTGCTCACCGCCCTGGGCGACGCCGCGGATCCGCGGCTGCGGCCCGAACTGGACCAGTTGGCGGCCACCGCGGGCTGGCGGCTGGGATGGTCCAGGATTCGGGGGGACATGGCCCCGCCGTGGCCCGGGCCGGTCTTCGCGATGACCACTGCGGGGCTACCCGCCGGCCAAGCACTCCTTGCCGACCACCAGGGTGTACTGCGGACCGTGAACACGGCCGACTGCACCCCCAACGGGCGGATACCCCAGCTGCAGTCCCCACTTGTCGGGCTCGGCCTCCTCACGGACTCAACCGTGCTGGCCCTCGACGACCAGGGCCGAGTGAGCGCAGAGACGCTGCCCGGTGCGGCGCGGCCAACGGGCCTCGCGGCTCTCCTCGATGACCGGCCGACACCCGCTCAGCGGCTCACCGATACCCTCCGCACCCATCTCGTCCGCTCCGCCGGCCGCGCACTCTGCGCCACGCCCGGTGTGGTGGCTGTCGGCGGAGGCGATGGCACGGTGCACGCCTTCACACCCGGTTCGCCGGACGAGGCTCCACGTACCTGCCGCCTGCACACCGGCCGCGTCACCGCGCTGGCGGCGCTCGACCTTCCGCTCGGCGACGACGGGCAGACGGTGCCGCTGCTGTACAGCGCAGGAGCCGACGGCCGCGTCCGCGCCTGGTCGCCCGCCGCCGACCCGCAGCTCACCCCCGTGGCCGAACGCCCCAGTCCGGTCACGGCGTTGAGCGCGACACACACCCCCCGTGGCCCGGTCCTCGCAGTCGCCTGGGCGGACGGGCTGGTGGAGTTGCGCTTCCTCGATGGGGGAGAGACACGACATCTGTGGCCCGGTACGGCGGTGAACGCGCTGGCCCTGACGGCCGACGGGAGCCTGCTGATCGGGACTGACGACCGATTGCTCTGCCTGCACCCGCGGTGACGTAGCTGAACTCAACCACCCCACTGTCGCGCCTAGTTGACGGCACCTCACGCCCCGTAGAAAGTGTGATGAGCTGATCATCGAGGGGGAATGTGCGGCGTGGGGAAGAAGCTGCCCGATGAACTCGTCGAGGTGCTCGACCTCGTCGGCGTCCAGTGGCCCAACATCGACGAGGACGAGGTCCGCGACAGCGCAAAGGACTACCGGCAACTCGCCGAGGGCCTTCGGGACGTCATCAAGGAAGGCAACACCGCCTGCGCCCACATCGTCGGAGGCCGCAGCAAGGGCGCGACCGTCACGGCCATCGACCGCCGCTGGGGCAAACTCACCACCAAGGACCTCACCACCTTCGCCGCGGCGCTCGACGACCTGGCCGGCGCCCTCGACGACTGCGCCGGCCTGATCGAGGCCTGCAAAGCCGCCTGCATCGTCGAACTCGGCGCCACCGCGACAGCCGCCACCGTCGGTGTCGTCGGCATGTTCTTCACCGCCGGCATCAGCGGACTGCTCTCCGCCGGCGCCATCGCCGCCTGCCGCTTCGCCCTGCACGAAATCATTGACTACGCCATCGGTGAGATCACCGCCATCGTCACCGACAAGATCGAGGCGAAAATCCTCGGCAAGATCGAGGACGTCTTCACCGACCACCTCGACGCCGACGGCGGTGAGAACCTCTCCGGCTACACCACCGGCAGTACCGACATGGCCCAGGACCTCGCCATCGAGTTCGACGACTTCGACCGGGCCACCGGTGGCTACCAGGAAACCCGCGACAACTTCGACAAGAAGAAGGGCACCCACAAGACCGGGGGCTCCAAACGCCGCAGTTCGGTCAAGAAGGACAGCCGCTTCCACAAGCTCGCCACCGTCATGGACAAGGCCGAGGACGCCGTCGACAAGAAAGCCGACGAAACCGTCGACGTCCTCGAAAAACACGGCGGGAAAATAGACAAGAGCAAACGGGAACAGAAAGAGCGCGACGAGAAGACCAAACGCGACATCGACTCATGCGAGGACGTCGATGGCCACGACGTCCGCACTTACATGCTCAACGCCGACGGCACTGTGGACCGGATTTTGCCGAACGGAACCATCGCTCCGAACGGTCTCGACGACACGGACAAGCTGAACCTTGCCAACATCACAACCAACGGCAAGGTATGGCGGCCGGTGGAGGACTCAGAAAAGCGAGAATGGAACACACCGACTGACCACACCGGCACGGTTTCGTCGAAAAAGATTGACCCGAACACCAGTGATCTGGCCCAGGCGACACAGTTGGCTCGGAAGGCGCACGACTACTACAAGGGAAAGAACTACGCTGCCGGTAGGTACGTCGACCCGGAGAGCGGTCGTCAGTCAATTCTCGTCGGACGCAGCGAAGGAGGATTCCACTCGGAGAAGCAGATCGGTCATCCGTTGTTGCACACCAAAAACCAATCCGGACTGACGGAAATGTTCACAGAGCGGGAACCTTGCCAGAAGAATCCGCAATGCAATAGATGGCTGGACTATTACTTCAAGTCGGCCAATCCAGATCTTGAGGTGACGCACGCAGCCAACTATGATCAGTTCAGCCCCGGCCAGGGCAAGGAGCACAGCAAGTATGTCGATGACCTCAAGAAGGCTCACGGGAAGGGCTAGAGTAAAATAGCGACATGATCTCCCCCGTTTCCTACAGCGACCTGACGCAGCTTTATGGGATGGATGGTGTGGTGCTCTACCCCATCCAGGATTCCAGTTCTGTTGATGCTGCGACTGCACAGTTCCTTGGGTCCGTGGGCCTGCCGCACGACAGGTTCTTCAGCTCCCGTGCCGGGCTGGCGGGATCGGAGCGAGACCCATATGTATTGGCCCCCTTGTTCGCCCTGGGGAACCGATACTGCCCCGAGGAGTCGCGCGCTTGGCATGTTCTGGGTTACCTGCCCGCGGCGCTCGTGGTTCTCGCTCCGTCCTCCGGAGCCGTGTACATGTTCCAGGAAAGCGCGCGTGATTACCAGCTCGCGCATCGAGATGTCGCGGCGCTTGTGCATTGTCTGACGCAATTCAGGAAACTCGAAGACGCATATAATTCACCAGAACCCGATGTCGAGGATCTGGTCGACACATTCCGTGAAGCGGTCAACTCATTCGACCCGACTCCGCTGGCCGACCCCGATTCTGAATGGAATCGAATGCTGGAGGAAGTGCTCGAGGAAATGTGGTAAAGCTGCACTGAAGGGCATTGAAGTCGTTCAGGGATCGGCTCGTTGACCGCGAGTTCGTCGGGAGCGGGCAGCACGGCGGAGGCGATGAGCGCGCGTGGACACCCGCCGGCGCCTTCCTGACCGGGCCGGGCTACCGAACGGGCCCGGCCGTAGCCCAGACCCCCACCCCGCCGGACGCCCGTCGCGCGGTACGTTCGGGCCCGCACACTTACCGAGTAGCGGACCGGTAGGCGGACGGACAGAGTGGAGTCACAGGGTGAGCGTCACGACGACCGAGGGGGCCGACCCGTTCGGGACGGGGCGGCTGCGGCGTGCGGTACTGGCCTCCTGGGGTGCGGGTCCCGCCCGTTTCCGGGAGGACGCCAACGCCGAGGAGGACCTCGCCCTCGGCGGCTACCGTGACCGCCTGATCGTCGAGCTGGCGCAGAACGCCGCCGACGCCGCCGCCCGCGCCGGCGCCCCCGGCCGGCTCCGGCTCACCCTGCGGCCCGCCACGGCCGAGGGTCCCGCCGTGCTCGTGGCCGCCAACACCGGCGCCCCCCTCGACGCGACCGGCGTCGAATCGCTCAGCACACTGCGCGCCTCCGCCAAGCGCGAGGGGCACGAGTCCGCCGTCGGGCGGTTCGGTGTCGGCTTCGCCGCCGTCATCGCCGTCAGCGACGAACCGGCCGTCGTCGGCCGGCACGGCGGCGTCCGCTGGTCGCTCGCCGAGGCGCGCGGGCTGGCCCAGGAGGCCGCCCAGGGGAGCCCCGGGCTCGGCGACGAGCTGCGCCGCCGCGACGGGCACGTGCCGCTGCTGCGGCTGCCGCTGCCCGCCGAGGGCAGCGCGCCCGAGGGTTACGACACCGTGGTCATCCTGCCCCTGCGGGACGGGACCGCGCTCGACCTGGTCGAGCGGCTGCTCGCCGCGATCGACGACGCGCTGCTGCTCACCCTGCCCGGCCTCGCCGAGATCGTGGTCGAAACCCCCGACGGCGAGCGGGTGTTGAGGCGCAGTGTGCACGGGGCGTATGTGCACGTCGAGGACAGCGCGGCCGAGGCCCTGAGCCGCTGGCGGGTCGTCAGCCACCACGGCGCCACCGCGCCCGAACTTCTCGAAGGCCGCCCCGTCGAGGAACGCCTGCGCCCCCACTGGGCGGTCACCTGGGCCGTCCCCGTGGACGACGAGGGCGCCCCGGCCCGGCCCCGTACCGCACCCGTCGTGCACGCCCCGACGCCGACCGACGAACCCCTCGGTGTCCCGGCGCTGCTGATCGCCTCGCTGCCGCTGGACACCACCAGGCGCCACCCCGCGCCCGGACCGCTCACCGACTTCCTGGTGGAGCGCGCCGCCGACGCGTACGCCGAACTGCTCGGCGACTGGCAACCGGTGTCCACCGGCACCATCGACCTGGTGCCGGGACCGCTCGGCAAGGGCGAGCTGGACGGCGTCCTGCGGGCCGCGATCCTGCGACGCCTGCCGCGCGTCGCCTTCCTCGAACCGGCCGCCCCCAGCGAGGAGTTGACCGCGCTGCGGCCCTTCGAGGCGGAGGTCGTGGAGGGCGCGGGCGACGACACCGTACGCGTACTGGCCGAAGTACTGCCCACGCTGCTGCCCGCCGGACTCGAACGGCGCACGGAGCTGCGGTCCCTGGCGGTGGGCCGGTTGCCCCTCGGTGACGCGATCGAGCGCATCGGCGGCGCCGAGCGGGCCCCCGAGTGGTGGCGGCGGCTGTACGAGTCGCTGGCCGGTGTCGACCCGGACCGGCTGTCCGGGCTGCCGGTGCCGCTCGCCAGCGGCCGTACGGCCGTAGGGCCCCGGCGGGTCCTGCTGCCGCTCGCCGACACACCGTCCGACCTGGCCAGGCTCGGGTTGAAGGTGGCGCACCCCGACGCCGCCCATCCGCTGCTGGAGAAGCTGGGCGCCCTCCCCGCCTCGCCGCGTGCCGTGCTGACCACCCCGGAGGTACGGGCGGCGGTCGCCGCCTCGCTGGACTCCGGCGAGGTCTGGGACGAGGAACAGGGTCTGGACGCGGAGGAGTTGGCCGAGACGGTCCTGGCCCTGGTGCGGGACGCGGATCTGGACGCGGGCGACGAGCCGTGGCTGGCGGCGCTCGCCCTGCCCGACGAGGACGGCGAACTCGCCCCCGCCGGTGAACTCGTCCTGCCCGGCAGCCCGTTCGCCGCCGTCATGCGCGAGGACGAACTCGCCCTGTGCGACGCCGATCTGGCCGAACGCTGGGGTGAACAGCCCCTCGCCGCCTGCGGGGTGCTGGCCAACTTCAGCCTCGTACGCGCCACCGACGTCGTCCTGGACCCCGACGAACTGGAGCCGCGCGACGGCGACTTCGCCGAACCCGACGACGCCGGTCTCCTCGACGCCGTCGACGTGTGGTGCGAGGACGTCCTGGACCGGCTTCCCGAGACGCCCGTGCCGCCGGTCGCCACCGAGATCGTCGCCGTACGGGACCTGGACCTGGTGGACGACGACGCCTGGCCGCAGGCGCTGGCCCTGCTGGCGCGGCCTCCGCTGCGGGACGCGCTGACCACGCCCGTACGCGTGCTGCTGCCCGACGGCACCACCGAGAGCGTGCGCTCGTACACCGCGTGGTGGCTGCGCGACCACCCCGTGCTCGACGGGCGCCGCCCCGCCGGGCTGCGCGCGGCGGGCGGCGATCCGCTGCTGGCCGGGTTGTACGACTCCGTGGACGCCTCCGGCTTCGAGGACGCGCAGGTGCTGCGCGCCCTGGGCGTGCGGACATCGGTCGCCGCGCTCCTCGACGAGCCGGGCGGCGCCGCCGAGCTGCTGACCCGGCTGGCCGACCCGGACCGCGAGGTGACGGCCCGTCAACTGCACGCCCTTTACACGGCGCTCGCGGATCTCGACCCCGAACAGGTCACGCTGCCCGACGAGTTGCGCGCGGTCGTGGACGGCGAGGTACGGATCGTGGACGCGGCGGACGCCGTGATCGCGGACGCGCCCGACCTGCTGCCGCTGACCGCCGGACTGCCGCTGCTGCCGGTCGCCCCGGCCCGCGCCGCCGACCTCGCGGAGCTGCTACAGGTCGGACGGCTCGGCGAGAGCGTCACGGCGGAGGTGACGACCGAGGGCGAGGAGTACGACGTCCCGGAGTCCGTCCACGTACTGCTCGGCGCGGGCACGCCCGCCACCTATGTCGAGCACGAGCGACTGCTCGCGGGCGGCGTGGAGTTGGACTGGCGGCGCACACCGGACGGCACGGTCCACGCGTCAACGGTGGAGGGCGTCGCCGCGGGGCTCGCCTGGGCGGCGGGCCAGTGGCCGCGCCGCTTCGAGGTGGCCGCCCTGCTGGAGGACGCGTCGCGGACGGAGGAACTGGCGCGGGACCGCTGGTTCGACTGAAGTCGTCCGGGCAAGAGGTGCGATCTTCACGAAAGTCGCACGTTGTGTACAACCATTACGTCCTGATCCTCGTCTGTACAGGTGAGCCAACAGGCTCACTGACAAATGGGGAAATGCATGCGAATCCGCGCCACTGTTGCCGTCGCGACCGGTGCCCTGGCTCTGTCGGCCCTCGCCGTGCCGGCCACCCAGGCCGCGCCCGCGGAGACACGTCCCGGCGTGCCGTCCTACGGCTCCGCCACCCACCAGGGCTCCGCCGCCGCGCCGAAGGGCAACGCCAGGGCGGCTGCCGAGGCCCCGGTCATCAACAAGGCCGTGGTCAACGGCGGCAAGCCCATCGTCGTCGGCACCACCGCCGTCAAGAAGGTCTCCGTCTCGATCACCGCGTCCCACCCGGCCGGCATCGCCGACGCCGACGCGATCATCTGGATCGGCTCCAGCCTCGACGACCCGGATTCCTTCGGCTTCGGAGCGCCCGGTGCGTTCAAGTGCACGGCCGCGAGTGCCACCACCTCGACGTGCACCCAGACCATCGAGGTCGACCCGCTGTGGCTCATCAACAGCGACTCCAAGACGTGGAACGTCGGTGTCTGGGCAGCGTCGAACGACGACTACAGCGTCCAGAACGACAAGTTCGCCAAGACGAACCTCCAGCGCCTGTCCAAGATCACCGTCAACGCCGCCCCGGAGCCGGTGAAGAAGGGCGGCACGATCACGGTCACGGGCAAGCTGTCCCGCGCCAACTGGGAGACGGGCACCTACAAGGGCTACGCGACCCAGTCCGTGCAGCTCCAGTTCCGTAAGAAGACCAGCACCACCTACAACACGGTCAAGACGGTCAAGACCTCCAGCACCGGCACGCTGAAGACCACCACCAAGTCCACGGTGGACGGCTACTGGCGCTGGAACTTCGCCGGCACGTCCACGACCCCGGCGGTCATCCCGGCCGGCGACTTCGTCGACGTGAAGTGACGTAGCAGCCCGAGCTCGGTACGAAGGGCCCCGCGCACCCGGCGCGGGGCCCTTCGTCGTCCGGTCTCCCGGTCGGCCTTCGTCGTTCCGTCTCCCGGTCGGCCGTGCCTACACCGGGTACTTCCGGTCCACCACCCGCCAGGCCACTTCCAGCAGCACCCCGCCCACGGCCGCGATCGCCACCGCCGTCCACGGCATCGTCGTGCCCACCAGCTTCAGTGCGAAGAAGTGCTGGAGCGACGGGACGACCAGCACCACCAGGAAGCAGAATCCCATCGTCAGCACCAGCCCCACCCGCCACCAGGTGTACGGGCGGGCGATGATCGCCAGGACCCACATCGAGACCAGGAACAGCGTCAGTGTCGCCGCGCTCGTCTCGGCGGGCAGGGAGCCCGGACCGCTGTAGTGGGAGCGGGCCAGCAGATACGTCGTGAATGTGGCGGCCGCGGCGATGACGCCGCTGGGTATCGAGTAGCGCATCACCCTGCGTACGAAGTTCGGCTTGGCGCGCTCCTTGTTCGGCGCCAGGGCCAGGAAGAACGCGGGGACGCCGATCGTGAGCGTGGAGATCAGCGTCAGATGCCGGGGGAGGAACGGATACTCCACCTGCGTGCACACCACCAGGATGGCCAGCAGTACGGAGTAGACCGTCTTCGTCAGGAACAGCGTGGCGACGCGTGTGATGTTGCCGATGACGCGGCGGCCCTCGGCCACCACCGAGGGCAGCGTCGCGAAGCTGTTGTTCAGGAGCACGATCTGGGCGACCGCCCGTGTCGCCTCCGACCCCGATCCCATCGCGACGCCGATGTCGGCGTCCTTCAGGGCGAGGACGTCGTTCACACCGTCACCGGTCATCGCGACCGTGTGGCCGTGCGACTGAAGCGCGCCCACCATCTCCCGCTTCTGCTGCGGGCTGACCCGGCCGAAGACCGTGGCCGAGTCGAGCGCCTTCGCCATCTCGTCGCGTTCGCCCGGCAGCTGGCGCGCGTCAACCGTACGGTCCGCGCCCGGCAGCCCGAGTTTCGCGGCCACGGCGCCGACCGAGACCGCGTTGTCGCCGGAGATCACCTTCGCCGCGACGTCCTGGTCCGCGAAGTACGTGAGGGTCTCTGCGGCGTCCGGGCGCAGCCGCTGCTCCAGTACGACCAGGGCCGTCGGCACCGCTCCGGCCGTCACGTCGGGTGCGTCGAGCGGGCCGGTGCCCTCGACGCGGGCCAGCAGGAGCACCCGCAGGCCCTGCTCGTTGAGGGAGTCGATCTCCGCGAGCGTCGGATCACCGGCGGGCAGCAGGACGTCGGGCGCGCCGAGGAGCCAGCTCGTGGGCCCGCCCTGGCCGACCTCGAACGTGGCGCCGCTGTACTTACGGGCCGAGGAGAACGGCAGCGCCGCCGTGGCGCGCCACCCCGAGTCGTCCGGATACGCGTCGATGATCGCCTGGAGGCTGGCGTTGGGCCGGGGGTCGGACGCGCCGATGGCACCGAGCACCGTGCGTACGTACGCCTCGTCCGCGCCGCCCAGCGGGCGCAGTTCGGTGATGTCCATCCCGCCCTCGGTGAGCGTGCCCGTCTTGTCGAGGCAGACGACGTCGACGCGGGCCAGGCCCTCGATCGCCGGCAGCTCCTGGACGAGGCACTGCTTGCGGCCGAGCCGGATGACACCGATCGCGAAGGCGACCGAGGTCAGCAGGACCAGGCCCTCCGGGATCATCGGGACGATGCCGCCGATGGTCCGGGCGACGGAGTCCTTGAAGTTGCTCTCCTTGACGACCAGCTGACTGATGATCAGCCCGATCGCCGTCGGGACCATCATCCAGGTCACGTACTTGAGTATCGTGCTGATGCCGGTGCGCAGTTCGGACTGGACGAGCGTGAAGCGCGAGGCCTCCTCGGCGAGTTGGGCCGCGTACGCCTCCCGTCCCACCTTCGTCGCCCGGAACGCGCCGCCGCCCGCGACCACGAAGCTGCCCGACATCACCGTGTCGCCGGGGCGCTTGAGCACCGGGTCGGCCTCACCGGTGAGCAGGGACTCGTCGACCTCCAGATTGTCGGCCTCGAGGATCTCGCCGTCCACGACGACCTTGTCACCGGGGCCCAGCTCGATCACGTCGCCGAGGACGATCTCGGAGGTGGAGATCCCGGCCGCGACGCCGTCGCGCCGTACGACCGGCTTGGCCTCGCCGATGACGGCCAGACCGTCGAGCGTCCTCTTGGCGCGCAGCTCCTGGATGATGCCGATGCCGGTGTTCGCGATGATGACGAAACCGAAGAGGCTGTCCTGGATCGGCGCGACGAACAGCACGATCGCCCAGAGCACACCGATGAGCGCGTTGAACCGGGTGAAGACGTTGGCGCGGACGATCTCGGCGGTCGAGCGACTGCTGCGTACGGGAATGTCGTTGACCTCGCCCCGCGCGACCCGCTCGGCGACCTCCGCGGCGGTCAGCCCCTTGGCCCGGCCGGGCGCGGGCAGTTCCCTCGGGTGGACGGGGTCGAGCTCCGCACCCGCGTCGATTGAGGGGCCGCGTGGCTCGCCGCCGCCGGTGTCGATCTTCGCCCGCTGAGTCATGAGGTCGACGTTACGGCCGTGCGGGGGCGTTTACCCGCCGAGTGACCCGAAGATCCGACCGAGGTACGAGAGGTACGAGCACAAGTCGTCCCGAGGCACTACGGCGCGGAGTCCCCGGCGGACCCGGAGCCGGTGTCCGACGCCCCCGGTTCGGCGCCCGGTTCGCCCCCGGCTTCCGTGGCCGGTTCCGTATCAGCGTCCTTGGCCGCGTGCCTGATGGCCGCGTCGCGCCTGAGCACGTACC
Source organism: Streptomyces sp. NPDC060366 (assembly GCF_042725135.1). Lineage (NCBI taxonomy): Bacteria > Bacillati > Actinomycetota > Actinomycetes > Kitasatosporales > Streptomycetaceae > Streptomyces > Streptomyces sp. NPDC060366. The sequence goes on along the minus strand of NZ_JBHXDC010000012.1, from coordinate 4,903 downwards.
AGACGCCGATCAGCCCCAGCCCGGCGCCGGCCAGACAGGTCCACACCCACCAGATGTGCCCGTGGTCGTCGAACCAGCCGTAGAACGGGAGCTGCACGAGGAAGAGGACGAACCAGATGACGGTGCCGCCGACGATGGTCGGGACGACCGGCCCCTCCAGGGGCTCGGGTGCCTCATGCGTCGGGGTCCATTTGGCCATGGCGTCAGTGTATGCGGCGGCCCCCGGCCAGGCCGGGCGCGGTCCCGCACGGCTCTACGCGCGGAGATAGCGATCACCGGCCCATCTGTTCATACTGAAACGGTTTTGCGAGATGGCCCGTTCCGCGTGGCCGGTTCCATTCGTTCGAACAACCGATGACCACGACGACCGAGGGTTGCGCATGCCCGTCCAGGACAAGGCCACCGCCCCGGTCGCCATCGACCGTTTCTTCAAGATCTCGGAGCGCGGGTCCACCGTCGCCCGCGAGGTGCGCGGCGGCTTCGCCACGTTCTTCGCGATGGCCTACATCATCGTGCTGAACCCGATCATCCTCGGCAGCGCGAAGGACCTGTACGGCCACCAGCTCCAGGGCGGCCAGCTGGTCACCGCCACCGTGGTGTCCGCGGCTTTCGCCACGCTCCTGATGGGCGTCATCGGCAATGTGCCGATCGCGCTCGCCGCCGGGCTCGGCGTGAACACGATCGTCGCGCTCCAGCTCGCCCCGAGGATGAGCTGGCCCGACGCGATGGGCATGGTCGTCCTGGCCGGTTTCCTGGTGATGCTGCTGGTCGCGACCGGGCTGCGGGAACGGGTGATGAACGCCGTACCGACCAGTCTCCGCAAGGGCATCGCCATCGGTATCGGCCTCTTCATCATGCTGATCGGCCTGGTCGACTCCGGCTTCGTCTCGCGTATCCCGGACGTCGCCGGGACCACCGTGCCGCTTCAGCTCGGCTCGAACGGCCACCTCAACGGCTGGCCCGTGCTGGTCTTCGCACTCGGCGTGGTGCTCACGCTCGTACTGATCATCCGCAAGGTGTCGGGTGCGATCCTGATCTCGATCGTGACGATGACGGTCCTGGCGCTCGTCATCGAGGCGGTCGCCGAAGTGCCGAGCTGGGGCCTGACGACCCCGAAGTGGCCGGGCAACCCCGTGGCCGTCCCGGACTTCGGACTGCTCGGTCAGTTCAGCCTCTTCGGCGGCTTCGCGAAGGTCGGCTTCGTCACCGGCCTGCTCTTCGTCTTCACCGTGCTGCTGTCGACGTTCTTCGACGCGATGGGCACGATCCTCGGCGTCGGCGACGAGGCGAAGCTGATGGACGAGAAGGGGCGGCTGCCCGGGATCAACCGCGTGCTGTTCGTCGACGGCGTTGCCGTCGCCTACGGCGGCGCGACCTCGTCCTCCGCCACCACCTGCTTCGTTGAGTCCACGGCGGGGGTCGGCGAAGGGGCGAGGACGGGACTCGCGTCCGTCGTGACGGGCACGCTCTTCTCGCTGTCGCTGTTCCTCACACCGATCGCGACGATGGTGCCGTCCCAGGCGGCGACGCCCGCGCTGCTGGCGGTGGGCTTCCTGATCCTCGCCGGGTCGGTCAGGGACATCGACTGGAGCGACTACACCGTCGCCGTTCCCGCCTTCCTGGCGATGGTGCTCATGCCGTTCACGTACTCGATCACCAACGGCATCGGCATCGGGTTCATCACCTTCAGCCTGCTGCGGCTGGCGGCGGGCCGGGGCCGCGAGGTGCCGGTGGCGATGTACGTCGTGTCGGCCGTGTTCGTCTTCTACTACGCGATGCCGGCGCTGGGCCTCACGTGACGGCCGGTTTCTCCGCCGCGTACGTCACGCCCGCCGGCGTCACGCCGCGCCGTAGAACCTCTCCGTCTCGTCGACGGACGCCCTGAAGCGCTCGTCGAAATCGTCGCGCATGAGCGTCCCGACCACATAGTCCTGGACGCTCATTCCGCGTCTGGCGGCGTGTTGCCGAAGCCGGTCGAGCAGCTCACCGTCTATCCGCAGGCTGAGCACTGTCGATCCCATGCCGACCAGAGTCGCGGGCGCCTGTGGGCCGTCGCGTGACTTTCCGCGGTTGTCTCACTCGTTCGAGTGAGCCACGGGCGCTCGATGTGTGGGATCTGTGAGCCCTGGCGTGGAGAGCTGCTTTCCGTTTTCCTTAGCCAAGGTAATGAGTTACGCTAAAGAACATGCCTGACCTATCCCACGGCGACGACGCGGCCGCCGTGAACGCACTCCGCTCGGCCGTCATGCGGCTGGGCCGACGCCTCAAGCACCAGCGCGTCGACGAGTCGCTGAGTCCGACCGAGATGTCGGTGCTCGGCACCCTCGCCCGCTGCGGCTCGGCCACACCCGGCGAGCTGGCCCGCAAGGAGCACGTACAGCCGCCGTCGATGACACGGATCGTCGCCCTGCTCGAAGCCAAGGGACTGGTCCGGCTGGAGCCGCACCCCGACGACCGCCGACAGAAGGTGGTCACGTCGACCGAGCGGGCCGAAGCCATGCTCGAAGAGAGCCGCCGCAAGCGGAACGCCTGGCTGACCGCCGTGGCCGAGGGCCTGGACGAGGACGAATGGTCCAAGCTCCGCGCCGCCGCGCCGGTGCTGGAGAAACTCGCGCACCTGTAGCCGCCCGTCGCCGATCTGTAGCCGCCCGCAGAAGCACGTTGTCCACGCCGAGGAGGCGAACCAACTTTGAGTACGGGATCCGGAGCAGACTCCGCCCCCGCACCGACCACCCCCGACCCCGTTCAAGGGACAGAACAGCCCCGCACGAGCATGTTCAGCTCGCTGAAGATCCGTAACTACCGGCTCTTCGCCACCGGGCAGGTCGTGTCGAACACCGGCACCTGGATGCAGCGCATCGCCCAGGACTGGCTGGTGCTCACCCTCACCGGATCCTCCACGGCCGTCGGTATCACCACGGCCCTGCAATTCCTGCCGATGCTGCTCTTCGGCCTGTACGGCGGCGTCATCGCCGACCGGTGCAACAAGCGCACGCTGCTGCTCGGCACCCAGGCCGCGATGGGAATCACCGGCCTCGCGCTCGCCGCGCTCACCCTGAGCGGTCAGGTCCAGGTGTGGCACGTGTACGCCACGGCCTTCGTACTCGGCCTGGTCACGGTGGTCGACAACCCGGCACGGCAGTCGTTCGTGCACGAGATGGTCGGCCCGGACCAGCTCCGTAACGCCGTCAGCCTGAACTCCGCCAACTTCCAGTCCGCCCGGCTCGTGGGCCCGGCCGTCGCCGGTGTGCTGATCACCGCCGTCGGCAGCGGCTACGCCTTCCTGCTCAACGGAGTGTCGTTCATCGCGCCGCTCACCGCCCTGCTGCTGATGCGCAACTCCGAGCTGCTGAAGGTCGAACGCACCCCGCGCGGCAAGGGCCAGCTGCGGGAGGGACTGCGTTACGTCGCGGGCAAGCCCGAGCTGATCTGGCCGATCGTGCTGGTCGGGTTCATCGGCACCTTCGGCTTCAACTTCCCGATCTGGCTGTCCGCCTTCGCGGACGACGTGTACGACGCGGGCGCCGGCACGTACGGCCTGCTCAACACCCTGATGGCGGTCGGCTCCCTGATCGGCGCCCTGCTCGCGGCCCGCCGGGGCACCTCCCGGATGCGGCTGCTGGTCGCGGCGGCGGTCCTCTTCGGTGTGCTGGAGATCGTGACCGCGTTCGCGCCGACGTTCTGGCTCTTCGCGGCGCTGCTCGTGCCGGTCGGCATGTGCGGCCTGACGGTCAACGTCACCGCCAACTCCAGCATCCAGATGACCACGGACCCGGCCATGCGCGGCCGGGTGATGGCCCTGTTCATGATGGTCTTCACGGGCGGTACGCCGGTCGGCGCCCCGATCGTCGGCTGGGTCACCGACACCTACGGCGCCAGGGTCGGCTTCGCCTCCGGCGGCGCGGTCGCCGCGCTGGCGGCGGTGGGCGTGGGCGTGATGCTCGCCCGGGTCGGCGGCCTCCGCGTCAAGATCGACCTGCGGCGGGGGCACCAGCACGTGACGTTCGTCCAGCGGGAACAGCCACTGGCGACGGCTGCTTGAGTGACGGCGCCCGCTCTCCGGAAGGATCCGGGGGAGCGGGCGCCACGACAACCACGGTGACCGGGTCACGCCGGGCTGCCAGACTGGCCGGCATGCGTCTATTCGCCGCCGTGCTGCCGCCCGTCCATGTCGCCGACGAGCTCGCCGAGGCCGTCGACCGGCGGGTGCGGGGGCTTCCCGGGGCCGATGGGATGCGGTGGACCGGGCAGGCGGGGTGGCACTTCACGCTCGCCTTCATGGGGGAGGTCGACGACGCGCTCGTGCCCGAGCTGACCCAGCGGCTGGAGCGTGCGGCGCACCGGACGGAAGCGTTCTCGCTGCGGCTGCGCGGCGGCGGGCACTTCGGGGGGCGCGCGCTGTGGGCCGGTGCCGCCGGGGGTATCGCCGAGCTGCGGCGGCTCGCCGAGCGCGCGGACGCCGCCGCGCGCCGGACCGGGGTGCCGATGGAGGAGCACCGGAGCTACCGGCCGCACCTCACGCTGGCCCGTACGCGGATCGATACCGACCTCAGCCCCTACGTGGCCGCGCTCGACGGCTTCGAGGGGACGCCGTGGGAGGTCGGGGAGCTGGCGCTCGTACGGAGCCGGCTGCCCGTGGCCGGGGTGCCGGGGGAGCAGCCGCGCTACGAGACGCTGGTGCGCTGCCCCACCGTGAGGCCCGCCGCGCGCGGCCGTTAACCTCGACGCGTGGACCCCAAAACCCGGAACCGGATCATGGCCGCCGTGCTGGTGCTGATGTTCGTGATCGTCGCTGTGGCGGGAGCGGTCGGCTAGGGCCTGTCGTTCGGATCTTGCCGGGCTCGCGGTCCCTGGCACGCACGCCCGCCGCGTTGTCGTCGGTCGCCAACGCTCCGCGTTGTCT
>NZ_JBHXDC010000011.1:2586-261314 GCF_042725135.1 Streptomyces sp. NPDC060366 | reverse complement strand
CAGCAACGGCTCGATCACCGCCCAGGCGGCATCACAAATCTCCCCATCCCTCATGACCGGACCAACGATCCGATGATCGAAAAGACACCCCCTAGGAGCGAACGACCCTCACGAGCGGCTGCCGCTGAACCTGGACCATCGGAACGCCGGCCGGGCCCGGTCGGCATCCGGGCAAGTGCTCAGTTTCGAGTCGGACCAACGCGCCTTCGACCAGTGGGGGTTCGCAGGTTGCGACCGGAACTCAGAAGGGGACGGGCAGCCCAACCTCTCGCAGTGTGAGTAGCGCCCTGCCCATGCATTCCGCGACTGAAGCGCCGTCAGCTCGCACCGCTTCAGGCAGTGGTCCCCCACTGGCGGCGAACGTCCACGCCGGTCGGCCCTCTCGCATTCGCTCCGCATCGACCCGGATCATCGCCCCCACGCCCTGCTCACCGAGCCATTCCAGAATGAGCAGCGTCGCGTCCTCGATGCCCTGGTCCGAGTCCAGCTCGGGCCACCGCCCTTTTGCCCTGGTCATGACCGAAACCCTATGCAGGGCCGGGAAGATTCGGTGGCCATACACCGGCTCGGGTCCATCGAGGAGGTTCGGTCACGGGCCCTGGGGCCCCGAGCTGGCGTGCACCATCAGTTCCGGGGCGATCAGGCCGACATCGTCCGCGCCCTCGCCGGCCAGCTTCGCGATGTCGCGCTGGCCGAGTGCGGCCAGATGCTCGGCGCACAGCGCTCCCGTCGCCGGGGACCCGGCGCATGGCGGCCGGGCCCTCCTCGCGCTGTGGTGATGGCGATCGCGATCTCCATGACCAACGGGATGTACGTGTCGGCGCACAGTGGCATCATCAGCGCGATGATGCGGGACCTGCCCCCGCGTTGAAGCCCAGTTCATGGATGCTGCGCTCCGCGCCCTCGCAAGTGCCGGGCGAGATCGACCGTTTGCCGCTGATCACGTAACTCACCCTGCTGGCCGAGACTCCGGCATGGCTCGCGACCGCGGCAAGGGTGCTCACCGCTTCGACGGTCTGTGCTGTGGCGCGACGGCGCAGCTCTCGGGCGCGGCGAGTCGAAGCGCTTCGACTCGCCGCACCCGAGAGAGGTACTACAGCGCCGGGTGCGCGTTCTTCATGAGTTCCTGGAACTGGGCGGAGAACCAGTGTCCGGACACTGGTGCTCCGGGCAGCGCCCCCGACTTGTTGTTGTTGTTCCGGGGGTTGCCCTCGTACGTCGGGTCGCACATGCGGTCGAAGCCCTTGCCCTCGTCGTTCGGGATCGCCGTGCTGGATCCGTCGGACTCCCCCGGCGGCTTCGTCCACACGTACGCGTCGATGCCCGCCGCGGGCGCGGCCTGGGGACGTTCGCCGAGGCCGGCCCCGGACTGGTTGCACCAGTTGCCGAGGTGGATGCGCCGGTCGTAGCGACCGCCGTCGACATAGGCGTCCGCGGATGTCCTCGGCCCGGGAGCGGCGGGCCGGGCGGTGCCGCCCCAGCCGTTGCGGGAGGTGTCGATCAGCATGCCGAGGTTGGTGTCGAAGCCGAGCGAGACGAGCTTGGCGCGCATGGCCTGGGCGTAGGAGAGCTCGTCGACGTAGCGGTTCCAGTCGACCCACTTGGACTGGCGGACCGAGAGGCCGTTGACGGCGTCGTCGATCGTGAAGTGGTTTTCCTTCAGGGCGCTGTAGTTGGCGGTGTTGACGATGAAGCCGTGGACGTCGCCGAGAGTCGCGCCCTCGGTGGTGGCGGCGGTCTTGAAGAGTTCCGCGGACGGGCCGAAGTTGTCGTCCCAGCCGAGCCAGCCGTGGTGGCCGGCGTCCACGTAGTTGTAGACGTTGGGCGCGTCGCCCAGCTTGTTCAGGGCGTAGCCGACGCCCTTCTGGTAGTTGCCGTTCGCCTTCATCGTGTCGCAGTTGGGGGTGGCGGTCGGGCGCGGGGTGGTGTTGGTGACGAGGTTGGGCAGGGAGTCGATCTCGACGGTCGTCACGATGCGCAGACCGGCGTACTTCTGGTCGGCGAGGATCGCGGCGATCGGGTCGATGTACTGGGTCTTGTAGCGGCCGATCTCGGTCGGACCGAGTTCCCCGTTGGAGGCGAGGGCGGCGCAGTCGCGGCCCGGCAGGTTGTAGACGACGAGCTGGACGACGAGTTCGCCGGAGCCCTTCTGCGTCAGTGCCTCGTCGAGGTGGTCGCGCAGGCCCATGGCGCCCCCGACGCCCTCGATCGCGGCGGTGCGGTCGAGCCAGACTCCGGTCGGCTGGCCGGAGATGCGGTTGCCGCCGGGTTCGGCGGCGGCCTTGGCGGACCACTCGGGGTTCACGTAGACCTTGGCACCGGCGTAGGGGTTGTTGACGCGGTCGCCGGGGCCGGGGGGATCGGTGGGCGGATCGGTCGGGTCGACGGGGCCGGCGTTGCAGGTGACGCCGTTCAACTTGAACGTGGCCGGTATCGCGTTGCCGCCGCTGTACGAGGCGTTGAACCCGATAGAGGCTGAGGCGCCGGTGGTGAGTGTGCCGTTGTGGGCGACGTTCCTGGCGGTGACGCCGGCGCCGCTCTGGGCGATGTCGGCGTTCCAGCCCTGGGTGACGCGCTGGTTGCCGGCGAAGGACCAGGTGAGGTTCCAGCCGCTCACCGGGTCACCGGTGTTGGTGACCGTGACGCCGGAGGTGAATCCGGCGTCCCACTGGCTCTGCACCGTGTAGGCGACGGTGCAGCCGGCAGCGGCGGCGCCGTTCGGAGCCGCGCTCGTGGCGGTGGCTGTTCCAGTGGCGGCTGCCGTCAGTGCGGCGGCGGCCAGTAAGGCCGTACGAGATCTCATGGCTGAAGTCACTCTCCGTCCGGGGCGCGCCGATGGTCGCGGCGGCCCGATGCCGAATGCGGGTGGGGTGCCGTCGAAGGAGCTGATCAGTCCGGGACATCTGGTGCGGAGCGCCGCGCGGCGGAGGATCGCCCGTGGCGCGTCAAGCCTTGAATCTGTGGGAGCGCTCCCATAGTGCGCGCGGGTCATGTCCCGGTCAAGGTTCTTGAAGAGTCGAACTCATTCGACAGGACAGAGGGCCGCGGGCTTCAGAGATCGACCACTGATGCGCACTTGTGTGCGTGGGCGCCGCGATGGACCGTCCTGCGCCGGCGCGGCCGATAGACGGCGGAGATGGTGCCCGACGGGCCGACCCGTGCACCGAACTCACGGGCCAACAGGGCCTGCCCGGTGTCGGCGATCAACCCGCGCAGTGCACGCGGGATCTGCATCTGGCGCCCCGTCGGCGGACTTCTTACTTCTCCCCCGGTATTTCCGGAGCAGTGGCGGCGCGGGCAAGCCGCCGCAGCCGGGCCCGGTCCTCCGGCCCCGAGCGGCCGGCGGTCCAGTGCGGGTGCCACCAGATCCGTACCGACAGCCTCAACAACCGGCGGCGCAGAGCGGCCCGGTCCTGCCCCGGACAGGGCTCGGCGAGCGCCTCGTACGTAGCGGTGAAAGCACGACGGGCCCTCACCAGGTCCTCAGGGAAAGCGGAAGCGTCCATCACCATATTAGAACGCATATTCGATTCACATGTCACATCGCGCCGCTCCGACGCACCCCGCCGACTGTGACGGGGCAGGTGAGTCGGCTTCGTCGAGCGTCGTAGTCGGCCCGCGCTTACGACTATTTCGAGACAGGTGACACCAGCGGTGCGGGCCCAGGGCCCGCCACCCCAGCCCCGAGCGCGGTCTGCTCATCGCTCAATCTCTAGGCCGGTGTGGTTGGTTGTGCCTGGTTCGCCTCGCGAAGGGCCGCCCAGGCGTCCGCTACGGAACCGACGTGCCCGAGCTTGTCGGGGTTGTTCACCGTGTGGATCATCTGGATCTGCCCGTCGAGTACGTCGAGCGCCCAAGTGCTGAGAACCCGGCCGTCCCGGTCGCGGAAGATCGCGCCCGGCTGACCGTTCACCTCCTGCGGCTCTACGATGCCGCCGCCCTTGCTGACCAGCGGCGCGAACGCCGCGAGCACCCTGCGCACGTTCTCGGCGCCAAGGACGATGGGCTTGAATTGCGGGGCCTTGCCACCACTGTCGCCGATCATCTGGACGTCGGCGGCCAGCAGCTCGGCCAGCCCGTCGACGTCACCTTCCCGGAAGGCACCGAAGAACCGGTCGGCGAGTCTCTCGCGTTCCTTCCGGTCGGCCTCGAACCGGACCCGGCCCGCCTCCATGTGACGGCGTGCCCGCACCGCGAGCTGGTGGCACGCCGCCTCCGATCGTCCCACCGCCGGCGCGATCTCCGGGAAGCCGAAGGCGAACACCTCCCTCAGCACGAAGACCGCGCGCTCCAGCGGGGTGAGCCGCTCCAGCAGGAGCAGGGCCGCCGTCGACAGCGAGTCCGCCAGCTCCGCCGACCGCGCCGGATCCTCGTACGGGTCGGTCAGCAGCGGTTCGGGGAGCCACGGCCCGACGTACTCCTCCCGCCGGACGCGGGCCGAGCGCAGCACGTCGATCGAGATCCGGGTGACCACGGTCGACAGGAACGCCTTGGCCGACTCGGGCTGAGCTGAGGTGGTCTGATAGCGCAGCCAGGTCTCCTGGACCGCGTCCTCCGCCTCGCTCACACTGCCCAGGATCCGGTAGGCGATCGAGAACAGCAGCGGCCGCAGCTCCTGGAATTCTTCGGTCTTCGTCACGCCGGTTCCTCTTTCGATCTCTACCACCGCAGAAGGGCGCGGCCTACGGTTGGGAAGGCCGCGCCCCTCGGTCATCAACCACGACTGCCTGTTGTCCGGCCGACAGCAGCGCCGTACACCGGCGGATCCACCATGGCGCCCGGTCCCCATGGAACACACCACTGTCCAGGGCCACCATCACCAGGGCACGGAGCCCTCCTCGCTGAAGAACCCGGCGGTCGGTCCGTCCGCGCCAACGACGGCCAGGCGCACCACGACTGCGGCGCCCTGCGCGACCGTGAGGAACCCGGTGTGGTTGTTGCTGTCCGTGTCGACAAAGCCGGGGGCGACCGCGTTGACGAGGACACCGTCCTTCCGCAGCTCGTTGGCGTACTGCACGGTCAGCGCGGTCAGCGCGTTCTTGGACGGCGTATACGCGGCCGACGGCAGCAGTGCCGCGAAGGGGCCGTCCGGATCGCTGGTGAGAGCCAGCGATGCCGCGTGACTGCTGACATTGACGACGCGTGGCGCCGGAGACCGCCGCAGCAACGGCAGCATGGCGTTGGTCACCGCGATCACCCCGAAGACGTTGGTCTCGAACACCGCCCGGACCATGTCCAGGTCGACGGAGCTGGGGACTTGATCGTGGGCGTCTTCGGGCGAGACCTGCCCGGAGCCGGTGATGCCGGCGTTGTTGACCAGTACGTCGAGGTGACCGAAGCGCTCCTCAACCTGCTTCGCGGCGTCCTGGACGGTGGCCCGATCGGTGACGTCCAAGGTGACCGCGTGCGCGTCTCCGCCGGCCGCGCGCACCGCCGCAGCCGCCTCCTCACCGCTCCGCGTGTCTCTGGCGCCGATCAGGACCGTCATGCCCAGGGCGGCGAGTTGCTCGGCAACCCCACGCCCTATCCCCTTGTTCGCCCCGGTGACCAGCGCGACCTTCTGATGTGTGATCTCCTCGCTCATTTGCCGGCTCCTTGTTGTCGAGGTGGGTTCTCCTCAGAACCCGTCTTCGCAACCTGAGACGAGACAGCCCGGCCATCTCTGACATGCGGGCGGCGATCACCGATCTCGGTCGAGGAGGTGTGGCCGGAGTCCGGCGGTACGGCCTGCTGGTCTGCTGGTCTGCTGCCCAGGTCGGCCTGTCATCGCGGGCCCACCTGGCTCGAAGAGTCGCAGCAGCGCATCGGTCGCACCGGCTGCGCCGCCCTGGGGCTCACGAATGGGCATGGGGAAGCCTGTCGCCACAGGTCTGAACTTGCGGGTTGAGGACATCGGCGTCAGGTCGTGCGCTTCGCGTTGGACACCCTTGGTGAGCGCCGAGTGCGGCATCGGTCGCTGGCCGGAATCGACCGCGCCGCCCAGCCAGCTCAATTACCCAAGGGGCCAATTCAGCCGATCGGTGACACTGCTTGTGACTGAGCCCCCTCCAGGGGGTGAGCACGTCGGAGGGCGGGGCTCAGCGGCTCGGCGCGGCCCGGCAGCGAGGACCGTACGAAGGTCACCGCGGTGACTTCGGTGACCCGGCTCGCGGGACCTCGCCGCCATCTCGCCTGCCCTGTGCTCAGCCCTCTTCAGTGGCTCGTCGGTGCTCCACGACGGAGTCCGGACCGGGAGACATGATCGTCTCGTGTCCGTTCTCGGCCCGCACTCGGTACGGGGGTGTGCCATCGCTGCCAAGAACCTCAATGATCTCCACCACCTGATCGTTCATGCCCACGACCCGGCCGTGGACCACAAGGCGGTCTCCCTTACTGGCCTGCATCTCACCGATTCCTTTCGTTGGGGATCAGGACTGACTTCACCGACCTAACCAGGGCGTCACGCCCATAGCGGGGAAATGACGCCTGCAGACACGATCAGCTGAAACGCAGTCACCCATTCACGCACCACGGGGTCGATGAACCGAGTCGACAGCGCGCGCCATAGCCTCCTTTCCCGGGCTTCCCGACGGGGTGGTCCCGGGCCGCTGCGTCACTCATCTTGTTCGGCGGTTCCCGCGACGGCCGAGCCGGAGTCGGCGGAGAGGTGGGACCCGGCCAGTACGACAGCTTCCTCGACCGTGGCGGCCTCGCCGATGGTGTCGGTGTGCGGGTGCTTCATCACGCGATAGGGGTGGCCGTTGTGTGCCGGGGCGATGGCCACCTCATTCCGGAAGGGGAATCCGGTGCAGGAGCTGAAGCCGAGCGTCCAGTGGCTGGAAAACACGTAGAGCTGTCGCAGCCTCGGATCGGCGTGAGCCGCTTCCACGAGTGCGCCGAACTGAGGGAAATCCGGGGCCTCGGCCGCCTGCTCCCGCATCTTCCGCCACTGCAGCTCCACCACTGCCGCCGGCCCGCGTTCGTGCGCCTCGGCGCGGTCACTGGACTCCAGAAACGGCGCTGCGGCCCGCAGTTCCCGCAGTCCGCGGTCCTGTCCCCACGCCACACCAGCCCTGAGACATCCGCGAGGTCCGACGTGGCTCCGGTAACCAGCTCGACCCCCTCGCCCCAACCCGAGACGCTGAACCAGCGGCTGGTCGCCCCGATGTAGATGGCCAGCGGCTCGCGCCCCGGAACCGATGAGGCGATGCCCGCCGTAACGGGGGAACCTCCTTCCCCGGGAACCAACATGAGGTCGATGCCGAGTTCGGCCGCCAGTTGCTCCAGCGCCGCGGTCAGGCTGCCCGCAGCAGCCAGGTCAGGGTAAAGGTCAGAGTCCACCCGCACAGTCTGCCCCTGCGACCCCAACGAGAGAACGGCGATCAGGCACAGCGGGAGTGGACCGCCCAGCAGGGCAGCCACACCATGATCGTTCCATTTCAGGGACGAGGGCGAGCGAGAGCCCTTCCGGGTGAGGGCCGACGACCAACGGTGCTGTGCCTGCCGACGTGGCCGGTCCAGAATGCTGCCGTGGCCGAAGACGAACAGAACGACATGGAAGCGTGTTCATTCCTCATGTGCGTGACGGAGGTGGCTCGGCTGCTGGGTGTCGAGGACGTGGAAACGAAGCCGGAGGAACGGCGAGCACGCCACCTCGCCCATGCGATGCGTAAGCCGCTGCTGGAACGTGCGGGTCTGCCCGAGGAGTTGTTCGCCCCGTTGATGGCGGCAGCCGTGTACGACCCGGATCCCAGCTTCTGCCGTTGGTTCGTCGAACCGGCGCTCTACGCATTCGGACGCCGCCGCGTCCTGTCGGCATTGGTCGACTGTCTACGGACCGGCACGGATGCCGAGCGAGCGGGTGCCGTGCGGGCCTGGTACTGCGCCCACTTGCCGCTGCGCGCGGACCGGTCCCCCGCATATGGACCTGGTGGGGTACGTGATCCCGCCCTGGACGAGTCCCAAGACATCAAGGACACCTGGTTGGAGGCCTCAATGCGGGTGTTCGCCGAGACCACCGATCTGCGGATGCGCCACCGTGTCCTGCTGGGCCTGCCCACCTCCCACGAGGCATACCCACCACGCCTGCACGAACTACTTGAGAGCACACTCGCGTCCGCCCAGACCCACCCCGACAAGCACATCCGCCGCTGGGCCGCCGCAGCGGACCACGACGAAGTCTGAGCGAGCGGTCAACAGCCCTCAGCCACTCAAGCGCGGAAAGTCATCGAGGGCGGCGATTCCCCTGCGGACTTGCAGCGCCGTTTCATCGAGCTGGTGACGCTCACGCACCTGCCAGTTGGCGATGGCACAGAAGACACATTCGTTGCCCAACAACCCGGCCCCCAACTCGAAGACATCTCGCGCGCCCTACGACACCAGGCGCGAGAGGTCCCGCGCCAGTGGCGGAGGTGGCGCCGCGCACCCGTTCGGCGGGAGCGCGGCGCCGCTCCCCCCGCTACTCGACGGGCAGCAGGAAGTCGCCCGGTCTCAGAGCGCGGTCGACGATACGGGTGTCGCCGATCCACCCGTAGAAGCCCTGGCCGAACTTCTCGTCGAACTGGGTGCCGCCGATGGCGAACGGCTTGCCCAGCGTGGCGATGCCGGTGGCGCGCTGGGACGGGTTGCGGGCGATCTTCGACCCGTCCACGTACATCACCGTGCGGCGACCGTCGTTGACGACCGCGATATGCGTCCAGCGGCCCACGGGCAGGGCGTGGCTCCACGACGTGGGGTCGGCGTCCTGGACGTGCGGGTAGAGAACGAACTGCAGGAACCGCTCAGGCGTGACGTTGAGGCTGCACGTGGGCTCGTCCGTCGACCAGCCCGTCGTCTTGCCGGCGTCGCCGTTGCGGCCCTCCCAGCTGAGGATGCCCATCCAGGCGTGGTCGCCTTCGTAGGGGTCCGGCAGCTTGATGAACGTCTCGATGGTGAAACCGGACGTGAACCGGGCGCTGTTGAGCGGCGCCGTGGCGCTCGTGGTGAGCACCGCGCCCCGGTCGGGTCCCTTGCCTCCGTCGAAGCGCAGACTCGCGTGGGCCGGCTGGTGGGTGTGGTGGTCGGCGGACCGGGTGAGCACCTCCGGCGCGCTGTCGTGCAGGAGTTGTACGCGCAGGTCGTTGCCGTGGCCCGAGAGGTCGTGGGCCACCACGCCCTTGCCCACCGCGGATCCCGGCTTACCGGCCCCGGCGAGGCCGTCGGAGTCGAACCGCCAGTACGCCACGGTGCCCCGCGGCATCACGCGGCCGGCCGGGCGCGGTTTCGGCGGGACGAGTCCGTCGAAGCCCTTGAACCGCTCGGCGAAGTCGATGTCCAGGCTGAACCGGTCCACCGGGCCGGTCAGTTCGACGGTCTCGGCCTCCAGCGGCGTGCGCTTCTCGGGATCGCGGCGCAGGAACCACGGAGAGAAGGTCTCGATGTCGACGACGTCGCGCGCGGTGTCGAAGGCGTAGAGCCGGATCATCCCCGCGCCGCCGTAGTAGCGGTCCTGGTAGTTCGTGATGTGTACGTGCACGTCATGGCCGGCGTCGTTCTTGAGGAGCGTACGGCCCGAGGGCCAGTAGTGCCCGCCCAGCGCGAGGAAGATCTGGTCGTTGCCCCGGATGAGACGGTCCCAGAGTCGCCGGCCGTTGTCCGACAGGTGTGCCTGGCCGTTGTCCTCGGCCCAGGCGATGTCATGGGTGGTCACCACGGCGGGCATGGTGGGGTGGTCGTCGAGGACGCCCTGGGCCCAGGCCAGCGCCTTGTCCGAGGCGCGCCAGTCGAGGGCGAAGATCAGCCAGCTCCGGCCGGCCGCCTTGATCACGTGGTAGCTGTTGTAGCCGCCGGGCGAGGCGCCGCCGAAGGTCGGCATGGCGGTGAACCGGGCGGGCCCGAAGGCCTTCAGGTAGGCGGAGTCCCCGCGCTGGTCGTCGGTGCTCCCGTCGATGTCGTGGTTGCCCGCCAGGACGCTGTACGGCACCTTGCCGTGGATGGTCCGGAAGGTGTTGGCCGCGAGGGCTATCTCCTGCTCCGTACCGTGCTCGGTCACGTCACCGAGGTGGGTCATGAAGGCGATGTTCGCCTCCTCGCGCTCCGACACGAGGTAGTCGAAGGTCTCCCGCAGTGGCTCCGGGTCGGAGCTGTCGGCGTCGAAGAGGTACTGCGTGTCCGGCAGCACCGCGAGCGCGAAGCGCGGGCTCTCCTCGTCGTAGCGGCCTCGTCCGGAGGAGGCGGCGCCGGGCGCGTGGGGTGCGGCCTGGGCCGGCTGCGTGCCCAGGACCGAGGCGGCGGCCCCGACCGCGGGGACGGCGATCGCCGCTTGCAGCAGCGACCGGCGGTCCGGACCGGAAGTGATGGACTTGCTCATACGATCTCCCAGCTCTCGACACCTTGCGTGTCTGTGGGGATCGTGTGCCTCTCCGGCGTCCGCTCGACAAAGCCACCCTGAACAGCGGCCGTCGCGGACAGGTCCGGTGCCTCGGTGACGGTACGTCGGCCGCGGACCTTGGTCGTGGTGGCGTCTCAGGGCGAGCAACTGCGGCCGGGCCGAGGGGGTCCCTGGCCCGCCGGGCGACGGTGGCGGTGGTGGCGGCGGTTCGCGCCAATCCGAGCTGCCAGCTCACCATGAACGCCAACCGGACCATCAACGCGATCTTCGCCCCGATCGAGCCGTAGACCAGTCCCCGGCGAGTTCTCTTGGCGAGAGGCTCACCCTTGTACGTCGGTAGCCCGGCGGCGCGCGAGGATCATCCCTCCGAGCTTGCTCTCGGCCGAGGTGAGAGTTCTGTGTGATTCGACGGTGAAGCCGGCATCGTTGAGCCACGTGATCAGTTGAGCGTTCTGCCGCCGGTGGACATGGACCTTCATCGGGTGCCCGCCATAGCCCTCGGTCTTCAAGTGCGCCTCGTCACCGACGTGGAAGCTGAGCAGCAGCGGCCCATCGGCCCGAAGCACGCGCTTGAAGTGCGCGAACACCGACTCGATCTCGTCGTCGGGAACATGGATCAGCGAATACCAGGCGACCAGGCCAGTTATCGAGGCGTCGGCAAGGGCAAGGTCCGTCATGGAGCCGAGGACGAACCGGAGATCAGGGTTGTCACGCCTGGCCACCTCGATCATTCCGGGCGACAGGTCGATCCCGAAGGCATCCACGCCCAACCGACGCAGGTGAGCCGTGACCCTTCCGGTGCCGCATCCCACGTCAGCAACCTGTCCCCCGCCCTGGGCTCGCACGAGGTCCGCGAACAACGCCAGGGCTGCACGTTCCTCGGGCGATTCATCGAGGATGTGGCGCGTCAGGTCCGCGTAACTGGCAGCCACGGTGTCGTAGGACGTCCGCGTGTCTTCCAACCAGTCGTCGGTGTTCGGTTTCATTTCCACGGCCGCAGGCTACCCAACAGCTCCGATGGCCGCTCCCGTAGTTCGAAGGAGTCTGCCTTCCACCTCGACAACTCGTGGTGAGTGGCCGTTCCGTACGCGCCTGGAGACCCTGCGCGCGCTGTGCGACGGAGCCGATCCGGCCGGCGGTGTCGACCTCGAAGCGCTGCGTGACGAAGCGAACGGCCCGTCGGTCGCAGAGCTCCGTGGCGCCCGCGAGTTCGTGGCCGGCGGTGTCTCCTGGCGGGTGACGACCGGGTAGTCCTACTTGGTGTGGGTGAGGAAGAAGTCCCGTACGTCCTCGGCGAGCAGCTCCGGCACCTCCATCGCGGCGAAGTGGCCGCCGCGGTCGAACTCCGACCAGTGCCTGATGTCGTACAGCCGCTCGGCCAGCGGTCGCACCGACTGCGTGATGTCGTGCGCGAAGACCACCACGCCAACCGGCACCGGGCACGGTTCGATTCCCCGCGGAGCATCGTGGTGCAGCCGCGCGGAGGAAGCCGCGGTGGCGGTCAGCCAGTACAGCGAGATGTTGGTGAGCATCCGCTCGTCACTGATCGGCGAGCGAGGGTCGGTCCACTGGGCGAAGCGCTCGGCGATCCAGGCCAGTTGACCGACCGGCGAGTCGGTCAGCGCGTAGCCGATGGTCTGCGGGGTGGCGGCCTGCAGAGCCTGGTACGGCGGACGATTCGCCATCAGCTGTCTGACCTTGTCCAGCCGGGCTTCGTCCGTTTCGGACAGTTCGATACCGGCGTCCGGGACCGGCCGGGTCGGCAGGTAGTTGACGTGCACTCCGACTACCTGCTCGGATGCCACCGCACCGAGCGCGGTTGAGATGCCCGAGCCGAAGTCGCCACCCTGCGCGCCGTAGCGCTCGTACCCGAGACGGCGCATCAGCTCGGCCCAGGCCCGTGCCACCCGGACGATGTCCCAACCGCGCTCGTGGGTCGGCCCGGAGAAGCCGTAGCCCGGGATGGATGGAATCACCAGGTGGAAGTCGCGCGACAGCGGCTCGATCACGTCGAGGAACTCCAGGAACGAACCGGGCCAGCCGTGGGTGAGGACGAGCGCGAGTGCGTCCGGTTTCGAGGACCGGACGTGGACGAAGTGGATGTTCTGGCCGTCGATCTCGGTGGTGAAGTGCGGAAGCTCGTTGAGCTCGGCCTCTTGCTCGCGCCAGTCGTAGCCGGTGCGCCAGTATTCGGCCAGTTCCTTGAGCCGCGCGAGCGGGAAGCCGTAGTCCCAACCGGCGTCGGCGACCTCGTTGGGCCAACGGGTGCGGGAGAGCCGGTCGGTGAGGTCGTCGAGGTCGGCCTGGGGGATGTCGATACGGAACGGCTTGATCATGGTCTTTGACTCCAGGGGCGTCGTTCGGCGTCTGAGCGTTCGGACGGCCGTCGTTTGGCGCACGAAATCGTTGGTCGCACTAACGTTTTTCTTGTCGGCGACGATAGTTTGTTAGTGGGACTAACGCAACGTACGATCTCGGCATGAGCGACAGCACGCCCGACATGGGGAGATCGACCGACCGGTTGGCCACTGCCGCGCGGCTGCGGAATCTGGGGACCCGGCTTCTGTCACTGGCCGCGATGCAGTCGGATCGCCTGGTGAACGAGGAGTTGGCGCGCGTGGGCGCCCGCAAGTGGCACTACGCGGTGCTCGCCACACTGGACGAGTTCGGACCCGCCAGCCAGTCGGAGCTGAGCCGCCGCACGGGGATCCACCGCAGCGACATGGTCGCGGTGATCAACGAACTGGCCGAGCACGGACGAGTGGAACGCTCACCCAACCCTGCCGATCGCCGGCAGAACATCATCGCGGTCACCGAGCAGGGCCACCGGCTGATACTCAAGCTGGACAAACTGCTTGCCGAGGTGGAGAACGAGGTGCTTGCGCCGCTGAACCCGTCGGAACGCGAGCAGTTGGCCCGACTCCTCGCCGCCTTGGTGGATCACCACGGCCAGAACATGTGAACGAAGGGCTCCAGAACGACGGGACCCCGTCGCAAAGGGGAAGGACGTACGGTACGGACTTCCCCCCGCGTTGGGCGCGCAGCCGGGTTCACCGCGCGGTGACCGATGAGGGTCGACAACGCTCGTGATCAACAGACTCAGCCCACGCGGGCCTCGACGCACTCCCGTTCGCCGTCCGCCGACGTGGGGCGGAAGCAGGCCCGGACCGTGCCGCCGGGGTGGGCCGCGGTCATCTGGGTGTAGACGTAGGTTTCCGCGTCGGCGGTGTCCTTGATGCGTACGTCACGGGTCGGGCCGGCCGCCGTGACCTCCACCAGGTCGCCGATCCGGGCCCCCCACACGCGCGCCCAGGTCGCGCCGCACTTCTCGCTGTAGCGCAGTTCCACGTGGGCGCCGGTGGCGGTGCGGTACGTGGTGAGGGTGTCGGGGCCGATGCCGCAGATCAGGCGCATCGGGTCCCGGCCCTCACAGGTGGCTCCGTGGCATTGGGGGCCGAGGGAGTAGGGGGCGGAGTCCGTCAGCGGTTCGTCCGCCGGGGTCTCCCGGTCCGACAGCAGGAAGAACACCAGTGCCACACCGCCGACGATCACGGCGTACACCGACACCAGCGCCACCATGAACCGGCCCCTGCGGCCACGCGTCCGCCCGGTCGCAGCGGGGCGGGACGGGTTTCGCGGCTGTGGCGGCGGGTCCTCGGCGGCGGGGTCGAGGGCCGGGAGCGCCGCGCGTCCGCTCCAGCCGGACTCGGCGATCTCCCACAGGGCCAACAGCCGCCCGTGCGGCTCGTTCGCGAGTCCGCACAGCTCCTGTACGGCCTGACGAGGGGGCAGGCTCTTGCCGTTGAGGTAGCGCTCCCACGAGGACTTGCTGTACGGGGTTCGTTCCGACAGCGCCGCCAGGCTCAGTCCGGTACGGGCCCGCAACTCCCGCAGCTCCGCGGCCAACCGGGCGTTCTCCGCGGTCACTTGGGCGCCGCCGCCCGCAGGGACTTCCAGGTGTGCGGGCCGATGACACCGTCCACGACCAGTCCGTCCCGTTTCTGTATGCGCTCGACGGCGCGCTGCGTCTGCGGGCCGAAGATGCCGTCGATGTCACCTGGCGAGATGCCGGCCCGGCGCAGCAGGCACTGCGCCTCGGCCACCTCCCGCCCCACGTGTGTGTACGCCAGGATGGTGTCCGTGGTGTGGCTGTGGCCCGCGTACCAGCGGCCGTCGTGCCGCTCCAACTGACAGGTGTAGGAGACCGGTATCAAGGTCTCCGACACGGTGGCCGGGGTCGCCGGCGCCGTACCGGCACGGTCCGCGAGCTCGGCGCGGGCGTCGGCGAGACGTACGGCCAGCAGGAGCACCGCTGAGACGGACAGCACCAGTGCCACTGCTCCGGCCATGACCGCGGCGCGCAGATAACGTCCGTACGGCTGCTGCTCCGTGGAAGCGTGGAGCGGCGTCACCGAAGTGCCCTCCGGGGCGCTCTCCGCGGCACTCTTCGGGGCATCGGAGGGGGCCGGGCGTCCCCGTGCCCAGTGTTCGGCCGCTGTCTCGTGCAGCGCCAGCAGCCGGGCCGGATCGTCACCTCCGATGCGGGCCATCGCCTCGACGGCCTCCCGGGGCGGCAGTGACCGACCGTTCAGATACCGCTGCCACGATCTCGCGCTGTACCCGGTTTTCACGCCCA
Organism: Streptomyces sp. NPDC060366; assembly: GCF_042725135.1. Taxonomy (NCBI): domain Bacteria; kingdom Bacillati; phylum Actinomycetota; class Actinomycetes; order Kitasatosporales; family Streptomycetaceae; genus Streptomyces; species Streptomyces sp. NPDC060366. The sequence goes on along the minus strand of NZ_JBHXDC010000011.1, from coordinate 246,330 downwards.
GTTGGCGCGTGCTCAGCTCCCCGCGGTCCTTCAGTCTGCGCATGCGCACGATCAACTGGTAGACGTGCGGATGCAGTTCGGCGGGCAGCGGCTTCCAACGCGACATGTTTCCCCCATTCGCGTTCGGGGCCGCTGATCCGGCCCCGTCTTCCGGGCTCATTCTGCATCATCACGGCGCCTGCCGAAGGAGGACCCCGCCCCGGTGCGCATCACCGTCCCCGCTCGCGGCCGTCCCGCGGTACGGACTCGGCAGGCGACGTTCCGGCAGGTCAGCGAGTGGGACGTCCCAGGATGACGTCACTTCCCCGTCGCCTGTGGCGGGACATCGCGCCGGACCAGCAGTCTCGTGGCGGAACCGGCCCGGCGCGGACGGCTCCGCTCAGCGCACATCCATGAAGGAGAAAACAGCATGCGAGCTCTCACGAAGGCACTCGTCGGTGTCACCACCGCCGTGGGGGTTGCCGCCGGTGGGCTGGCCCACGCGGGGGCGGCCGTGGCGGCTCCCGCTCCGGCCCAGCAGCGGACGGCGAGCACCGAGGTCGCACCGCTCGCGGTGGTCAACCTGGGGCTGAGCAACGCCCAGGCGAAGGACTGGCAGTGCCAGCTGCGCGTGTTGGGCTACAACACCGGAACGCCCGACGGGTATCTGGGCACCAACAGTTGGAAGGCGGCGCAGAGGTACTTCAACAACCTGGGCCTTGAGGCCGGCACCCCCAACGGGGTGGTCGGAGCGAACACCGTCATGGCGCTGCAACGCTTCCTGAACATGAACCTCAAGGAGAACCTGGCCGTCGACGGCGTCCCGGGTGCACGCACCAAGGCCGCGTTCGCGGAGTACGCCAATCTGCTCTCCAGCGTCTGCTGAGCCCGGCCCGAGAACCATTCACCCGGCGGGGCCGTCCGCCCCGCCGGCGCCCGCTCTCAAGGAGACGGCTCTGAGGAAGAACACCTTGCGACGGTTGATACCGGCCATCGCTTCCGTGCTGGCCGTGCCCTTGTCGGGCGGCTGCGCCATCGACAAGGGCACGGCGCTCGCCGCGGATTTCGAGAAGGACTGGGCCGGCACGGCGGACGTCGCGCGAATCCACACCATCAAGAACAACACGCTGCCCTTCAGCGGGAGGGCAACCGGTGAACTGGTCCTGGCGCAGGGCACGTCGGCCGACCTCGTGGCCGAACGGGTCGACGAGTTGAGGGACTACGTCGCCCGCCACAGCAACATCACCGGCCGGATCACGGCGGACGGAGTCACGTTCACCGTCGTCGCGGAGCAGCGACGCACCAGTGAAGTGCTGGCCCTCTGGCGTTCGTTGACGGCCGACGACCACGTGGTGGACGGGGACATCAACAACTCGTCGCGGAAGAACTCCCCCGGCTGGCGCTCCGAGATCACCGCGGTCGACGCCACCGGCGCGATGGCGGTGTTCAAGGACATGGTCTCCGACGGCGGCCGGCACCGGCCCCTCTCGGACGTGACGTCCCTGACGGTCAGCTCGGAGCGAGGGGTACGGCCGGGGCTTTCCGTTCGGACCGGCTTCGACGGCACCCTCCCGACCGAGGCGATCGCCGCGTACGAGGCGGTGGTCGCCGAGCACCCGGTCGTCTCCGCGGGCCTTCAGCCTGATCGTCTGACCATCGTCGTGGCCAAGGGGGCGGACCAGGTCGGTGCGGGGGAACTCGCCAGGAGCGCGGCACCGAGTCTCGGTGACGCGGTTGAGGTCAAGAGCGACATCCGTGGCTGATCGCCGGCCGGACGAACCTGGCGCTTCGTCTTCCGGCGGTCCCGCTCCGCGCTCCGGCCGGGCCGGTCGGTCCAAGTCGGTTGGTCTCAGTCGGTCAGTCGGTCGATGACGGGGCCGCCCGCACGCCCCCTCGTACCAGCCGTCGGACACAGAAACGCAAGAAGGAGCCCATCGGGTGACCAGTACTCTGAAACTGCGAGCGCTGCGGCGGTTGCGGACGACTCCCGGCGGGCAGTTCGACTGCCAGATCGACTTCTCCGACGGAGCGGGAACCTCGCGCACCGTCGCCTACATGGAACGCCAATTGCCGCCGGGCGGCATATCCGACTACCTCGCGGCCCGCAAGAACGGCGCACGCTCGTTCGTCCTGTGGGCGGACGAGTCGCGACAGGCGCCCGTCGCCCGCCTCGTCACCCTCGCTGAGGGCCGGCGGGCACAGTTCGAGGTACTCGGCCCGCAGGGCGAATCAATCGGCAGGATCACGCGCGACAAGGCGTTCAGCCGGGGCATACGCACACGCTGGACGGTGAGCCGCCCCGGCGCCCTCGACGCCGTGGGATACAAAGGCCGGCTCTTCTGGTGGTGCGTGTGGTGGCTCTGCACGCCGATGCTGCCGTTCGTCTTCATCACCCCTCTGTTCAGCGGTGGCATCGGCGGTGACTTCCCGCGCGGCCCCCGCCGTATCAAGTGGCGCGCCGGCGGACGGATACCGCTGGAGTTCAAGTCGTCCGGCGACACGGTGCGTATGAACGCACCCGACCTGGACTGGCGGCTCGGAGCGGCCCTCGCGGCCCTGATCCCCTCGTTCGACGGTTGGATCGGGGATCCGTGGGACGGCCGGAAGGACTGACGTAGGGAGATGCGGCGGGCGTTACGCGCCGGCGGACAGTTCTCGCGGGGGCGGCGCTGTCGCTGCCGCTTCGATCTCCGGGTGACCGCGTTCACCGAGGACCCGCTCGGCCGCCCTGTCGAGCGTGGTCAGCACCCACTGCTCCAGATCGATGCCCGACCGCTCCGCGGCCTCGTGCCACCACGGGATACGGCTTTGAGGGAGGGCGAGCCGTCGCATGGCGCCGGTCCGCTTCCCGAGTCCCGCTCCAGCCTCGGCTTCGGCTTCGCGCGAGGCACGCAGGCCGGTACGGAGCTGCTTGGTGGACCACTTCATCTGCTCAGCCCGATCGAGCCACGCTTCCTGCTCGTCGACCGGGAGTGAGGTCAGTTCGGCATGGTGCTGGAAACTCAGTGCGGCTCGTCGCCGATTGAACTCGAATCGCCGTGAGACCCAGGCATAGTTCCGGAGAGTCTGATATCGCAGGCCCACAGCACGAATTCCCCGTTGGTACCTGTCCGTGTAGTGGTCTTTCCCGTACACGAGCCAGTCGCCGAGCCACCATGATGAAGAATCCAGGATTCCGGACAACTGGCGCCCGGCCTGCTCCCAGTCCTCGAAGGTCATTCCGGTCGGTATGCGCAGACCGGTCTTCGTGGTCAGCAACTGGCCTCGATCGGTCCCACCACCCGTCGCCCTGCGCTGTCGTGGCGCCGGCTGGGGGTCCGTGCGAAGCGCCGCCGCCTTCGCGTTTCCGGAATTGGCCATCCGATTCGTCACCACGCGAATTCGCTCATCAACTGCTCGCCCCGTCATGCGCGCCCGCCACGGCCGGTCTCAACCCGTACGACGGGCACAGTAGCCCGGCCCGGTCACGGAGTGTGCCGGTCGTTCGACCCACAAGGGACGGCGGTCGCTCACCTCGGAGACCGCGGAGACCGCGGTGACCGCGGTGACCGCGGTGACCGCGGTGACCGCGGTGACCGCGGTGACGGGAAACGCCGACGGGGCCGCTGAGACGCCTGAGGGCCGCAGGTCCGGCGAGCGCCTGTTGAACGTGACCGTCGAGCGGTACGGGGTGTGGCTGCGGTCCGCCGTGGTCTGCCTGTGCGGTGCGCTGGGCGTTGTCGCGGCGGACGCGACGGAGATTCCCCCGGCGCTCTCCCTGCTGGTGCCCGCCCTGCTCGCCTGCGGAGTGCGGCTGTACGGGCTGCGCCACCCGCTCCCGTTCTCCTTGCTGTGGGTGTCGGACGCGGCCGTGGTGGTGCTGACGGGGCTGTCCCAGCCGGTCCTCGGCGGCGCCGGCGCGGATGTGATGGTGGAGGCGGTCATCGGCATCTGCGCCATCACCTTCCAGCAGGAGTGGGCGCTGCGCCCGATGGCCGGCGCCACCCTCGCCGCGCTCGGGGCCGCGGTCTGCGCCCTGGGCGACGTCCTCTCCTCCCCCGGGAACCTCCCGGAGTCGGCCCCGTTGGTGCGTCTGCTCTTCTTGGCGGGCCTGTCCAGGGCCGCCTACCTCGTCGTCCGCACACGGGCCAGGGCGGCCGACCGGTCGGCCGCGCTCAGGGCCGCGTCGCGCCGGGAGGCCGACGTCGCCGCCGCGCGAAGGGCGACCGAGCGCGAGTACCTGGCGACCTTGCACGATACGGCGAGCGCGACACTCCTGATGGTCTCCCAGGGCGTCGGCCGGGACTGGTCGTGGCTTGCTCCACGTGCCAGACAGGATCTGGAGGCACTGTCCGCCATGCCCGGATTCGAGACGGGGCACGTCGACCTCGCCGAGCTTCTCGGCTGTGTGCCCGGGGTCGGGGCCTCCGGGGGTGAGGGTCAGGCCCTGGTGCGGCTGAGGACGCGCGTCGACGGCCCGCTCACGGTTCCGTCCGGCCCGGGGCTCGCGATATTCAACGGGGTCCGGGAGGCCGTCACCAACGTGGCACGCCATGCCGGAGTCCGGGAAGCGGGGCTCAGGGCATGGACGCTGGACGACGGCGGCGTCGTCGTCGAACTGTCCGACGCGGGACGGGGTTTCGACCCGAAGGCCGTTCCCGCGCGGCGCCGGGGCATCTCCGGTTCCATCGTCGGCAGGATGGACGCGGTCGGCGGTTCGGCCACGGTCACCTCACAACCGGGCACCGGGACCCGCGTGCGGTGGCACTGGCACGCCCGGCCCCGGACGTCACAGGCGGGGGACGTGGCGCGGGTGGGGCGCGTGCCGCGCACGCCCCGCACCCCGGCTCAGCACACGGCCGTCGTCCGCCTCATCCGCGGGCAGCTGCTCCACGGAGCCCAGCTGGCCGCGCTGTTGATCGCCCTGTTGTCGCAGTTCACCCTCTCGCTGGACCAATTGACGGCCCATCAGAGCGCGTACCGCCCCGCGTGGGCGCAGACGGCGGCCTTCGTCTGCCTCACCGTCGTCGCGGCTACCGGGGCCACCTATCTGCTGCGCGGCAGGCGGATCCCGCCGAGGGTGCGCCGGTGGGGGCTCGCGGCGGTGCTGAGCGCTTCGGCGACATGCGCGTTCACCCTTCCTCCGGAGCGGTTGACAGGTGCGGAGGACTGGGCGTTCGGACTGGTCGGCTGGCATGCGCTGTTTCTGCTGGTCGACGTGCGAGTCAGGGTGTTCGCGACGTTCCTCGGGCTGCACATGGGGCTCAACGCGACCGCTGTGCTGCTGTCGGGGGCGCCGGACGCCGCGGAGTCGGCCGTCATGGGGATCGCCGCGGTCTCCAACTGCGGCTTCCAGCTCTCCGTCGGTGTACTGACGCGCCTGCTGCACGGTGCGGCGCTGACGGCGGGGACCGAGGCGGCACGTGAGGAGGAGCTGCGTACCCGCGAACGCATCCATGCGGACATGCAGCGTGACCACAAGGAGCGCTACCGCGCCCTGACGGCGACGACGGTTCCCCTGCTCGTGGGCCTCGGCCACGGCGTGCTGAGCCCGCACGACGACGACGTCAGACTGCGCTGCGGCGTGGAAGCCGCCCGTATGCGCCGCCTGTTCGCGGAGAGCGACGCGGTCTCCGACCCGCTGCTGAACGAGTTGCGGGCGTGCGTCGAGGTGGCCGAGCACCAAGGGGCGACGATAAGTCTGGCCGTACGGGGCCGGCGGGGTGAGGTGCCGGTGGAGATACGCAGGGAGTTGATCGATCCGGTGGCGGTGGTCGTGAGCCGTACCCGCGCGGTCGCACGGGTGACAGTCGTGTGGACTCCCCGCTCGGTACGCGTGAGCGTGATCAGTGACGGCCATGTCAACGGTCGCCTCTCGGGAGAGGCCACTCAATCCCATGGCCGTGAGATGGACGCGAGGGTGACGGTGGTCAGAACGACGCGGGCAGGAAGTCTGTGGGTGGACGCCAGTTGGAGACGGCCGGTGACCTCGGGAGTTGATGCGACATGAGTGACAGCGCACCGGTCGGCGTGGTCGTCGTCGACGACCATCCCGCCATCCTCTCCGGCATCGAGGCGTGGTACGCCGCGTCGCGGCGCCCCATCACCGTGGTCGCGGCCGGCGCCTCGGTGCGGGAAGCGTGGACCGCACCCGGCAGCGCGGCCGATGTCGTCGTCCTGGATCTGCAACTGGGCGGGGGCGGCCCCGCCTTCGGCAGCCTTCGAAGGCTCGTCGACGCCGGACGGCGCGTGGTCGTCTACTCGATGCGGGACGACGAGAAGACGGCGCTCAACTGCCTGGATCTGGGGGCCGCGACCTTTCTGACCAAGAGCGAGGGCCGACAGCACCTCGTCGAGGCGACGCTGGCGGCAGCCGACGAGCGGCCCTACATGCCGCCCGCGCTGGCCGGCGCGCTGGGAACGAACGCCCGCGCCGACCGCCCCCCGCTCTCCGTACGCGAGGAGAACGTGCTCATCGAGTGGTTCCAGTCGGAGTCGAAGGAGCTGGTCGCGCAACGTCTCGGCATCTCGGTACGGACGGTCAACTCGTATCTGGACCGGGTACGGATCAAGTACGCGAACGTCGGCCGCCCCGCGCGCACCAAGGCAAGCCTGGTCGCTCGCGCCGTACAGGACGGGCTGGTCGACGTGGACGATCTCTGAGCGACGATCTCTGAGCGCGGGCGGCGAGATACGGGGCGACCGGGCGGCAGCACGGAGAGCGCACCGCCGCCGTCACGACATCGCCGTCCGGCCCCCCATGCTCCTGTCCCGTTGTCCCGTCGACAGGACGCGGTGGCCGGGCCCTCAGCTCCGGAAGTCCGGCCGGGGCCGCCCGTCGTGGCGCAGCCGGAGCCGGCGCCGGGGGTGCGAGCGCAGTACCGGGTGGAGGTTCCAGCCCTGCTCCGTGGCGACGCGCAGGACGTAACCGGGGCCCGCGCCCCGGAAGTAGTGCGCTCCGAGTTCCAGGTCGCGGTGGTATTCGCGATTGTGCTGCGCGGTCTCCACCCGCCGGGTCTGCTTCTCGACGCGGCGGTCCACCCGCGCCCGGTAGTACGCGGTGTCGCCCTCCCGCGTCAGCGCCACCGGGGTGACGCACCAGAGCGGAAGGAAGGGCACACTGCCCAGAGTGGCGTCCAGCACCCGTATCGCGCCGTGCTCGGCGCGCGGCACCACGTAGACGATCAGTTGCGCCACGGCCGCCACGCCGCAGAAACAGAACGCGAGCAGGGCCCACACGGCCCACCACAGCGGCAGGAACACCAAGGTCAGAGGAAGAAGCAGTAGCCAGCGAAGCGGTGCCGGGCGGACAGGGAGCGGACTCCAGGCGGGGTCGTTGTCGTCATGCACTGACGGTGTGTCCTCTCGGGGCGGCCGTGGCGCTCTGCGATGCGCCGGCAAGGGAGTTGAGCGATTGGAGCGACGACAGCGCTTTTCGCATGTCGGCGCAACCCGGATCACTCGGCGGGCTGTCATACGCGCTGCCGGTCACCGACCGGCCTCGACCATGACCACGCGCCGCGTGGTTTTCACACTCTGGACGGACTATGCGCAGAATCATCGCCGCACTGGCCACCCTGGCCGCCGCGGGCGCCACGATCGTCGCCACCCCCAGTGGTGCCGAAGCCGCCACCTCATGGCAGGCGCATGACAAGAACTGCAAGACCACGGCGATGGGCTCGGCCTGCGCCGAGGTGCAGAAGCGGGTCACCGACTCCGGGTCCGTCACCGGCTACCGGGGGCGGCTGACCCTCGCCCCCGTCTCCGGTGGTTCGATCACGCCGACCACCTACTCGTGGAGCAGCGGCGGGGTCCTCAAGGACCTCTGCACCGGCGGGTGCACACCGAAGACCACGGCCTGGGCGTCCTCCTGGTCCCCGGTACAGACGACCGCGGGCGCATACGTCGCACGAGGCACGATGACCGGCGACTACCTGATGATCGGCGCTTCGTGGAGCGCGTGGAACAAGGTCGCCGGCCGATGCGTGACGTACAGCGCCGGCGAGGTCTGCGTGAACCGGCACGAGCGCAGCTACCGCACGATCGGGCACGAGCGCGGACAGATCCAGGTCAAGCCCAGGTCCGGCCAGTGGATCGAGCCGCGGTGGGTACGGGTCGGTCACGTCGTGAACGGCGCGAGCAACTCCCAGACGGCCGACCTCTGCGACCCGTCCTGCACGCGGCGCACCGCGAACTGGTCGGGCACCACGATGCGCACCCTCAGCGGCTTCGACGAGGGATTCGCCTCCGCCGGCTGGGCCCTCCCCTCAGGAGAGGTCAAAAGCATGCGGGTCGCGTACCCCTGACGGCTACTTACTGATGCGTGACTCGCTCAGGACGGGGTCGTGACCGAGCGCCCGAGTTGACCACCGCGCGTTCGCGGTTGGCCGGCCGGGCGCTCGGGGCGCCTGTGGCCGTCCGCGCCGAGTCTCGGAAGTTGCTGTTGTGCCGGTTGGCCTTCGGTGGCATCCAGCCCGGCTCGAAGACAGATCGTCAGATCGCCGCAGCCAGCGCGGTGAGTCCCGGTCCTTCGAGGTCGTCCAGCGCCACCGGCCGACGAGAGACGGCAAGGAGCAGTGAGAGCGCGGGCCCGCTCACTTCCGGCCCTTCGCCGATCGATACGCCGGTGTCCGTGGCCCTCAGCCGGGTGTGGGCCACGAGTTCCTTGGCCCCGCCGAAGGAAGCCGGGGTTCGAGCCTGCAGATGAAGCGATCTGACGACCGCCTCCGCCGGGTAGGAGTGGGAGAGCCCCAACGGCCGGCGAATGTCCTCGCCGTGCACGATCTCCTCGACGAGTCGGCTGTCGAGGGGCGCCGGTGGGGTCGACCTGCGCGACGCCACCTGACGAAGCCGCTCCAGCGTCTCCTGCGGTGAGGCGCCGCGTTCGCGCTCGACTCCGCGGGCGTTCTGGAGGTCGAAGTCGAACCGCGCCCGGGCGAGGCCGAACAGGAAACCCAGGCGCGTCGTCCGAGCCGTGTCAACGAGGTGGGCGGCCACGTCGTGCACGGTCCATCCGGCACAGAGCGACGACTCCTCCCACCGCTCGTCGTCGAGGTGTTCAAGGTCATCGATAAGCGCCGCACGCTCCGCGTGGACCATCGGCCAGACATCTCCCACAGCTTCCTCCATCGGTCGGCCAAAGCATCTGCCGGGACAGACTCGTCGCGTGCCGGGAACTCATCGGCCCCGTTCGCATCGGTCTCCGAACTCGCCCCTGCGGCCGACGGAATAGGGAGTTGCCGTTCGAGCACATGACGCCGAAGGGATCAATCCGAGTCGCCCCGGCGCGGCTATCGTGTATGTCCATGCTGAAGGACGCGTCGGGACAGGGTGCCACGGCGGCTGGACCCGTGGTGACGGTGGACGCCGGCTCCATCCCGGCGCCGGACCGGTTCGGCTGGTGGTCCGACATGGTCGGCCACGAGGTAATGGCCGTATCGATTCGCAGCCCGCACTCGGCCCGCTTCCAGGGGCGGGTGGAAGCCGTGGACCTGCCGCACGGCCAGGTGTCGACCTTCAGCAACTCCCCTATGACTGCTCACCGTTCCCCTGTCCAGATCCGTCGCCAGGATCCCGAGGAGTACTTCCTGATCCTGGTCCGGGGCAGTTCGATCCGGTTGGAGCAGGGACGCGGCGTCGTGTGCCTCGACGTCGGCGACATGGCCCTGTTCTCCACCTCGCATCCGCTGGTCTGTGAGTTCCACGACCGCGACCAGCCCGTCAGAGTGACGCTGTTACGGCTGCCGCGTGCCGTCCTGCCGCAGACAGGTGGCGGGGCGGACCGGCTGTTGGCCGAGTCTCTGCCTGCCCGTACAGGCTCCGCGGCTCTGCTCGGCCCGTACCTGGCGGGGTTACCGGAGGCGGCTCGCGCCTGCGAGCCGCCAGAGCTGGCCCGGCTCGGCGCCATCGGAGTGGACCTGGCAACCTCCTTTCTGGCGACGCGGCTCGGCGCCCGGGACACACTGCCTGTCGAAACGCGTAAGACGGTCCTGCTGGCCCGGATCAACGCCTTCATCGACCACCGGCTGGCCGACCCGGAGCTGCGCCCCGCGGCCATCGCCGCCCATCACCACATCTCCGTACGCACGCTCCATCTGCTGTTCCGCAGTGAACCGGAGCCTGTGGCCGCCTCGATCCGTCGCCGCCGGCTGGAGCACTGCCACGCCGACCTGGCGGACCCGGCACTGCGTCACCGCACGATCGGCGAGACCGCCGCCCGTTGGGGATTCCGCCACGCCGCGGACTTCAGCCGGGCGTTCCGCAGCGCCTACGGAGCCAGCCCGAGCGAGGTCCGCGCGCGTGCGCTGGATGCGAAGGATGCTTGCGCGCCCCGCTAAAGACCGGGCGGCCGGGCGCAGGTGATGGTGGGACCGCACCATCCCGGCGGCTTCGGTGTCGGTTGCTCAGCGCCTTAATGCCGAGGGGAATCGGTGTCCTGGCCCGGCCCTGAGTCCTGGCGGGCGGGCTTGTCGCGCTGGTTCGGCTGCTCGCGTCCCAGCCCGGAGCCTGATCAGAGGAGCGGGACCTGCGCGGCAAGCATCACCTGGGAGTTCCGCCGGGGAGGGTTCCTCCGAACACCCTCGGCTCCTGCCGTATGAAGTTGACGGGGGACACATACGACAGGGGTCGAGGGGTCGGCTTCGGCGTATCACCGACGTGTGCACGCAGTCAGAGTTGGGCTGTTGGGAGATCGACTGAGCATGAGTGACGCAGAAGACCGACACGGCCGGGATCCGGCGGAGCGCTCGCGGGCCGGCGGTACGAGGCCCGGTGAGCCGGGCAACCCGGGTGGGCCCGGGAGATGGGGACACGGGCCGATACGACCCGGAGGAGAGATGCCCCAGCCGGTGAGGAACCTCCGCGTGCTGATGATGGTCATCGGTGGCATGCAAGCCCTCCTGGGACTCGCCTGTCTGACCAACAGCGTTGCCATCGCCTCGGCCATCTGGGGCGATGCGGACGCCTCGACGCCGTGCTGCACCACGCCGGGTGAGGCCAACTCAGGGATCGTGGTCTTCGTCGGCGTGCTTGTGCTGGCGGTGGCCGCGTGGGGGATCATCACAGCCCTGAAGTTCCCCACACGCCAGGCCAATCTGCGTGTCTCGGCCTCCGCCTACGGCTGGACAGCCCTGCCCTTCACCTTGGCGTTCTTCCAGGTGATGCCCATCCTCGGGCTGATCTGGCTCGTGCCCGCGATCTTGGCCATCGTCCGCCCGAAGCAGCCGGAGAGCCGGTTCTGGTTCAGCGAGCGGCGCCAGTGAGACTCCGTCCCTGCCGGGACCGCAGGCACCTTTGGACCGTGCGTCACGGGGTGGCAAGGGGTGGCACGGGTCAACTCACGGCAACAAGCCTGATCAGGCTGAACATCACACCGCAGCCCAGCCGTCGTCCACCGGCAGGATCACTCCGTTGATGTTGCTCGCCGCGTCCGAGGCGAGGAACAGGATGGCCGCGGCCTGTTCCTCGGGCTGGGCCAGGCGGCCGAGGTTGACGAAGTGGGGGCCGAGTGCCGCGGGGCCGTGTGCGGATGGGTCGGTGTTGACGGCGATGCCGGTGGCCGTTCCGCCCGGGGCGATGGCGTTCGTGCGAATGCCCTGCTTGCGGTACATCACCGCGAGGTTCTTGGTCAGTCCCACCACGCCGTGCTTCGAGGCCGTGTAGGCGGCGCCCGCGGCGCTGCCCCGCAGGCCGGCTTCGGAGGCGGTGTTGACGATGGCACCCTTGCCGGCCGCCAGCATGTACGGCAGCACGGCGCGGGTGAGGAGGAAGGGTGCGGTCAAGTTGACGTGCAGGACACGCTCCCACTCCGCGTCGGTCACGTCCGCCAGCGCTGTCATCCCGTCCATGATCCCGGCGTTGTTCACCAGGACGTCCACGCTGCCGAAGCGCTCGACGGCGGTCCACGTCACCCGGTCCACGACGGCCTGGTCGCCGAGGTCGCCGGTGACGGCGATCGCGGTACCGCCGGACTTCTCGATCGCCTCGACCGTCGACTGGGCGCTCTCGGCGTTGAGGTCCGCGATCAGGACGCGGGCACCCTCGGCGGCGAAGGCCAGGGCGGTGGAGCGGCCTATCCCCGATCCGGCCCCGGTGACAATGACGCCGCGTCCGTCGAATTCGCCGGCCATGTGGCTCTCCTGTTCATCGTCGCGTGGGGCTCCGATCGGCCCTGGCGTCACCACGGCACAACTTATTGTCTCTGAGTGACATAAAGATGTGGTGGAAGATCGTCCGAGAGCTCGATCACCCGATCGACGGAGCAGGAGGAACCGATGACCGCACCCCGTGGCCGTACGGGACGACCGCCCCTCACCGAGGCGCGCAAGACCGAGATCCGGCGGGAGATCGCGCGGGCCGCGGTGGACCTGTTCGTGTCCCAGGGCGTCACGTCCACGACCGGAGAGCAGATCGGCCGGGCCGTCGGGCTGTCGGCGCGCACCGTGTGGCGCTACTTCCCGAGCAAGGAGAGCTGCGTGACACCGCTGTTCTCGGAAGGCATCCACGCCATCGCCGCCTTCCTGCGCGAGTGGCCGTCCGGACAGTCTCTGCAAGAGGCCGTGGACCGATGGCTCGTGGCGGGGACCGGTATCGCCGGCGGGCCCGACCGGTCCACCGTCGGCGCCCTGGTCCGGCTCACCCGGACCGAACCCGGACTGCGCGCCGTCTGGCTCCAGACCTACGACGAGGCCGAGCCGGCGTTCGCCCGCGCCCTCGCCGAGCGGGCCGGACTGCCGGCCGACGACCTGCGTGTGACGATCCGTGCGGCGATGTTCAACGCGGCCCTGCGCGCGGCGGTCGAGCACTACGCCTGGCGCGAGCAATACGCCTTGAGCGGCGATCACGCGCAGGGCGAACGTACGGCAGCGGAAACCGAGTTGGAGGCGACCCTGCGCCAAGCTCTCGCCGTCGCGTCGGAGGGGGTCAAGTAGCCCTGTGGCGGGGGGCAGCGGCTCGTACCGAGTACTGGATCCCTGGCGTCTGCCCGTTACGCTGTCCGGATGACCAAGCACCCCACGTCGGACGAGCGGAGGCCCGCGAACCGAGGGCCGAAGGCCGCCGCCGGCAACCGGGCCGCTCTGGTCGCCGCCGCCCGGGAGATCTACGCGGTGCACGGTCTGGACGTTCCACTGTCCAGGATCGCGCGCAGGGCCGGGGTCGGACAGGGCGTGCTGTACCGGCATTTCCCCGACCGGGACGCCATCGCGTCCGCGGTCCTGGAGGAGAACGTGCGCCAGGTCGAGCAGGCGGCCGCCGACGAGGACGCGACCCTGGCCGGAGTTCTGGGAGTGGTGACCTGGCATCTGGTGCGGTCGGCGGCCTTCATCGGCCTCCTGCACGCCGACGGGGCGAGCGGTCGCTTCCACGCCGACGGGGAGGACGGTCGCTTCCACACCCACGCGTTGGCCCGGGACCTGTCCGAGCGGTTCGAGCGCGCCCTGCGGGGGTGTCTGCCGGACGGCCACCGTCCGGGTGTTCCGGACGCGTCGGACGACCTCATGCTGGCCGTCGCCATGGTCTCCGGAGCCGTCATCGGTCCCACCCCCGAGGAACGTGAACGCCGGGCGCTTGCGGCCTGGCGGCTGCTCGGCATCACGGTGGGACCGGTGGCGGCCTTCGAAGGATGAGGGATGAGGGCGGGTGGCGTCAGCCGCCGTTGGACTGCCGTACGCCCTCGGCCAGCGCGTCGAAGGTGTACAGGTAGCCGCCGGCGGGTCCGCTGACGGTCATGTACGCCCTGGTCCCGCCGGGTGTGATCGCCACGTTGGTCGCCGACTCCAGGCCCTTGGGGCGGGCCGGCACCTCCACTGTCGCGAGGCGTTCGCCGTACTTGTCGTACACGGCCATCGCGGGCCGGCCGTGCAGGGCCTGGTACAGGTTGCCGTCCGCGTCCACGGCGATCGAGTCGGTCTGGGCGATGCCGCCGTCGACGCGAACGGCCGTGTGCCGGCCGGCCATCCCGGGACGTTGGACGACGGGGAGGTAGGAGATCCGGTTCTCCGTCAGCTCGCTGATCCACAGACCGCGGTAGCCGATGTCGAACGAGATGCCGTTGACCGCGGCGAGGCCGTCGGCCAGGACGGTGGCGTTCTCGCCGTCGCGGTCGATGCGCACCACACGCCCGCGCGCCTCGCCCTCCGACATGCCGAGGGAGTCGCTGACGTACAGGTTGCCTTCCTGATCGAAGGCGATGTCGTCGGGCTGCATCCGGGCGCCGTCGACCTCGCCGGTGAAGAAGGTGCGCCGGTCGCTGCCGTCGGGGGCCAGGGAGACGATCTCGCCGTGGGCGAAGTCGGTCAGGTGGAGCCGGCCGTCGTACGGGCTGAACTGGGCCGAGGTGTAGGCGCCTCGGCTGTCGGTGAAGAACTTCCGCACCGTCTTTTTCCAGACATCCACGCTCATGACCTTGGACTCTCCGGCGGGCGCGGTGACGTCGACGACGATCAGCCTGCCGTCCTCGTCGAAGACCGGGCCCTCCAGCAAGGTCATTCCGGTCTCCTCATGAACCGTGGTCAGTCGCATGAGCTTGTCGGCCGTGACAGTCCTGCCCGGACCCGTGGACGTCGTCCCGTCGGCGGGAGTGTGCCTGTCGGTGCCGCATCCGGCCAGGACCAGCACGCCGAGTGTGGCGAACACGGCAAGGGATCGGTTCCGGAGTCGTCGCATGGGGGGTCACTCTCTCTGTCCGAAGGTCGTCGTACCCCCGCACTCTAACCGGACATCACTGTCCGGTTGTTGCTACGGTTCCTCAAGGCCGTTCATCGGCAAGGCAGTTCAGCAGCTCAGGACGGCCGGCCCTTACCGACCAGATGGAGAGAAGAGAGGCCCCCCACATGACGTCCCCCCAGACGCCGACCCCCGACGAACTCGCCGCGCTGCGGCAGCGCTACCGCCACGAGCGTGAGCGGCGCGTGCGGCCCGACGGCGCCGGCCAATACCGCGGTGCCGACGCCGAGTTCGGCTTCTACGCCGCCGACCCGTACGTCGGCGAGGCGGCCGCGCGCGAGCCGCTGCGCGACACGGTCGACGTCGCCGTCATCGGCGGCGGATTCGGCGGCATCCTCGCCGGGGCGCGGTTGCGGCAGCAGGGCGTGGAGCGTGTCCGCGTGATCGACAAGGGCGGTGACTTCGGCGGCACTTGGTACTGGAACCGGTACCCGGGCGTCCACTGCGACATCGAGTCCCACGTGTACCTGCCGATGCTCGACGAGACCGGATACGTACCGGAGTGGAAGTACTCCCCGGGCGAGGAGATCCGGATCCACGCGGTGCGGATCGCGCGGAAGTTCGACCTCTACGCGGACTCCCTGTTCTCCACCTCCGTCACCGCGCTGACCTGGGAGGAGGACTCCCGCACATGGATCGTGGAGACCGACCGCGGCGACGCGTTCCGGGCGCGGTACGTCGTCACCGCCACCGGCCCCCTGACCGAGCCGAAATTGCCCGGGATACCCGGCATCGAAGACTTCAAGGGGCACACCTTCCACACGTCCCGGTGGGACTACGCCTACACCGGCGGCACCCCGGAGGGCGGCCTGACCGGACTCGCGGACAGACGCGTGGGCGTCGTCGGCACCGGCGCCACCGGTGTCCAGGTCATTCCGATGCTGGCCGCGGACGCCGGACATGTCTACGTCTTCCAGCGCACCCCCTCCACGGTGGACGTGCGCGCCAACCGCCGCACCACGGCGGGGGACGTCGGCGCGGAGCGCGACGGCTGGGCCCGCGAGCGCCGTAACAACTTCCTGCGCATCGTCTCGGGCGAGGAGTCCGGCGTGGATCTCGTGGCGGACGGATGGACGTCGTCGGCGGGCCTCCTGGAGAAACTGCTGCCGAGTTTCCGCCGTTCCGGCGACCGGGACGTCTTCGAAGCCGCCTACGAAGCCGCTGACGCCACCAAGATGAACGAGGTCCGTGCCCGCGTCGAGCGGACGGTCACGGACCCGGCGACGGCCGAGACCCTCAAACCCTGGTACCGGTACGCCTGCAAGCGCCCCGCCTTCTCCGACCTGTACTACCCGGCGTTCAACCGGAGCAACGTCACCCTGGTCGACACCGCGGACACCCATGGCATCGAACGCGTCACCGAGAACGGCGTCGTGGTCGGCGGCACCGTCCACGAACTCGACTGCCTGATCTTCGCCACCGGATTCTCCGTCGGCATCTCCGGCATCCACTCCGGGAAGCTCCCCGTCCACGGCCGGGGAGGAACGCGGCTGCTCGACGCGTGGGCACGGCACGGCATCCGCACCCTTCACGGCATCACCAGCAACGGCTTCCCGAACCTGATCCAGATGGGGTCACTCCAGAACGCCAGCAGCGTCAACTTCACCCACGTCCTGGACGAGCAGGCCGTACACGCCGCCGCCCTCGTCGCGGCAGCCGAGGCCAAGGGCGCGCTCATCGAACCGTCCCGCGAGGCGGAGGACGCCTGGATCGCCACCATGGCGCAGGACGCGCCGGACCACGAGTGGTTCCACGCCGACTGCACTCCCGGCTACTACAACCGAGAAGGGCACGGCCGCCCCAACGGCCCGAGCGCCTACCCACACGGCGCCAGCGCCTTCCATGAACTCCTGCGCCGCTGGAGGGATGAGTCCATGGACGAGGTGCTCGCGTAGGGGCCGTCCTCGGTCGTGATCAGACCCGGGTTCTGGCCGCGGTGGGGTGCCGTTCAGGTACGGCCGCCGCTCCAGGACCCGGCCTTCCGCGTCGAGGCCCTTGTGCACGGGATGACGCGGATTGGGCCCCGGCCGCGCCACGGCCGAAGAGGTCCTGGCATCTGAGCGCCGGTCGGCGGCTCAATCCCCACCTTGTCGGCGGACATGCGGCGGTGAAACATGAACGGACCGAATTGACGCAAGCATGACATGACGGAGGACTCCATGCACCGTACTCCCGCTCCCCGCGCACGACTGATCGCCGTGGCTTCCGGGCTGCTGGCCGCCACCGTGCTGACCGCGCCGAGCGCCACCGCCGACGACTCGGGCACGGGCAGTGCCACCGCAGCGCAGCTCACCGCTGCGCACACCGCCCTGGCGCGTGCGGACGTCGCGGGCAGCGCGTGGTACACCGACGCGGCGAGAGGCACCGTCGTGGTCACCGCGGACAGCACTGTCGACGCCCGCGAACTCACCGCACTCACCAAGGCAGCGACAACTCCGGCCGGGACGCCCGAGATCAACCGCACCACCGGAAAGTTCACCAAGTACATCGCCGGAGGCGAGTACATCCAACTGCCCGGCGGTGTCCGGTGTCTGGTCGGCTTCAACGTGCAGGACAGCGCGGGCATCAAATACGCCCTGACCGCTGGCCACTGCACGAACACGGGCGACGTCTCCAGCATCGGCACGACCGTCCACTCCAGTTTCCCGGGCAACGACTACGCCCTCATCCGCTACACGAACCAGAGCATCGCCGAGGGCTCCGTCTCCCTCCAGAACGGCACCCACCAGGACATCACCAGCGCCGGAAACCCCACCGTCGGACAGCAGGTCAGCACCAGCGCCCCCACGACGGGCGTGCACAGCGGCAGCGTCACCGCCCTGAACGCCACGGTCAACTACGGTGGTGGCGACATCGTCTACGGCCTGATCCAGACCACCCTCTGCTCCCAGCCCGGCTCCAGCGGCGGCCCGGTCTTCTCGGCCACCCGGGCCATCGGCCTGATCTCCGGCGGCAGCGGCAACTGCACCTCGGGCGGCACGTCCTTCGCCCAGCCGGTGGTCCAGCCCCTCTCCGTCCACGGCGTTTCGGTCTACTGATCGCCCCCGCCCCCGTCCCGAGGAGCGATCAGGGCGAAGCCTCGTCGGTCGGCGGAGGCACGGTGTGCGGACGGAGGACCATGAGTGAGTCTTCCACGGTCGCCACCATGGCGAAGGGGAACCGGTCGAGCTCGAGGCAGAGTGCGACGTCGTCGGGGTGGTCCTTGGCGTACGCCCTTTGCCAGTTCGGCGGCGGCGCGGGATTCGGCAGCGCGGCGGAGGAAGTCAGTTGCGTCCGTCCCGGTCTCGGTGGACCTCCGAGCGATGTATTGGGCGCACGCCAGATCTTCCTCGGCGCGCCCATCGTCACCGGTGATCACGAACGTGACGCTGTCACACTCGCTTGTCCGCAAGAGCCGAGCCGTTGCCTCCGCCACCACGAAGCCGGCGCACAGCACCAGCGAAGCCTCCTTGACCGCGAGGGCGCCGACCGTCCCCGCGGTGGTTTTCTGCACAACGGTCCGTCCGCCGAGGTCGACAGACCGCAGCAGGGCCGGCGAGTTGACGGTGTCGAATCCGGGCGCGGGCGGGCCGTCCTTGAGTGTCACCCAGTCCGGGTGGCGAGCCTTGAGCGACAGGGCTTCGTCCAGGGACTCCGCGAGAACGATCTTTTCCGCACCCTGGGCGAATGCCCAGGCCGCCACCGTGAAAGCACGCATGACATCGACCACGACCGCCACGGACGGGGCTTCGGCCAACTCGGCGATGCCAAGGAAACGAGCCTTCATCCGGTCATGATCGCGTATGCCCGGCCCGAAGCACACAGACAGGGTGAGACCGTCACGTGGCCGCGACCCGCGGCTCGTCGTTGACGAAGCCGAGCCTTCGGTTCATGCCGATGGCCGCCGCGTTGTCGGGGTGGTGGAAGGTCCGCAGCAGGTGCACGCCGTGCGAACGCGCGAAGCCGATGGCCAGGACCTTCATCGCCAGCGAGATTCCCCTCCCCCGGTGACCGGCCATCAGCCCGGTCATCTCGCTGAAGGCGTGCCCTTCGGGGTGGATCGACGTGGTTGCCATGCCGACCCATGATCCGCCGTCCAGGGCGAGAACGACGCCTTCGGGATCGTAGGTCGGAGTCTCGATGCGCTGGGCGACATACTCGTCGAACGTGTAGAACTTCCCCCGCTCCGGGATGTCGGCGGAGCACGTCTTGTTCAGGTCGTAGAGCGCACGCCGATGTTCAGCCGTGTCACCGACAGCCGCCATGGTCGTGAACTCGATGCCCGCCTGCCGGCACCTTTGGAGGTAGGGCTCGAATCGGGCATCGTCGAACGCGTCGAGGTCGAGCTCGAGTCGAACCCACTTGACGGCCATGAGGGCACCTCCAGGACCACCGGCCCGAACACGTCCCCGGAGCCTATCGAGTCCGGGTCCTCGTACCAAAGCTGTATACTTACTGTATGCAGTCATATGGGTCATGGGGGAAGTCATGACGTCGGAGCGGACGTCGGGCCGGGAGAAGGCGTACGCGTTCCTCAAAGAGAACGTCCTGACCGACCCGGACCGGCAGGGCGAGTTCCTCTCCGAGCAGGAGCTCGCCGACCGTATCGGCGTCTCCCGCACCCCCATCCGCGAGGCACTGCTGCTCCTCGCGGCCGAGGATCTCGTACGGCTGGTACCCAAGCGCGGAGCGCAGATCGTGCCGCTGTCGGGGCGGGAGATCTCCGAAGTGATGGAGCTGCGCGGCATTGTCGAGCGGTACGCGGCGGAGCAGGTCGTCCCCGGGGACCGGGACCTCATGTCGGAGCTGACCGAACTCCTCGAGCGTCAGCGCGCGTTGAGCGGGCCCGAGCACGCGAAGGAGTTCATCGCGGTGGATCACCTCTTCCACGCGACGATCGTCGCCGCGGCGGGCAATTCCCTGCTCAACCGGCACTACGACGGGCTCCGCAGCCGGCAGATCCGGGCCGGGGTGGTGGCTCTGTACAACCAGCAGGGCCGCCAGGAGTCCGTGCTGACCGAGCATCGGGCGATCCTGGCGGCGATCGCCTCCGGTGACCGGGGTGCCGCGCGTATCGCGATCGACAGTCACCTGGAGTCGACTCTCAAGGTCCTGCTGGCGGGCTGACCCTCAGCGTGGGGAAGTCGGGCCCCCTCCCAGGGGAAGACGGCGATTGGCCAGTACCGGTACGGCCCGCCGGACCGTGGAGACCTCGTCGAGGTCCAGGTCCGCCAGCAGCATCCCCGGCCCTTCTTCGAGGCGCTGCCGTACGGTTCCGTCGGGACCGATGACCGCGCTGTGGCCGATACCGGTGGGGGCGTTCGAGGTCGCGGGGACGCCGGACGCCGCCGGATCCGCCTGGCCCACGGCCGCGAGCCAGAGGGTGGAGTCGAGGGCGCGGGCGCGGGTGAGCAGCTCCCACTGCTCACGCTTGCCGGGACCGGCACCCCACGAGGCGAGAAGCAGCGAGAGGACCGCCCCCGCGTCGGCGTGCGCCCTGAACAGCTCGGGGAAGCGGACGTCGTAACAGGTGGCAAGGCCGATACGGGCGCCGTCGACCTCGATGGTGACAATCTCGGAGCCGGGCGCCACGGAGTCGGACTCGGCGTAGCCGAAGGCGTCGTAGAGGTGGATCTTGTCGTAGGCGGCTTCGACACCGGGGCCGGTGGCGAGCAGAGTGTTGGCCACTTTCCCGTCCGGGGCCGGAGTGAACATGCCCGCCACCAGGACGAGTCCGGTCTCCTTGGCGATCTGGCGGACGGCTGTGGCCCACGGGCCGTCGAGAGGTTCGGCCAGCGGCGCGAGCGGAGTCCCGAAGCAGGCCATCGCGGCTTCGGGGAAGACGACGACGCGGGCGTCCGCGTCGGCCGCTCGACGGGCCTGTTCACGGAGGAGTCCGAGGTTCTGCTCGGGGTGGGGGCCGGTGGTGATCTGGCTCAGCGCGATGCGCACGGGTGCGGCTCCTGATCTCGCGTGCGGGTGTCGGACGGGTTGCCGTCGGCATGTTGGACGGGTGTCAGTTGGTGGTCGTGGAGGGCGAGTTGCGCTCGCCGAGCGTGCCGACGGGCGACTTCGTGAAAGCGTCCTCGACGGCGTCGCCGGACTCGTCCCCGTCGCGGCCCAGAGACAGTCCGGTGATCGTGACCACCGCCGTGCCCGCGACGTAGAGAGCCAGCGGCACCCAGGTGTTGTACGCGTCGAGCAACGCCGTGAACACCAGGGGCGCGACGGCCCCGCCGATGACTCCGGCGAGGGTGTAGGCGAGCGAGGAGCCGGTGTAGCGCAGGCGCGGGGAGAACTGCTCGGCGATGAACGCCGCCTGCGGCCCGTACATGAACGAGTGGATACCCAGCGCCACCACCACGCCGAGGGTGAGCAGCGGCCAGCTCCCGCCGTCGGTCATGGGAAAGAACGCGAACGGCCACACCCCGGCGGCCAGCGCCGAAAGCCCGTACAGCAGCCGCCGGTTGACGCGGTCGGACAGGGCCCCCGCCAGCGGGATGAGAAAGACCTGGAAGGAGGATCCGATGAGTACGGCGGCGAGCGCCGAGCCACGGGACATGCCGAGTTCACCCGTCGCGTAGGTCAGCACGAAGACGGTGAACAGCGCGTACAGCACGTCCGGGGCGACGCGGCTCAGGATCGCGGCCACCAGCGCACGGGGGTGCGTGGTGAACACCTCGCGAATCGGGGCCGTGGGACGCGTCTGTTCGGCCTCCATCGCCTTGAAGACCGGGGTCTCCTCGAGCTTGGTGCGGATCCACAGCCCGAAGACGACGAGAACGCCGGAGAGCAGGAACGCCACACGCCAGCCCCAGGACACGAACTGGTCCTCGGACAGCAGCGCGCCGAGGGCCGCGAGTACGCCGTTGGCCATGAGGTTGCCGGCCGGCGGGCCTATCTGCGCGGCCGAGGCGTAGAAGCCGCGCCGGCGCGGATCGCCGAACTCGCTGGAGAGAAGTACGGCTCCGCCCCACTCGCCGCCGACACCGACGCCCTGGGCGAAGCGGAGGATGACCAGCGCGATGGGCGCGGCCACGCCGATCGTGGCGTAGGAGGGCAGCAGACCGATCAGGAGGGTCGCGACCCCGATCAGTACGAGGGTCGCGATGAGGACCTTCTTGCGGCCGATCTTGTCCCCGAGGCGGCCGAAGACGAAACCGCCCAGCGGGCGGGACACGTAACCGACGGCGTATGTGGAGAAGGCCAGCAGGGTGCCGGTGGCGGGATCCTCCGAGGGGAAGAAGACATCGCCGAAGACCAGCGCCGCGGCCACGGAGTAGATGGCGAAGTCGTACCACTCCAGGGCGGTGCCGGTGAGGCTGGCGAAGAAGGCGCGGCGTACGGCGGACCCGCCGTCACTGCTGGTGCTGTTGTTCACGGTGCTTGTTCCTTTATGAGGGGCGCCGGGGGGCAGGACTGCTATCGACCTACCGGCATACTTCTTGTATACAGGTCGTATGCGCAAGCCTTCCGCGCAAAGTTAACCTCGCTGATACCGCGATCGATGTGGAGAGACAACCCATGGCGCTGCTCACCTTCGAACTGCCCGACGGCACCAACCGGAGCATCGATGTCGTCCAGGTGCTGAACGCCGGCTACGCCGGACGCAGCCAGGCCGACGTGGCCGCGCATGTGGCCGAGCTCGCCGAGCTGGGCGTGCCCGCGCCGTCGGTGACCCCCGCCCTCTACCCGGTTTCCCCCTATCTCGCCCAGCACACCGAACACGTCAGCGTCCAGCACGGCCGCACTTCGGGAGAGGCCGAATGGGCACTGGTCGTGGACAGCGAGGGTGAACTGCTGCTGACGGCCGCCTGCGACCACACCGACCGCGAGCTCGAGGTGCACGGTGTCGCGTGGAGCAAGAACGCGAGCCCCGATGTGCTCGCCCGGCGCGCCTGGCGGCTCGCCGACGTACAGGAGCGGCTGGACGATCTGGCGCTGCGGGCGTGGGTGACCCACGACGGGCGGGAGACGCTGATCCAGGACGGCACCCTGGCCGAGCTGCTCACCCCCGGTTACTGGGCCGACGTACTGCGTGAGCGCGGCGATCTGGTGCCCGGTACGGTGCTGATCTCCGGCACCATTCCGATGGCCGAGGGCGTCGACCAGTTCGCCGACCGCTGGCGTGTCGAGCTGAGCGACCCGGCCACCGGAGACGTGATCGACCTCGCCTACGACGTGGTGCGGATGCCCGCGCCCATCGGCTGAACCACGGACCGGCCGAGCGGGCCGCGCCGGCCGCCGCTATGCGCGGGGCGGCGGGCTGAGCTGGGTGAGCACGGATCGGGTGATGCGACCGGCCAGCTGCTCCCGGTGGTCGTTCAGATAGAAATGCCCTCCCGAATAGGTGTGCAGCCCCAGGAAGTTGTCCGTCAGGCGTGGCCAGTTCTCCAACTGGTTCAGGGTCACGACGGTGTCGTCCGAGCCGCCGAACACGGTCAGCGGCACCGGCAGAGGCGTTCCGGGCGTCTCGCGGTCCCAGGTGTCCGCGAGTCCCAGATCGCTGCGCAGTACGGGCGCGAAGGCGTTCCACAGGCTGTCGTCGCTCAGCAGCCGGTCCGGGGCACCGCCCGTGGTCCTGAGCCAGTCGCGCAGGGCGGTGTCGGACCGCAGACTCCGGCTCAGTGGTGGCCCCACCGAGTCCGGCTGCGGTGCGCGGAAGGACGACACCCCGAGCCAGAGGGGCAGTTCGCGTGCCGTCTCCTCGAGGCGGCGCGTGAGCGCGTAGGCGACGCGGGCGCCCACGCTGTGGCCGAAGAACGCGAACGGCCGGTCGAGCAGCGGGGCGAGGGCCTCGTCGAAGAACGCCACGAGGCCGGCGCAGTCGCCGATGAGAGGTATCGCCTGCGCGTTCCCGCGGCCGGGTGCGTCCAGCAGACAGATGTCCCAGTCGTCCGGGAAAAGGCGCGTCCAGCCGCGGTAGAGCAAATGGGAGCCACCCGCGTGGTGGAAGAAGAACAGGCGCACCGTGGGATCGTCGACCGGCCGGCGCCGGGTGACCGGGCCGAGCGGGGCGGTGGACCTCATACGCGTCCTTCTCTTCGCAGGAGATTCGAGCCCTGTGTGACGAGGGCGGCCATGTTTCTCACATCACCAACCCGCCGTCGATGCCAAGAACTTGGCCGGTGATGTAGGAGGCTCGCGGGGACAGGAGGAACGAGACCAGATCGGCCACCTCTTCCGATGTGCCGAACCTCGACAGCGGGATCTGGCCGAGATATTTCTTCCTGGCCCTGTCGGAGATGTCGGCCGTCATCTCCGTTTCGATGAATCCCGGCGCCACGGTGTTGGCCCGCACTCCGAATTTGCCGTACTCCTTCGCCATGGCCCGGGTGAATCCGATGATCCCGGCCTTGGCCGCGGAGTAGTTGGTCTGCCCGACACTTCCGCGGACGCCGGCGATCGAGGACAGCGTCACCAGGGAACCCGACCGTCGCCTGGCCATTCGTTCGATGGCGGGACGGCAGACGTGGTAGGTGCCGTCCAGGTTCGTCGTCAGCACGTCGTGCCACTGGGCGTCCTCCATCATCGCCAGGGGCCTGTCGCGGGTGATGCCCGCGGCGGTCACCACGGCGTCGACCGGGCCGAGTTCGTCCTCCGTGGCGGCGAGGAAGGCCCGGCTCTCGTCGGCGTCGGCGACATCGACCTGCCGGGCGAATACACGGGATCCGAACTCGGCCGCTTCTCTTTCGGTCTCCTTGGCGGCATCGGCGCGGGAGAGATAGCAGAACGCGACGTCGAATCCGTCCCGGGCCAGTCTGGCGACGACGGCCCGCCCGATTCCCCGGGACCCGCCGCTCACCAGCGCGATTCGCCTTTCGGTCACGCTGCCGACCCCTCGGTCAGCAAGGATTCCACCAGACCGCGCAGCTCGGTGAGATTCTCCACCGCGCCGATGGACGCGTCCTGTACCGATATGCTGTAGCGCTGCTCCAGCCGGGAGGATATTTCCAGCACCATCAGCGAGTCCATTCCGAGGTCCTCGGCGAAATGGTCGCCGTCACCCACCTCTTCGGGTTCCAGCTCAAGAGAGTGGGCGACGATCGTGCGCAGTTCCTCCGCGTCCACGGCCAATTCCATGAAGGATTCTCCAATCATTCGTTGTCTCCACCGGTCAGCAGGAGGGCGGCTGCCGCGTCATCGGAATCCGCACCTCCCGTGAACGCGAGCACTGCTTTCGTTCCGTACGTCCGTATATGAATGGCGCCAACGGCACACTGGAGTACTCCCAGGGCGCCCGAACACTCTCCGAGTCGCGCGGTGAGATCCAGGCTCTGCCCGGCCGGGGCGACCGGCAGTTGGGCGAGCCCGCCGGTGAGGTGGAGCCCGACCGGGTCGGGGGCCAGGGATTCGGTGAGCGCGACGGTGGGCGCGAGTTCGGCACCGCGTGTGTAGGCCGACAGGTGTGCGTGGACGTCTGCCTGACGCGCGGAGGCTTCGGCCGCCGATTCGAGCACCACGGCGCACGCGACGTCGGGGGCCGTACGGCCGAGCAGCTTGTCGGCGTGCTCGCCGGCCGGTTCGACACCGAGCACCACCGCTCTCCGGCAGCGCCCCGCCTCGATGAGGTTCCGGGCCCAGTGCAGGGCGTCCAGGCCGCTGGTGGCGCCGTTGCAGACGGTGAGGTTGGGGCCGCGCAGTCCGTATCGGATGGCGACCCAGCCGGCGACGACATTGCTCGACGTCTGCGGCAGGCCGAGCGGGCTCAGTCCGGTGACCGAGTCGCGGGCGATGGTGTCGGTGAAGTCGCAGACCGTTTGCAGCGAGCCCAGGTTGGAACTGGCCACCACGGCGGTGGCATTGGCCGTGGTTCCTCGGAAGTGTCCTTTCTCGTCGAGCAGTCCGGCATCGCCGAGCGCCTGCTCGGCGGCGTACAGGGCGAGGCGCGAGGCGCGGTCCTTGTTGCGCATCTCCCGGCCCTTCAGGGCCGTTGCCGGATCGAAGCCGTCCGCGGGGGGCCGGGCGGTGAGCAGGTCGCGTACGGAACGGAGGCCGGGGACGGCCAGCCCGACGCCGGTGACAACGGTTCCGTTCGGTCCCGTGGTGCGTACGGGCGCGGCGGAGTCTGCGCGGGATGCGGAAGACGCGGAAGACGCGGAGTCTGCTGGGGACGTGTCTCCCCCGTCGGTCACTTCAGCGCCGGTCATGAGGCCGCCCCGACCAGCGCGACCGCGTTGATTCCGCCCAGGCCGAAGGCGTTGATCTGCGCCGTGGTGATGTCGGCGGCGGTGGCCGTGCCACGGACCAGCCCGAGTCCGGTTGCCTGCTCGATGGGCTCGGCGAGACCGAGCACCGGCGGCACGGTGTTCCGCGCCATGGCCAGGACGGCGATGACCACGCTGAGCAGCCCGGATCCTCCGAGCGTATGGCCCGTCATGGATTTGATGGCCGTCATCAGCGGGCCGCGGCTCGTGCCCGCGAACACCTCGGAGAGGACGGCGGCTTCGGTCTCGTCGTTACGGGGCGTACCGCTGCCGTGCAGCATCACCAGGTCGATGTCCTCGGCGCCGACACCGGCACGCCGGTGAGCGTCGAGAACGGCTTCCCGTATGCCGTCGGCGTCGGGCGCGGTGGCGTGGTGGGCGTCGCAGTTCATGCTGACGGCCCTGAGCCGGGCGAGGGGGCGCCGGTCGTGGGTCCCCGCGCGCTGGAGGACGACCGCGACCGCTCCCTCCCCCATCAGCATCCCCTTGTGGGAGACGTCGAACGGCCGGAGCATCTGCGGCGACTCGTTCTGCACGCGGTCCAGCATTCCGAAGGCGCTCTCGGTGAGGGCGTCCGTGCCCGCGACGACGACCGTGTCCGTGGCGCCGGACTCGATCATGTCGGTGGCCAGGCCCAGTGCGTACAGCGAGGCGGAGCAGGCGTTGGCGAAGGTGTATGTGGAGACGGCCCCGAACGCTTCGCGCAGGGCACCGCCGAAGTGGAGGTCGGCCGGGCGGACGGAGGCGCCCTCGGTCCACCACAGTTCCGTACTGCGCTGCTCGCGCAGCGTTGTCCCGACGAGCACCGGCGTCCGGGTGAGGTCGTCCGACAGGCCGGCGTCGGCGAGAGCCTGCCGGACGGCGAGGATCAGCCACTTGGTCGCCCGCAGGGGCTCGTCCCGGCCGGTGGGGCGGTCGTCGATCTCGTAGGCGTGGCGGGTCCGGTACTTGGTGCTGTCGAAGACTTTCAGCGGCCTGCGTGTCTCCTGCCCGGCGCAGAGCGCGTCGAATATCTGCCCGGGTGTGCGGCCGATGTTGGCGACAGCCCCGCTTCCGGTGATGTCCCAGGTCAAGGCTGGGTCACCCGGTTCCGGAGCTGGAAGGACGCGAGTTTCCCGGTGGACGTGACCGGCAGTTTGTCGAGGAACTCCACTCGTGCCGGGCGTTTGTAGGGGGCCAGCCGGGTGCGGATGGCGGCGGTGATGGAGCGGCGGATCTCGCCGGTGTCGGCTCCGCTCTCGGCGACGGCGTACAGAACCGCCTGTTCCAGCCCGTGTGCGTCGGCCTGGCCCACCACTACGCACTCGCGGACGCCTTCGACGGCCCGCGCCACCGCCTCGATCTCGCCGGGCGGGACCTTGTAGCCGCCCAGGTTCAGCAGGTCGTCGGCGCGGCACAGGTGTGAGACGGTGCCGTCGGCGTTGCGGATCGCGATGTCGCCGGTGTACACGCCGCCGTCGGCGAACGTTCCGGCCGCGGCTTCGGGTCGGCCTATGTAGCCGAGCGCGACCGTGGGGCCGCTGATGTGGAGCCGCCCCTCGACTCCGTCGGCCACCGGGAGGCCGTCCGTGTCACGGATGGTGGCCCGCACGCCCGGCACGGGTAAGCCGATGGTCCCGGGCATCGGCCGGCCGGCGGGGGTGGCCACGACGATGTGCAGCACCTCGGTCGCACCGAGTCCGTTGATCAGGCCGGCGGAGAAGGTGTCCTGGATGCTCTCGCTCAGGCGGGCCGGGAGGTTCTCGCCGGCTGCGACGCACAGCCGCACGGATTGGGTTCGCAGGTCCCCGTCGGTCGTGCGCGCGGCGTCGACCATCGCCGCGTAGAGACGTGGCACCGACCAGAGAACCGTCGGCCGGTACTGGTCCAGGGCGGCCGTCACCGTGTGGAGGTCGATGCTGCCGCGTACGAGGACCGCACGGGCGCCGGCCGCGAGCGGGAAGAGCACCGTCCCGCCGAATCCGTACCCGAAGGACATACGTGCCGTGGACAGCACGATGTCGTCCTCGCTCAACGCCAGCGACGAGCCGAACCCGGCCAGGGCCGCCACGATGGCACCCGCGCTGTGCCTGACTCCCTTGGGCAGACCCGTACTTCCCGACGTGTACTGGATCAGCGCCTCACGGTCCGAGGGCCACGGGACCGCGCCGTCCTGGGTAAGGGCTTCGGCGCCGCCTTGACGTATCTCGTGGCCGGTGATCCGGCGACGGTCCGAGAAGAGAGCCTCCAGAGCTCGCTGCCGCTTGGGCGGGGCATCCAGGTGGATCACGTTCGCCCGGCAGTCGTCGGCGATGTAGACCAGCTCGTCGTCGGTGAGGAGAGGACTCACGACCGCGGGTACGCATCCGTGCCACCACAGTCCGAGGACGGCCGCGACCGTGGTGACGGAGTCGTCGGCGACGACAAGTCCACGCGTGCCGACGGGAGTTCCGTTCGCGGCCAGCGCTGCCGCGTACCGGAGGGCGGCGTCGTACAGGTCGCGGTAGGAGACGTCGCCGGAGTCGGGGTCGGTGTACGCGATCCGCTCCCCACGACCCCGGGCGAGGTGGCGCCCGACCAACCGCTCGACGAGATCGACAAGCTCCGCAGCCTCTTCCGGCGGATCGCTCAACTTGCCCAGCAACACGGCCACGGAGTCTTCGACACAGCGCATGGCCGCCGCGTCGACAGCACTGAGCTTCACATCGAATTCCCGCTCGACGCGGACGACGACCTCGGTCTTCTCCAGCGAATCGATGCCGAGGTCTTCGAAGAAGAGTGCGTCGTCCTCAATGCCCTCTTCGGCCGTTTCCAGAACATCGGCCACGATCGACCGCAGCCTCTGCAGCGGCGTGCCGATACCCGCTATGCCAGACACCAGGCGACACTCCTTCTTATACGTCAATTTCCGAGAATGAATGAATATTCACCGAAGCGCGGATTTAAGAACGCCACTCCGCACAAAGACGCTCCAAATAGAGATTATCGAACAAGGTCGATCGATACCCCTGGATCCAGATTTCTCAAACGTCGAAAACCGGCCACTTGACCGGATCGCCCCATCGACAGTTCACGGTCATCTTCGCGAGTCGACACGATTAAACGCCCGCGTCTTTTCCACACAAAAAACGGAAATACCGGCGCGTACGAATACGGGCCGGAGGGTGGCGCAAAATGCGGAGCCGCACGCGTGCGTGCGACGGCACCGCCGCCCTGAAGGACCGACGGTCGCGGGGACGGGGGCTATTCGATGTGCCCGGTGGTGGGATCGACCTGCTTCAGGAAGTCCCGGGCCGCTTCCTCCAGTTCCGGAACGCTCAGGGCCATGGGCGGCCAGACCGCGGAGGTGAAGCCGTACCCCGGGTTGGGGCCCGAGAGCCAGGTGAAGTCGTACGTGCCCAGCTCCTCGGGGCGTTCGGTGACTTCGAACCTCTCCCCGTCCACCACCAGCGTCCGACCCCGCACACCACGCAAGTCCATACCCGACAGTCTGGAGCAAGCCCGCCTGTCCGGGCCACCTCAACCGGGGCCGGCGCTCAACCGGCCACTCAGTCGATACAGAACTCGTTGCCCTCGACGTCCTGCATCCCGAGGCACGACTCGTTGTAGTCGTCGGCAGTCAGCAGTCGCCCCCGAACCGCGCCGAGCGCGACCAGTCGTGCGCATTCGCCCTCAAGCGCGGCCAGGCGTTCCTCACCCACGAGCCCGGTGCCGACCCGCACGTCGAGATGCAGCCGATTCTTGACGACCTTCCCTTCGGGAACGCGCTGGAAGAACAGTCGCGGGCCCACACCCGAGGGATCAGCGCACGCGAACGCGGCACCCTGGCGCTCGGGCGGCAGTGTGCGATCGAAATCGCTCCAAGTGGCGAACCCCTCAGGCGGCGGCGGTACGACATACCCCAACACCTCGCACCAGAAACGGGCGACGCGCTCAGGTTCGGCGCAGTCGAAGGTGACTTGGATCTGCCTGATCGATGCCATCCGCCCATCGTAGAGGCGGGGTCGCGTCAGCGTGACCGCGAGGCGGGGTCGCGTCAGCGTGACTGAAGTGCGTCCAGCGCCACGGCCTGCGCGATGGCGAGGCGGCGGTCGACGTCGGGGGCCGCGATGTCGAGCACGTACCGGTCGCGCAGCCCGAACCTCTTGTCGACCGCCATCAACCGCTTGTCGCCCTCGGTGAAATCGAAGTGGTACGGCCACAGGAACGGCACGAAATCGGTGAACGGCAGAAAGTCCCAGACCCGGCGCAGCACGGCCACCACCGCGTTGCGCTCGCGCCCGGTGAGCTCCGTCGCGCCCGGCTGCTCCAGGATCCACGTCGAGCGGAGCATGGAGGCGACAGGCTTCTCACGAAATGAGCCGATGGGGTCCCCCGCCCCGTCCCGCACGGCGTAGACGGCGCCCACGTCGAGCATCTGGTCGGCCTCGAAGGTGCACAGGACGTCGTCCTTGGACTCGTCGGTGTAGATGGTCACGTGTTCCTTGAGCGCCATCGGTTCCTGCTGGGCGAAGGCGACGATCTCGTCCTTCGAGCCGTCGGAACGGGCCACGGTCACCACGTACTGGTTGGCCATGACGGTCGTCTTCTGGCGGACGTTGAACTTCTCGTGCGCCTGCAGGTGCTCGTTGTCCACGTGACGTCTCCCGCTTTTCGTCTCTCGCGCGGCCCAGTTGTGAACTGCCCGCCGCCTCTTGCTGTCTGCTGGACCATCGTCATCGCGACGCCGGCCCGAAACAGTCCCCGGAAGTCGCGGCTCGCGGTGACCAACGGCGACGCCGTAAGTGCGCCCAACAGCGCCCACCGCACCCGAGGTTGTCCACTTTCGTCGTTCGCCGGCACGACACACGGATGATGCGGCGCTCCCGGGCACTGTCTATCGTCGGCCCGTGGAACTGGACGAAGCACATACCCCCCGCATCGCACGGCCGCTCCGAGTCCGGCTCGCCGCCGCATCCCCCTGGAGCCGTGGCCGGATCGCCGGAGAGAGCGTGCTCACCGTTGTTCTCGCCGGGCTCGCGGGGCTGTTCGACGCCCCGTTGGCCGGGTTCGGTGTGCGCACCCTGGCTGTCGTCGCGGGCGTCGCCGTGCTGTCGCTGAGCAGACGTGCGCTGCCGGCGACGGTGCTGGTCCTCTCGGCCTGCGCGGCAGCGGTGCTGCCTTCCGCGGTGCCGCTGCTGATCTACGCGAGCTGGTCCGCGGGAAGCCGCATCATCAAGCCCGTACGGATGGTTGCCGCCTACGCCGCCGCGCTCGTGCTGCATACCGCGCTGTCCACCTACGACGAGATCAGCGCGGGCTCCGGCCTGTCGCTGCCTGTCACGGGTGTGCTGAGCACGGCGGTGTTCTTCGTGCTGGCGATCGTGCCCGGGTTGGTGTCCCGTTACCGGTCGCAGCGCCGGTCGCTGCTGGAGGCGCAGCGGCGCAACAACGTCCAGCTCATGCGCGAGCAGGCGATGGTGGCACAGCAGGCGCGCCTGCTGGAGCGAGGCCGCATCGCCCAGGACATGCACGACAGCCTCGGCCACCAGCTCGTCCTGATCTCCGTGCACGCGGGCGCCCTACAGGTCGATCCGGACCTGACCGATCGCCAGCGGGAAGGGGTCCAGGTCCTGCGGGACGCCTCGGTGGCCGCGATGAGGGAGCTGCGCGAGGCCGTTGGCATCCTCCATGAGGACCGGGACGACCGGAAGCGGCCCGACGAACGTACCGATCATGCCGTGCAGGGGGCGGGGCACTCGTCGGCCCCGGCCGGCGACGCGGGCGGTGGGCGTCCGATCTTCCGGGCGGTGGCCTCCATTGACGGCCTGGTCGCGTCGTCCAGGGCCGCGGGCACGACCGTCGAAGTGCGGCGCTCCGGCACTGTCCGGCCGCTGGCGCCCGCCGCCGACCACGCGGCATTCCGCATAGCGCAGGAGGGTCTGACCAACGCCCACAAGCACGCCCCGGGCGCCCCGATCACCCTCGCCCTGCGCTACGAGTCGGACAGCCTGGTCGTGGAGGTCGCCAACGGACCGGCGCCGGCCGGGGCGCCGGACGTTCCGACCGCGATCAGCGGCGGCCAGGGACTGACCGGCCTGAAGGAGCGGGCGCGGCTCGTCGGCGGCATGGTGCACACCGGGCGCACCCAGGACGGCGGCTTCCGCGTCGCGGGCATGCTGCCCTACGGCGCCGGCGACGGCGGGCCGACCCGCCCGGACGACGCGACCTCCGTCGGCCCGGCCGACGACTTTGTGGGACAGCCAGGGACGGAAGCGGCGGGCAACAGTGGAGCGGACATCAACCTGAGTAATACGCAAGGGGAGTTCGCCGCCATCATGAGCAGCAAGAAGAACCTGGCCATCGGCTGCGCCGTCACCGCCGTCGTCCTCGTCCTGGGGACCGTCGCCCTGGGGGTCTGGGGGGTGAGCGCGCTGATGGACGAGATGAACAAGGCCACGATCGCGCCGAGCGTGTACGAGTCGGCGGAGGTCGGCGATCCCGAGGCCGACGTGCAGGACAAGCTGCCCAAGGAGGACTCGTTCCTGACCTCGGATCTGAAGGACAAGGGCCCGCAGCGCCCCGAGGGCACCACCTGCCGCCACTTCGCGTCCGACGACCCCGACGACACCTCGACCGTCTTCCGGTTCTGCTTCGGCGACGGAAAGCTGGTCGCGAAGCAGACCTTCAAGGACGAGATCTGACCCACGAGTCCGGGAAGTGACCCGGCCCCGGCCCGCACGCGACGTCTGTGCGACGCACTCCACCGGACTAGGGCATGATGGCGAGGCCATGCCATCCGCTTCACCGACACCGCGCAGGAGGCCGCGTGATCCGGGTCCTCGTCGCCGATGACGAGCCGCTCATCCGGGCCGGCATCAGGATGATCCTCACCTCGGCCGACGACATCGAGGTGGTCGCGGAAGCGGGCAACGGCCGTGAGGCGGTGGAAACCGCCCGTGGCACCGCCGTTGACGTGGCCCTGCTGGACATCCAGATGCCGGTGATGGACGGGCTGACGGCCCTGGCCGAGCTGCGCCGGGCCGTGCCGCACGTACGGGTGCTGATCCTGACCACGTTCGGCGAGCGCGAGAACGTACTGCGTGCGCTCGGCCACGGCGGTGCGGGCTTCCTCCTCAAGGACACCGCGCCCGACGAGCTGATCCACGCGGTGCGGGCGGCGGCGGCCGGGAACGCGTACCTGTCACCGACGGCGACGCGGCACGTCGTGGACTCCCTCTCCTCCCCGGGGGCCACCGCCCGCGCGGAGGAGGCCAGACAGCGCCTCGGCGCGCTGACCGCGCGGGAGCTCGACGTACTCGCCCTCCTCGGTGAGGGCCTGTCCAACGCCGACGCGGGGAGGCGGCTGCACATGAGCGAAGCCACCGTGAAGACCTATGTCAGCAGGATCCTGACCAAACTCGGGTGCGACAACCGGGTGCAGGCCGCGCTCATCGCCCACGACGCCGGATTGCAGCGGGACACGGTGTGACCCGGTTGTGGTCCAAGGTGTGCTGAACTGGGCGGCCCCGTCCGGCAGTACACCACCGGGACCCGCGCACGGGGGCTTCCCGCCAGGCATGAGCGCGGTGGAGACGTCGGCTCGGTGATCAGTGGTCCCCGCGGGCGGGGGCCATGCGGCTTCCGGGGCGGTAGCCGAGGTGCCGGGAGGCTTCCTCTCCCGCCGCGATGACCAGCGGCTGTTCGGCCCCAAGCGTCTGCCCTACTCGATGGCCCTGACGATCGGCACCCTGTTGCAGTCCATCTACCTGGACGCACTGCTGGTGATCTCCGCTCCACTGGCCCGCTCCGCCTCGCGCCGGATCGGCCCGATGGGGACGCCCCGGATGGCCGCCGCCCTGGCCATCGGGCTCGAGTGCGGCATCGTCCTCATGGTGCCCGGCGTCGGCACGCTGGCTCTCGCCGCGCTCCTGGACGTGCCGCTCGGCACCATGCTGCTCTGGGGCCTGATTCTGATCGTCCCGACGATTCTCATCTCCGTGTCGATCATGACCTTCCTGTTCCACAAGGGCTTCTGGAACAGCGCCGTCGACGAGACCCCCGCCGAAGATCCTGCCGCCGAAGCGTCGCCCGCCGTCGAAGATCCCGGCCCCGAGCAGGACAAGATGGCGGACCGGCCCCGCCTCCTGCTGAGCTTCGCCCCCCTCATCCTGGCCCTTGCCATGATCGCCACCGGAGCCATCGCGGATGCCGGGAAGTGGAACAACTCCGTCCTGGGCTTCGTCTCGGACCCCGTGGTCGCCCTGCTCGTCGGACTCATCGGAACCTGCGTCGTGGGCCGGTTCCGCATCGGTCAGGCACGCGTCGAGACAGCGATCGCCCGCGGCTTCAAGGAGAGCGGGCAGATACTCATCCTCACCGCGGTGGGCGGGTCCCTCGCGGCGGTCGTGACGGCCGGTGGCCTGGGCGACATCCTGCGCGACTACTTCAACGCCGACTCGTTCGCGCCGCTGCTGCTGGTCTGGCTCATCGCGGCAGTGCTCCACATCGCGATCGGCTCGGTGACCATCTCGGCCATCACGGCCGCCGGGATCCTCGCGCCCGTGGCCCCGAGCCTCGGCATCGACCCGGTTCTGCTCGCCCTCGCCGCGGGCACGGGCTCACTGTTCGCGGTGCACGTCACCAGCAACACGTTCTGGCTGCTCCAGTCCCTCCTGGGGCAGACCACGCGCGGCACACTGAAGACCTGCACCGTGGGCGTGTCACTGGCATCCGTCGTGGCCATCATCCTGCTTCAGCCCATCAGCCTTCTCTTCTTCTGAGGCCGCGGCCGGACCCCACGGGGGCTTCCGCGCGGGCGGGTTACCCGAGGATCTGCAGCAGCCGCTCCGCCAGAACCGCGGCGGACGCGGGGTTCTGCCCGGTTATGAGATTGCGGTCCTCGACCATGTAGGGCTTCCAGGTCTCACCGCGGCTGTACTCGACGCCGACCTTGTCCTTCAGATCGTCCTCCAGCAGCCATGTCGCCCTGGGGGCGAGGCCCACACCTTCCTCCTCCTCATTGGTGAAGCCCGTGACCTTGCAGCCCTTGAAGGGCGACTCTCCGTGAATTCTGGTGGCCAGCATCGCGGCGGGGGCGTGACACACGATCGCCAGGGGCCTGCCCGAGGCGAGTTGCGCCGTCAGCAACCGGCCGGCGTCGGCGTCGAACGCCAGGTCCGCCATCGGGCCGTGGCCGCCCGGCAGATAGACCGCGTCGTAGTCTTCTAGACGGACGTCCGACAGCTTGAGTGGCCGCCGCATCACCTCGGCGTCGCGGATGATGCCCTCCAGTTCGAGGGCTCCCTGTTCGCCACCCGCCATCGCCGGTCGCAGACTCATCATGTCGACATTCGGGGTCACGCCGCCCGGTGTCGCGACCACGACCTCGTGGCCGGCGTCCGTGATCGCCTTGTACGGGTTCGCGAACTCCTCGGCCCAGTATCCCGTCGCGTACCTGGTGCCGTCCTTGAGCACCCAGTACGTCGCTCCGCTCACTATGAAAAGCACCTTCGCCATCACACGCCTCCTCGCGAGAGGTCTGAGGCAAACGACTCATTCCAGCGTAAACACGCGTACGGCCGGACGCATACGGACGGCCGCTCGGCTACTATCCCTGCCGCGAATCACCGCGGACACCTACAGAAGGGTCATGCACGATGGATCCCGACATCCGGACCAGGGCCGCGATCGAGGAGCACTGGCGCGCGTCGGAACGCGGGGACGCCGAAGCCGAGCACGCCATCTACGCGGCGGACGCGATCCTCGACTATCCCCAGTCGGCCGAACGGTTCCGGGGCCGCGCGACAATCTCGGCGCAACGTGGCGGGCACCCCGCCAATCGACACTTCGCCGTCCACCGGATCGTCGGCGGCGGGGATCTGTGGGTGAGCGAGTGCGTCATCACGTACGACGACGTGCCCACCCACTCGGTGAGCATCATGGAATTCGCCGACGGCCATGTGGTGCACGAGACGCAGTACTTCGCGGACACCTTCGGCGCGCCCGAGTGGAGGACAGCACTCGCGGAGCCGATGCCGGGCAGGAATATCACCAGGGCTTGATCCAGGGCTATTTGAGCAGAAAGCGCCGCACGGGCCGCGAGGGGGCTTTTCCGGTCTGCCCGGCGGATCGTGGCTCACGACTGCGTTCGCCCCTTGGCCGCGGCGGGCGTTGGCCCGCTCCCGAGTGTCCGCAGCACACCCCCAGAGCCCTTCGCAAGAGCGCTCCGCCGGACGTATCCGAGGCTTGGAGTGATGGCGGCCCGGGGGCGGAGGCAAAGATTCGGCCATCTTGAATACGCAGGCAATTCACTCGAAGGCCATACATACGGCTCAGCCGCGGATGCCGTATCGCTCGACACAGAGACCCCACCAGGCGCAACGCGCCCCAGCCGTACCAGGTGACCTACCGACCGGCGAACCACGTGTGTTCGCAATGTGACCGGTCGCAACCCTTCTGTAAAGATACTGCAAACAGGCTCAAACCTGCCGCCACCAAGGGGGCTTCCCGGAGCGGAACGCACAAGTCCGGCAGCCCGCACACGCTTTGCAGCACACTCCCGCGACGCCCCACGAAACGCGGGCGCGCGCTCCGGTTCGGGGCCGGAAGCGGCCATCCACGCTCAGAGCGATTCTCCGCCTGCGGTCCGGAAGTCGTCCTTGCATCCGGAGCCGTTGCCGTCAACGATTCCAACCGCGCAACTTGACAGGTCCACGCTCAGTGACCACTGGTCAGGGACCTGCACGCACCGACTGCCCAACCCCACCCGATGGGCTGTCCATCCCCCATACCTACGGAGGATCTCGTGATCTTCAAGCGCTTCTCCCCCCTCGCAGGCACGTCCCGACGGGCGCGACTCCTCGCCGTGACGTCCGGTCTGGTGACCGCCGTCGCGCTCGCGGCCCCCTCGGCCGTCGCCGCCCCGGCCCCCGAGGCCAAGGCGACCACCTCGCAGCTCGCCGCGGCCAGCTCCGCCGTTCTCGAAGCGGACGTGGCCGGCACCGCCTGGTACACCGACGCGAAGACCGGCAAGATCGTCGTGACCATCGACAGCACCGTGTCGAAGGCCGAACTGGCCGAGGTCAAGGGTGCGCTGGCGGACTCCAAGGCCGACCTGACGGTCAAGCGCACCAACGGCAAGTTCACCCCGCTGATCGCCGGCGGTGAGGCCATCACCACCGGCGGCAGCCGCTGTTCGCTCGGCTTCAACGTGAGAGTCGGCGGTGTGGCGCACGCGCTGACGGCCGGTCACTGCACCAACATCAGCAGCAGCTGGTCCATCGGCACGCGCACCGGCACCAGCTTCCCGACCAACGACTACGGCATCATCCGCCACTCCAACGCGGCGGCGGCCGACGGTCGCGTCTACCTGTACAACGGAACGTACCGGGACATCACGTCGGCGGGCAACGCGTCCGTGGGCCAGTCCGTGCAGCGCAGCGGCAGCACCACCGGGCTGCGCGGCGGTTCGGTCACCGGCCTCAACGCCACGGTCAACTACGGTTCCAGCGGCATCGTGTACGGCATGATCCAGACCAACGTCTGCGCCGAGCCCGGCGACAGCGGCGGCGCGCTCTTCTCCGGCAGCACCGCGCTGGGCCTCACGTCCGGCGGCAGCGGCAACTGCAGTGTGGGTGGCACCACGTTCTACCAGCCCGTCACGGAGGCCCTGAGCGTCTACGGCGCCACGATCATCTAGCACCTCTCACGACCGGCGCTTCGGGGGTGACGGCCGGCTGAGCCCCCGGAGCACCGTGGAGTGACGCATCACCGGCGGACCGCGCTCCCTGCGCGGTCCGCCGTCCTCGTACCCGGCCCGTCGTACCCAACCTTTCGGCTCAGGGCTCCGGGCCACCAGGCCGTCGGGCCGATGTCCAGGACGAGCGCGGGCACCAGCAGGGATCTGACGACGAGGGTGTCCAGGAGTACGCCGACGGCGACGATGAAGGCGATCTGGACCAGGAAGGCCAGCGGGATGACGCCGAGGGCGGCGAAGGTTGCGGCGAGGACGACGCCGGCGGAGGTGATGACGCCGCCGGTCGCCGTGAGGCCGCGCAGGACCCCTTCGCGGGTGCCGTGCTTCAGCGACTCCTCCCGGACGCGCGACATCAGGAAGATGTTGTAGTCCACGCCGAGCGCCACGAGGAAGACGAATCCGTAGAGCGGCACCGAGGCGTCGGTGCCGGAGAAGCCGAGGACGCCCTGGAAGACGAGCGCGGAGATGCCGAGCGTCGCCAGGAAGTTCAGTGCCACGGTCGCCACCAGGAGCACCGGCATCAGCAGAGAGCGGAGCAGCCCCATGAGAATGACCAGGATGATGGCCAGCACTACGGGCACGATCAGCATGCGGTCGCTCTCGGACGTTCGCTGGGTGTCGTACTGCTGGGCGGTGTAGCCCCCGACCAGGGCATCGGCACCGGGGACCGCGTGTACGGCCTCGCGGAGCCGGGCGACGGTCTCCTTGGCGGCGTCGCTGTCCGCCGGGGCTTCGAGTGTCGCGTTGATCCGGACCTTGCCGTCGGCTGTCCGCGGTGCTCCGACGCCCGGTTGCCCGGATTCGGTCACGGGCAGGGCGGTCACCACGCCGTCGGTCCCGCCGGCCGCCGAAGTGACCTGGTCGACCTTGTCGGCGTCGGCGATGACGACGGCCGGGTTGCCCGAACCGCCGGGGAAGTGCTCGCTCAACGCCGCTTGCGCGGCGACGGACGGTGCGTCGTTGACGAAGAGTTCGTCGAGCGGGACGCCCTTCGAGTCGAGGGTGGGCGCGAAGGCCGCACACGCGATCAGCCCGGTGAGTGTGATGGCCCAGACCTTGCGGGGGGCGCGATCCACCAGTGCCGCGACCCGGGGCCACACGCCGCGACCGCCGCTGTTCTTCTCAACGTCACCGGCCGGCTTCGGGCGAGCGGGCCAGTAGGCGCCACGGCCGAGCAGTACGAGCACCGCGGGGAGAAACGTGAGCGAACTGAGGACGGCGCACACGATGCCGATGGCGCCGACCGGCCCCAGTGCGCGGTTGTTGGTGAGGTCGCTGAGCAGCAGTGCGATCAGGCCCAGGGCGACGGTGGCGGCGCTTGCCACGATCGTCCCCGCCGACTCCCGCAGCGCCGCCCGCATGGCGGTCACGCGGTCCTGCCGACGCTCCAGTTCTTCCCGGAAGCGGGCTGTGAGCAGAAGCGCGTAGTCCGTCGCGGCACCGATCACCAGGATCGACAGGATCCCCTGTACCTGCCCGTCGACCCGCGCGATGTCCCGCTCCGCCAGGGCGTACACCACGCCGCACGCGAGGCCGAGCGCGAGGACGGCACCGATGATGATGACGAGCGGCAGGATGACGCTTCGGTAGACCAGGAGCAGGATGATCAGCACCGTCGCGAGGGCGACGCCGAGAAGCAGGCCGTCGATTCCCGCGAACGCGTCCGACAGGTCCGCCTGGTTGGCCGCCGGACCGGCGATCCGTACGGTCGTGCCGGGCACTTGTTCTGCCGCCTCGCCGATCTTCCGCAGCACGGTGGGAAGTTGGTCGTCGAGGTCGGGGCGCAGTTGGGCGACTCCCTGGAGAGCCTGTCCGTCCTTCGACGGGACGGCCGCGGACGCGGGGCCCACCGTTCCGCTCAGGTCTTCGAGCGAGGCCAGGGCGCGGGTCGCGGATTCGCGCTGCCGGGCGGTCACTTCGCCGCCGTCCGCGGTTGTCCAGACGACGATGGCCGGGAGGGTCTCGTCCTGGCGAAAGGCCCGCTGCGCGTCGATGACCTTCGTGGACTCGGCGTTCTGTGGCAGGAAAGCGGCCTGGTCGTTGGTCGCGACCTCGCCGAGCTTGCCGGCGTAGGGACCGAGGGTCCCGCCGATTCCGAGCCAGGCGACGAGCAGTACTACGGGCACGAGCCATCGCGCGAGCCGTGTGGACCTGGACATTGTGCTCCCGGATGCGAGGATCGAGCAGTACCTTGATCGCAGACTATCTCAATCATCAAGATACTTTTCGCGTGCGGGTCGTCGAGGCCGGCCCGCGGTGCGAGGGCGGCGGCGTTCAGGGCTCTTGGCGAAGCTGACCCAGTTCGTCGTTCAGTACGTCCAAGAAGCGCAGAACTGTCGCGAGTTCGTCGCTGCTGAACTGCTCCTGGGCGTGGGCGGCCGCCTCGGCGAGCGGCATGAAGTGGGTACGGGCGACCGACCGGGCTTCCGGAAGGTAGTGCAGGTGCACCACACGCCGGTCGGTACTCTCGCGGGCCCTGCGGATATGACCGGCCTTCTCCAGCCGGTCGAGGCACGCGGTGACCGCTCCGGACGTCAGGCCGAGGTGCACGCGCAGGCGGCCCGGCGTGAGCGGCGTCTCGGAATCCAGGATCGCGGCCAGCGCCTGGACGTCGGTGGCGTGGAGCCCCTGATCCGCGGTGAAAGCGTGTGCGATGCGGTTGATCTCACCGTTCATTCTCCGCAGCCGGACCGCCAGCGCTTGCAGTTCCTGTCTGCGGGGCTCGACGCCGGTGTCCGCCGCCTGAGTCTTCCTGGTACTCGCCACGCCTTCACCCTATGTGGGCGGTGGGCCCCTTCGAGGACGGGCGGACGTCACATGCCGCCACGCTGCTGTCCCTGACAGAAGCAACGGGGTTGGGGTCGCCGGCTATCCGGGCCCGTCGCCCTGGCCGAGCCCGACCAGGGTGACCGTGATGCCCTGGCCACGCAGGGCCTTGACGGTCTCCGGGTCCGCGTCGGTGTCCGTGACCAGGGTCCACGGCGGGGCGAGCCGGGTCCAGGCGTGGAAGGGGCGGCGGTCGAGTTTCGCGGCGTGGGCGAGGACGTACACCCGCTGGGAGCGGCGGGCGACGAGCTGCTTGAGCCGTGTCTGGCGGTGGTCGGCCTCGCAGAGGCCGTGTTCGGCGGTCACCCCGTCCGTCCCGAGGAACGCCCGGTCGAACGTCATCTGCTCCAGGGCGGCCTCGGCGAGCGGACCGATGAAGCTCTGGCTGAGCGGACGCAGGGTACCGCCGAGGCACTGGACTTCGAGGGTGTCGACGTCGCCGAGTTCCTGAAGTGCGGTCAGGCCGCTGGTGGTGACCGTGAGCGGTTTGTGGCCGCGCAGTTCGTGGGCGAGGGCGCCCACGGTGGTGCCGGCGTCCAGGAAGACGCTCTCGCCGGGGACGATCCGGGCCGCGGCCCAGCGTGCGATGGCCCGTTTGGCGTCGAACGCCTCGCCCGTGCGCTGGCGCAGGCTCGCCTCGGGGTGTGCGGTCAGGGCCATCGCTCCGCCGTAGGTGCGCGCCAGCCGGCCCTCCATGTGCAGCCGGGCCAGGTCACGGCGGATGGTGGACGCGGTCACCTCGAAGGTGCGCGAGAGTTCCTCGACGCTGGCCAGTCCGGTCGTGGTGGCGAGGTGGACGATCTGATCGCGGCGGCGTGAACCCGTGACACTCACGGTGGTTGTGCTCCCGTCCTGTGGTTGTCCGAGTCGGCAGCGTGACGCCCGCGTCGGTGGCGGTGGCGGTGGGCCGGAGGCGTCAGCCGGTGGGGCTGGGGGCCAGCGCGGCAGCCTGCCGAAGTGCCTCGATCATGCTACCGGGATCGGCTGTGCCGGTCCCCGCGATGTCGAAGGCGGTGCCGTGGTCCACGGAGGTGCGGATCACCGGCAGGCCGACGGTGAGGTTGACGCCCGCCTCCAGCCCGAGGATCTTCACCGGGCCGTGGCCCTGGTCGTGGTACATGGCGACGATCAGGTCGTAGTCGCCGCGTCCGGCGAGGAAGAACGCGGTGTCGGCGGGCAGCGGCCCCCGGGCGTCGATTCCGTCCGCGCGCAGGATCTCCAGTGCGGGGACGATCTTCTCCTCCTCCTCGCCGTAGCCGAACAGCCCGTTCTCCCCGGCGTGCGGATTGATTCCGCAGACCCCGATCACCGGGTGCTCGACCCCGGCCCGCACCAGCGCGTCGTGGCCGCGCCGGACGGTGCGCTCCACCAGGCCGGGTTCGATGCGCTTGACCGCGTCGATCAGGCCGATGTGCGTGGTGACGTGGATGACCTTGACGGTGTCGGTGGAGAGCATCATGGAGACCTCTTCGACACCGGTGAGGTGTGCGAGGAGTTCGGTGTGGCCGGGGTAGAGGTGGCCGCCGGCATGCAGGGCCTCCTTGTTGAGGGGGGCGGTGCAGATGCCCTGGACGGCCCCGGAGAGGGCGAGTTCGGCGGCGACCCGTACGTACTG
Source organism: Streptomyces sp. NPDC060366 (assembly GCF_042725135.1). Lineage (NCBI taxonomy): Bacteria > Bacillati > Actinomycetota > Actinomycetes > Kitasatosporales > Streptomycetaceae > Streptomyces > Streptomyces sp. NPDC060366. The sequence goes on along the minus strand of NZ_JBHXDC010000011.1, from coordinate 204,305 downwards.
GTAGGCGGCGTCCCCCGCGATCGCGGAGAGCGTGCCCCAGGGCAGGTCGGCGGGGAGCAGCCCGAGGTCGATGACGTTGATCCGGCCGGGGGTGAACTCGGCGTCCCCGGGCCCTTCGACGGTGACGATCTCCACCCGGCCCGCGAGTCCCACCAGTTCGGCGGCCCGGCGCAGCCGCTCGGCGTCGCCGACGACGACGGGCCGGATACGGCTGAGGGTGCCGGGGTCCAACAGCGCGGGGACGATCACTTCCGGGCCGATCCCGGCGCCGTCGCCCATGGTGACGGCGATGACCGGCAGCGCGTCGATCTTCTCGGCGGCGGTCGGTGCGGTGCCGGCGGGAGCGGCGGGGGTGGCGTTCATGAACGGGCCTTTCGCGTGGTCGTGAGAGGTGCGTGGGGGTTTCGGGGCCGGATGGCCGGGGGCGGGAGGTGGGTGGACCGCCTTGCGGGCGGCGGGAGTTCGGGCGGTCGGCGTGCGGACGGCCGGAGTGGGGGCGGTCGGCGAGCCGCCAGTTGGAGCGCGCAGGGCGCGGGCGATGAGGCGTAGCGAGTCGGCGTCGCCGAAGCTGCCCGGCCGGGTGACGACGGTCCGGCCGTCGGGGGTGGTGGCGAGTACCGCCCCGTGGTGGACCTGTCCCCATGGCCGCAGTTCGCGGACGGCGAGGGCATCGAGCACCCGGCGGGCGGTCTCGCCGCCGGTGAGCACCAGGTCGGCCGGGCCGGGGGCGGAGTCGAGCAGGGTGGCCGCGGTACGGGCGAGGTTCCGGGAGATCGCGCGGGCGGCCGCAGGGTCGGGCGGGCCGTTCCGGCGCAGGGTGAGGACGGTGGTGCCGGGGCTGAGTGGGGGCAAGGGGTCGCCGGGGTACGTCGCGCCCGGGTCAAGGGAGTACAGCGCCGCTCCGTCGGTGACCAGACGCCGTACCTGTTCGGCGGCGAGGGGTTCGGCGGTGCCGACGACGACGAGCAGCGGGCGGGCGGCGGGACCGGGCGGGGGCAGTGGCGCGGGCGGCCCGCCGCCGAGGGACCGGCCGAGGGCGAGGGCGAGCCCGCCGGAGCCGGCCAGCGCGACGCGGGGGTCGACGTCCAGGGCGGCGGCGAGCAGCGTGTCGAGGTCTGCGTCCGTCTCCGCGTCGGCGACGACGGGCAGTCCGGTGGCGAGCGCTTCGCGCAGGGCGGTGCGCAGGAGGTGGGCGGGGCCCCGTACGGCGGTGAGGCCCAGCAGCGCGACGGGGACGCGAAGTGCCTCGGCGATCGAGCGTGGCGGCGGGGCGGTCTCGGCGCGCCAGGCGTTCCCGGTGTGCAGGGGGACGCCGTCGGTGTGCAGGACGCCGTCGCGGACGGTGCGGTGGGCGGTGGGCAGTGCGGGGGCGAGGAGGACGCCCCGGCCGGTGGCCGCGAGGGCGGCGATCTCGGCGGCGAGGTTCCCGCGCAGCAGGGAGTCGACCTTCTTCAGGACGAGGGTGCCGGGGGCGAGCCCGGTCATGACGGCGGTGATCCGGGCGGCGGCGCCGGTGGCGGAGAGCTGTCGCGAGTCCAGGTCGAAGACGGTGGTGGTCCCGGCGGGCGCGGGCGTGGCTGTGCGCGGATCGAGCAGCACTCGGGTGCGTGTTGTGCGCGAAAGCAGTGCGGCGGCGGTCTCTGCGGCGCCCGACAGATCGTCGGCGACGGCGAGTACGCGCTGACCGGGTCCGAGCGGCACGAGCCCTCCTCGCATAGGAAGCAACTGCTGGTGGAGACGGAAGTGACACAGGCGGTGACCGAGTTGGACGGCCCCGCATCCCGCCGGGCGGGGTGCTCTCGATACTGACACACGTTGCGCGATTTGCGCGAGAGACCTTGCGCATATCGCGCACGCCATGCCACGGTGACCGACACGAAACACCTGGCACCCGCCGCCGGTGGATTACCAACCGGGGTCAGATAGACGCAACCCCCGTAAATGTCAAGAGGTCAACGATGACCCGTTTCGATACCGGTGCTCCCCTGAGCCGACGCACCCTGCTGCGTATCGGCGCCGGGGCCGGTGCCGGCCTCACGCTCGGTCTTGGATCGGCGTGCGCCGGGCCGACCGGGACTCCCGGACCGGGCACGATCAGTCTGGGGTTCAACCGCTCCCTGGTCAGCCTGGACAACAAGCTCAACCAGTTCGACGCGGCCCTCACCGTGCAGCGCGGCGTCCGCCAGTCGCTCACACGGGTCGGCGAGGGACTGAAGCTCCAGCTGGTTCTCGCCGACCGTTTCGAACTCACCGCACCCACCCGCTGGACGGTCCGGTTGCGCTCGGGGGTGCGCTACTCCGACGGCAGCCCCGTCACGGTCGCCGATGTGTCCACCGCCCTGAAGATGTACGGCGAGGTGAACGGCTCCTTCATCACCGGGCTCTTCCCCGAGCTGCCGACAGTCGAGCCGGTGGACTCCAGGACCTTCCACCTGCGCACCGAACGTCCGCTGCCGGTACTCGACTACCTCATGGCCAACATCCTCATCACCCCGGCCAAGGCCAACCGCCCCGAGGAACTGTCCGGCGGCATCGGCTCCGGCCCGTACATCGTGACGTCCGCCAACGGCGGCACCGGCGAGTACACCCTGGCCCGCAACACCGCGTACTGGGGCCCCCGTCCGCTCATCGACAACGTGCGGGTGCGGTTCGTGCCCGAGGAGTCCAGCCGGGTGATGGCGATACGCGCCGGGGAACTGGACGTCGTCGACTCCCTCACCCCCGACTCCGCCGACCAGCTCGACGGACTGCCCGGAGTGCGTATCGACCGGGTCGCCGGCACCCGGATCAACCAGCTCTTCTTCAACTTCCGCAAGAAGAAGGGTGAACCCCTGGCCGACCCCCGCGTCCGGCAGGCGCTGAGCCTGGCCGTGGACGGGCAGGCACTGGTGCGCGATGTGCTCACCGGTTCCGCCGAGGGGGCGCGCGGTGTGGTGCCACTCGCTCTGGAGGGCGCGGTACGCACCGGCTCGTACACCTACGACCCGGGCAAGTCGCGGAAGATGCTGGAGTCGCTGGGAGTCCGGGGCCTCAAGGTGAAGATCATCTGGGAGACAGGCGAATTCGCCGCCGACACCTCGGTGATGGAGGCCGTCCTGGAGATGCTGCGCGAGGTCGGCGTCGCCACCACCCTCCAGCAGTTCGAACCCGGCGGGGACATCCTGCAGTGGCGCCAGGGGCGCCGCGGCGACTGGGACATCCTCGGCAACGGCTACCCCGGCCCCACCGGCCAGGCCATCACCACCCTCCAGGGCATGTTCGGCGGCACCGCGGCGAAGGAGAAGACCCGCGACACCTACCAGGGCTTCGTCGTCCCCCGGATCGCCGACGGGCTCACCAACGCCTCGGCACAGACCGACACCGCCCGCCGCCTGGCCCAACTGGCCACCGTGCAGCGGGAGATCTGGGCACTGTGGCCCGCCCTGTGGGCCTTCGTGCCCGATGTGGTCACCGCCCGGCGCGGCCGCGTCCAGGATCTGGGACTTCAGTCCGTCAACTCCTACGACCTCGCCACCGTGCGCCTGGAGGGCTGAGCGATGCCCCGCTATCTGGCACGGCGCCTCGGACAGAGCCTGCTGACCGTCTTCATGACCGTCACCACCGTGTTCGTCCTGGTCCGCCTGGCCCCCGGCGACCCGGCCTCCGCGTACGCCGGCCCCACCGCCACCACCGAGGACCTCGCCCGCATCCGCGAGCAGTTCGGCCTCGACAAGCCGGTGCTCACCCAGTACGGCGTCTTCCTCCGCGACCTGGTCACCGGCAACCTCGGCACCAGCTACTCCTTCCGGTCCCCCGCCCTGGACGTGGTCCTGGACCGGCTCCCCTACACCATCACCCTCGCGGCCTCCGCGATCCTGCTCACCACCGCCGTCGCCGTGCCCCTCGGGGTGTGGATGGCCCGCCGCGCCGACACCGCCCGCGAACTGGGCGCCAACGTCGTCACCATCGCCGGGCAGTCCATGCCGGACTTCTGGAGCGGCGTCATGCTGCTCACCGTCTTCGCGGTGCTCTTCCCCGTACTGCCCGCCTCCGGCTTCACCACCTGGGGCGGCCTGGTCCTGCCCACCGTCACCGTCGCCATTCTCCAGATGGCGCTGATCTCCCGCCTGGTCCGCAGGGAGATGATGACCGCGCTCGGCTCCCCGTACGTCACGGTCGCCCGCTCGCGCGGCGTCTCGGAACGCGCCCTGACCTGGCGGTACGCCATGGGCAACTCCACCATCCCGGTGCTGACCGCCCTCGGCACCCGGTTCGCGGGGATGCTCAACGGTGTGGTGGTCGTCGAAGTCGTCTTCGGCTGGCCCGGCGTGGGCTCCCTGGTGGTCCGCGCCCTGGAGACCCGCGACTACCCGCTGATCCAGGCCACGGTCCTGGTCACCGCCGCCCTCGCCGTCCTCGTACAACTCCTCATCGACCTCGCCTACCCGCTGCTCGACCCGCGGGTACGCCTCGGAAAGGCGGCCTGAGCCATGAGTACCGCTCTGAAGCCCCCTGGCCCGGCCGCGGCCACCGAGCGCCCCAGCGCCGTCACCGCCACCGCGCTCGCCCGCTCCTCCGCCACCCGCCGCCGGCGCGGCTCCCGGCTCAAGCTGTGGGCCGGTTCGGTCTGCACCCTGCTGGTGGTGCTGCCCATCGCACTGGCCTCCGTCCTTCCCCTCCCCGGCCCCGACCACCAGGACCTGGGCCGGCGCAGGCTGGCCCCGCTGACCGACGGCCACCTCTTCGGCACCGATCAGCTCGGCCGCGACCTGCTGTCCCGGGTGCTGCACGGCGGACAGGTCTCCCTGTCCATCGGGATACTCGCCGTCCTGGTCTCCGGAGTGATCGGACTCGCCGCCGGAGCAGCCGCCGGGTACTTCGGCGGCTGGGTGGACTCCGTCGTCTCCCGGCTGCTGGAGGCCCAGCTCTCCCTGCCGCTGCTGATGATGCTGCTTCTGGTGGTGGCCCTCTTCGAACCCTCGATACCGGTGATCACCTCCGTCATCGCGATCGCCCAGTGGCCGGAGGTGGCCAGGCTGACCCGGTCCCTGGTGCTCGTGGAACGCGAGAAACCGTACGTCGCATCGGCGCGTGTGCTGGGTCTGCCCAGGGTCGGCATCCTGCTGCGGCACATCGTGCCGAACATCATCGGGAAGGCGAGCCTGGTCGTGCTTCTGCTGCTCGCCCAGGCCGTGCTCCTGGAGAGCGCGCTGAGCTATCTGGGCGCGGGGCCGCAGCGTCCCTTCGCCACCTGGGGACGGATCATCTCCGACGGCCAGGACTACATCACCACCTCGTGGTGGCTGGTCACCCTGCCCGGCCTGGTCATCGTCCTGCTCGTCGTCGGGGTCAACCTGATCGGCGACGGCCTTCGCGACCGTATCCGCACCCGTCGTCCAACAGCAGAGGTCACCTCATGAACACCCCTGTCACCGTCGAGGCCGGTACCGCCGCCGACCGCCCACTGCTGGACGTCGAGGACCTCCAGATCGAGCTGCTCACCGCGTACGGCGTCGTGCGCGCGGTCGACGGTGTCAGCTTCAGGATCGCCGCGGGCGAGACCGTCTCCATCATCGGCGAGTCCGGATCCGGGAAGTCCACCACCGCGATGGGCATCCTGCGGCTGCTGCCCGAAGGGCTCGCCGTGCTCTCCGGCTCGGCCCGGATATCGGGGGTGGACGTCGTCGCCGACCCCGGTGCCGCGGCGAAGGTCAGGGGGCGCCGGGTCTCGCTGATCCCCCAGGACCCGATGACCGCGCTCAGCCCCGTGCACGGCGTCGGCCGCCAGCTCGGCGAGGCCATCGCCCTGCGCCACCCCTCCCTGAGCCGCGGTCAGGCCCGTGACAAGGGCCTGGAGCTGCTGGCCCGCGTCCGGATCAGCGACCCGGCGGCCGTCTGGAAGGCGTATCCCCACCAGCTCTCCGGCGGCATGCTGCAACGCGTCCTCATCGCCATCGCGCTGGCCGCCGAACCCGTCCTGCTCATCGCCGACGAGCCGACCTCCGCCCTCGACGTCACCGTGCAGGCCGGGATCCTGGATCTGCTGATGGAGCTTCAGGAACGCACCGGCATCGGCATCCTGATGATCACCCACGATCTGGGGGTAGCCCGGCTGGTCTCGGACCGGATCCATGTGATGCGCGACGGCCGGTTCATCGAATCCGGGACCGTCGAGCAGGTGGTCGACGCGCCCCGCGAGCAGTACACGCGCGACCTGCTCGCCTCCGTTCCCGTGCTCGGTGCCTGGGACGAGACCCCGAGCACCGTTCCGGCCGCTCCCGCTGTTCCCGCGGTTCCCGTTGACGAGGAGGCCGTCCGATGAACACGACATCGGCGAACACGCCGTCCATGAGCACGCCATCGGCGCACAGCCGCGCGACGGGCGGCCCCGCGGCGGGCGGCCTCGCGGCGAGCGCCCCCTTCCTCAGCGTCGAGAACCTCGTCGTCGAGTACCCCGTCCCGGGCGGCACCTTCCGGGCCGTCGACGACATCTCCTTCACCGTCGAACGCGGCACCTCCCTGGCCGTGGTCGGCGAGTCCGGCTGCGGCAAGTCCACCCTCGCCCACGCCCTGGTCCGGCTGGTCCGCCCCACCTCCGGCCGCATCCTGCTGGAGGGCACCGACCTGGGGGCCCTGTCGGAGCGGCGACTGCGCCCGCACCGGCGCCGGGTGCAGATGATCTTCCAGGACCCGTACGGATCCCTCGACCCGCACCTGAGCGCCGAGGACATCGTCGCCGAGCCGCTGCGGCTGGCCGGTGAGCGGTCCCGTACCGCCCGCGCCGCGCGTGCCGCCGAACTCATCGACCGGGTGGGGTTGCCCAGCTCGGCCCTGCACCGCAGGCCGGCGGAGTTCTCCGGCGGACAGCGCCAGCGCATCGGCATCGCCCGCGCGCTGGCGAGCGACCCCGAGCTGCTCGTCTGCGACGAGGCCACCTCCGCGCTGGACGTCTCCGTACAGGCACAGGTCCTGGCGCTGCTCCGGGACCTCCAGGCGACCACCGGGCTCACCTTCATCGTGATCTCGCACAACCTGGGCGTGGTCCGCGAGATCAGCGAGGAGCTGATCGTGATGCGCTCCGGGCACATCGTGGAGCGCGGTGCCACCGGCGCCGTCCTGGCCTCGCCCGTCGAGCCCTACACCCGGGCGCTGCGCCGCGCCGCCCTCGACCCGGCCGCCATGCGGGGGCGTAAGCCGCGGTACGTCGTCACCGCCTGCGCGGGCGGAGCCACCACCGACGACAGCGATACGGGAACCCGTGCAGGCACCGCTACAAGCACCCGTACAGGCAACGACACCGACACCGGGATCCGGGCTTCCGCCGACGCTGCGGCCACCCCGCGGACCGTGGAATGAGCGATATGACCAGCACCCCACCGACGGACACTCCCCGGCCGGACGCCCCGGCCACGGACACCGGCCCGACGGACACCGGCCCGGCAGGCACCGTCCTGCCCGGTGTCCCCGTGCGGCTGTCCCGGCTCGTACTCGGCACCATGACCTTCGGCGACACCGTCGGCCCCGCCGACGCCCTCACCATGCTCGACGCGGCACTCGACGCCGGAATCACCGGTGTCGACACCGCCAACGCGTACGCGGGCGGAGTCACCGAGACCATCCTCGCCGACGCCCTCACCCCCGCCCGCCGGGCCCGGATGGTGCTCGCCACCAAGGCCGGCATGCCGCACCCGGACACCGGGGACCACTCACCCCTCTCCCCCACCGGCATGCGCCTCGCCCTGGAGGGCAGTCTGCGGCGGCTGCGCACCGACCACGTCGATCTGTTCTATCTGCACCAGCCGGACCGCACGGTCCCCTTGGCCGACACCCTGGCGACCGTCGCCGAGCTCAAGGCCGAGGGCAAGATCGGCGCCCTCGGCGTCTCCAACTTCGCGGCCTGGCAGATCTCGGAGGTCGTCCACACCGCCGAACGGATCGGCGCGCCCGGCCCCGTGATCGCCCAACAGCTCTACAACCTGCTGGCCCGCCGCGTCGAGGAGGAGTACCTCGAATACGCCCGCACCAGCGGCCTGTTCACCATGGTCTACAACCCGCTGGGGGGCGGTCTGCTCACCGGCCGCCACCGCTTCGGCGACACTCCTGCCGACGGCCGCTTCGGCGACTCCGCACTCGCCGCCATGTACCGGCAGCGCTACTGGGATCCCCGTCTCTTCGACGCCGTCGAGCAGTTGGCCGTGATCGCGGACGGGGCCGGGATCCCGCTCACCGATCTCTCGCTGCGCTGGCTGCTGGGCCGCGACGACGTACACGCCCTGCTGCTCGGCGGCTCCCGCCTCGACCATCTGCGGGCGAATGTCGCAGCCGCCGGGGCCGGGCCGCTGCCCGACGACGTGAGCGCCGCCTGCGGCAAGGTCGGCGCCGCACTGCGCGGCCCGATGCCCGCCTACAACCGCTGATCCCCCCACCAAGGAGAGCCCTGATGAACGCTGCCCGGTTCGCCACCGCCCTGCGCTCGCGCGAACGGCTGATCGGCTACTGGTCGGTCCTGGACACGCCGGTGGCCACCGAACGGATCGCCCGACTCGGTTACGACTACGTGTGCCTGGACGGCCAGCACGGACTGCTCGGCTACAGCGGCCTGCTGCACGGCCTCACCGCCATCGACGCCGGGGGCGTATCCGTCGGCCTGGTACGGGTCGAGGCCAACGACCCGGTGCCGATCGGGCGGGCGCTGGACGCGGGGGCCGCCGGGGTGATCGTCCCGTTCGTCGACACCCCCGAGGAGGCGGCCGCCGCGGTCGCCTCCTGCCGGTACGCGCCGGCCGGGCGCCGCTCGTACGGGCCCATGCGGGCGGCGCTGCGCATCGGCCCCGCGCCCGCCGAGGCCCACGACGCGACCGTGGTCCTGGCCATGATCGAGACGGTCGCGGGGCTGGCCGCCGTCAAGGAGATCTGTGCGGTGCCCGGCCTCGACGGGGTCTACATCGGCCCGTCGGACCTGCGGATCGCCCTGGGCGGGGCGACCTCCACCGACCCGGCCGTGGACCGGGAGTTCGAGGCCGCGCTCAGGGCAGTCCGGGAGGCCGCCGACGACGCGGGCATCGCGGTCGGCATCCACACCCCGGACGGGGCCACCGCGGCCCGCCGGCTCGCGGAGGGGTTCACGTACGCCTCGGTGGCCAGCGACCTGACGCACCTGGAGCAGGTGGCCCGCGACCATCTCGGCGCGGCCCGCCGCCCGTCCGACGCCCCCTGACCTTTCGGCCCCCCGCCATCGATACGCCGGACGCCCGCGCCCGCGTCCGGACCTCGAACCGCCGTTCCGCCCCGCACACTTCAGGACAAGGAACCTCCCGTGGAAACCCGCCGCCAGCCCGCAGTCTCCCCGCCGCCCCCGCCCCGGCCGGACGGCGTGGTGCGCCCCCGCCCGGACGATCCCGCCCGGCACGAGGCGTTCCTTCCCGCACCCGCCGTACAGAACCACGCGGCCAATCTGGCACTGCTCCCCGACGGTAACCTGGGGTGCGTCTGGTTCGCCGGCACCCAGGAGGGCGTCCCCGACATCTCCGCGTACTTCTCCCGCCTCTCCCCCGACGACACTTGGAGCGAGCCGGTACGGCTCTCGGACGACGCCACGCGTTCCGAGCAGAACCCTCTGCTGTTCGTCACCCCCTCCGGCGCGCTGTGGCTCCTCTACACCGCTCAACTGGCGGGCAACCAGGACACCGCCGAGGTCCGGACGCGGATCTCCGAGGACTCCGGCCGCACGTGGGGGCCCGTACGCACCCTGTTCCCGGCCACCGAACGCGGCGGTGTCTTCGTCCGGCAGCCGGTCACCGTACTGCCGGGCGGGCGCTGGCTGCTGCCGGTCTTCCACTGCGTGGCCACACCCGGCGTCCCCTGGGTCGGCGACCACGACACCAGCGCGGTCATGATCAGCGACGACGAGGGCGGCACCTGGACGGAGCGGGCGGTACCGGGCAGCACCGGCTGCGTCCACATGAACATCCACCCGCTGGCCGACGGCACCCTCCTCGCGCTCTACCGAAGCCGCTGGGCCGACGCCGTCCACGTGTCACGGTCCGAGGACGACGGCGAGACCTGGAGCGAACCGGAGCCCGGTGAGCTGCCCAACAACAACTCCTCGGTGCAGTACGTGCCGCTCGCCGATGGCCGGCTCGCCCTCGTCCACAACCACAGCAGCGCCGCCGACGCCACCGCGCGGCGCGTCTCGCTGTACGACGAGATCGACGACGAGGGGCTGGCGAGCGACCGACCGGCGGACCAACCCCCCGCGCCGCAACCCCGGTTCGCGGCCGACGACGGCGTCCGGACGGCGTTCTGGGGAGCGCCCCGCGCGCCCCTCACCCTCGCGCTCTCCGCCGACGGGGGCCGGACCTGGCCGGTCCGCCGCGATCTGGAGACCGGTGACGGACACTGCCTCACCAACAATTCCCGCGACCGGCTCAACCGGGAGTTCTCCTACCCGACGATCCTCCAGGGCCCGGACGGGACGCTGCACATCGCGTACACCTACTGGCGACAGGCCATCAAGTACGTGCGCGTCGCGCCGGACTGGGCCACCGGTGCCTGAGCCGCGCCACGCCGTCGTCACCGGCGCCAGCTCCGGGATCGGCGCAGCGATCACCGCACGACTGCTCGACGAGGGGTGGCAGGTCACCGCGCTCTGCCGCACCCGGCCGACGGGGGGCGCCGCGCCGCGCTGGATCCCGGCCGACCTCTCCGACACCGCGGGCCTTCCCGCGCTGCTGGCGGAGGTCGGCCCGGTCGACGCGGTCGTGCACGCCGCCGGACTTCAGCGGTCCGCACGGCTGGGCCAACTGTCCGCGGACGACGGGGCCCTGATGTGGAACGTGCACGTGCAGGCGGCGGCCGTCCTGCTGGACGCCCTGGTCGGACGGATCGCCGACGGCGGCCGGGTGGTGCTGATCGGCAGCCGCACGATGACCGGCGTGGCGGGCAAGAGCCAGTACGCGGCGACCAAGGCCGCACTCGCCGCGCTGGCCCGATCATGGGCCGCCGAACTCGCCCCACGCCGGATCACGGTCAACGTGGTCGCCCCCGGCCCGACCGACACCCCCATGCTCCGTGACCCCGGGCGGTCCGCGACCCCGCCGGTGACGCCTCCCCTCGGCACCCTGGTCGCCCCCTCGGACGTCGCGGGCCTCACGGCGTTCCTGCTGGGCACGGAAGGCGGCTCGATCACCGGCCAGACGCTGATCATGTGCGGGGGCGCCTCACTGTGACGGGCCCGGCGTCGGTGATGGCTCGGGCCGCGGACCCGCTGTTCACTCATTCCCCCACTCCCACGTGTCGACGTACGCGGCCTCGCCGGTGCGGCGGGCTTCCTCGACCGCGTTCAGGCGGGCGAAGTCGTGAGGCGGCATCAGTGGTTCCCACTCGGTCAGGGGCAGGACGCGGGCCTCGTCGTGTTCCTCCGGGTCGACGGTGATGCCGCGGATCTGCGCCGCGGTGAGCCGGCCACCGTCGAAGACGCAGCCGATCGTGCTGTAGGGCCAGCCGCCGCCGGGCAGGCCGTACACCATGGCCAGGAGGCGGGGCGGTCCGGTCGGTGTGATGCCGGTTTCCTCCCGGCACTCGCGAACGGCCGTCTGCCAGGGGCGCTCGCCCGGGTCCATCGTGCCGCCCACGAGCTGCCACGGGTGGGCGGGAGAGTAGACGGAGTGCAGCTGGAGCGGCCGGTCGTCCTCGTCGGTGAAATAGAGACACGCCCAGGCGGTTGCCTTGAGGACCGTCTCGGCGTACCGGTCGAGCGACATCGGGGGCCCCGCCCCCTCGCCGCTCGGCCGCTCACCCGGCGTGGCCGTCACGGCGCCGAACGGGCCGCTCATGTGCGGGCCTCGCGCTGTTCACCGTTCGAGGTTTCCGCGGAGGCGATCTGGTAGGACAGCAACTGCTTGAACAGGCCCGGTTGTCGGGCCAGTTCCTGATAGGTGCCCTCCTGGACGATCCTGCCCTCGTCGAGGACGACGATCCGGTCGGCCACGGCGACATTGGTGATGCGGTGGGTCACCAGCAGCACCACCCGGTCGCGTGCCAGGTCCCGTAGCCGCTGGAAGATCCGGTACTCGGCCCGGGGGTCCAGGTTCGCGGTCGGCTCGTCGAGGACCAGCAGTCCCGCCTTTCGGAAGAACGCCCGTCCGAGAGCGACACGTTGCCACTGGCCGCCGCTCAACTCCTCCCCGTTCAGCCATTCACGGGCGAGAAGGGTGTCGAGACCGGCGCCGAGTCTGTCGACGACTTCGTCGGCTCCGGACGCTTCGCATGCCTCGCGGACCGCCGCGTCGCCCCGCGGTGAGGGCTGTCCGAGTGTGATGTTCTCGCGCACCGTCAAAGGCCAGTGCGCGTAGTCCTGCGGCACCAGGGCCACTTGCCGCCACAGCGCCTGCGGGTCCGCGTCGCCGACAGGTGTGCCGTCCCACAGCACCTGGCCGCCCGTGGGCAGATACAGGCCGCTGACCAGTTTGGACAGTGTGGACTTGCCCGAGCCGTTGAAGCCGACCAGAGCCGTGACCTCGCCCCGGCGCAGAGTGAGGGAGACGTCGGACAGCGCGTCCCGGTCCTTCCCGGCGTAGCGGTGGGAGACCGACTTGATCTCGATCGTCTTCGGCGCCTCGGGCCGGTGTTCGCCGCGGCGCATGCGGTATCCGCCGGCCTTGTCCAGGAATCCGGTCCAGTCGTCCATGTACAGCCCGGTGCGCACCGCCCGCGCCCCGACGGAGACCAGTCCGCGGACCGACTGACCGGCCGTCTGAAGGGCGAAGACCGCCGTCCCGGCGTGCCCGACGCTGATACGGCCGGTGGCCAGCAGCCATACGACCGCGGCCCATACGACCGCCGACCCCAGGCCCCCGCAGAGCGCACCGACCAGGGACATTCGGGCGCCGGTGTCGGCCGCGGCCCGGTCCTCGCGGTTGATCCGGGAGACCGTCTGCCGGTAGCGGCCGGACAGGAAGCCGGCCATGGTGCCGGCGCGGATCTGGTCGGCGGCGTCCTTGGTGTAGATGTGCCAGCGCAGCACCGACAGCATCCGCTGGTCGCCGTTGCTGCGCAGATTCGCCAGGTAGCGCACCCGTGCGGCGCTGACCTGGGCCAGGGCCTGCGGCAGGCTCGCCGCCACCAGAAGCGGCAGGAGCACCCAGCTCACTCCGGCCAGCACGAGGGCTCCGGCCAGGAAGGAGGCCGCCGAGGCGATCAGGTCCTGCCCCTCGTCGATCAGGTCCCCGGTGACCTGGGCGCCGCGGTCGGCGGCCTCGCGGTCGCGGTTGAAGTCCGGTTCGTCGTAGGCGCGCAGCTCCACCTCGGCGCAGCCGGTGAGCAGCATCAGCTCGGCCTCGCGCGACATCAGCGGGCCCAGCCGGGAGGAGAGCCAGCTGACGGTGATCCCGAGAAGCGCACGCGCGCCGGACGCGCCGGCCAGCAGGGCGACGGACGGCCACGCCTGAAGGAGCCGGTCGTAGACGTCCCCGCCGGTCAGCAGCGCGGTCAGGGTTCCGCTGATGGCGACCAGGCCCAGGGCCTGCATCACGCCCGCGGCGGCCTGGCACAGCAGGAGCCCGACGGTCGCGCGTCGGTCGACGCGCCAGGCGAGAGCCAGTGACCGGCGTACCAACTGCGGCAGGCGGCGCGCCATGTCGCGCATCCGGATCGAGCGCCCTGCGGCTTCACGGCTGCCGGTCAGGTCGACGTATCGCATCTCGGGATCGGGGACAGGACCGGGAACGGCCTCCGGCGTGGGCGCGGTCCGCGACCCGGGTCCGTCCTGTGCTCCGGCGGGCGGCTTCGCGAGCGGGGGCGGGGTGGTGCGCGGCCCGGGGACGCTTTCGGCCGACGCGTCGCTGGACTCACTCATGCCGTCCACCTCGCGTACCCCCGTGCTCGGACACGGCAGTTCTTCCGCGTGACCGCGGACCGCCCCGCTCTGTGTCGTTGGTGTGCGTCTGCCGAGGTCAACTTGGCCTCCTGGAAGGTCGATCGGGCGCGTCGTGAAGCTCAACGACCAGGTGGCGTTTTCGAACGCGTGTGTTTCGGACGCTCCGGAAACCGCGTGGCAGCAGGGGAATCGGTGCGTGCCGGATGCACGGGCCCTTGCCGGGTGGGAGGGCGTCCTGTGACACGGATGGCCGAAACGCCGATGCGTGTCTGTGGCCCGGCCCGGACCGTCGTCGGGGTCGGGTCCGGGCTGCGACGGCGGCGCGGAGGATCGTGCAGTCCGGGGCCGGTTCAGGCGTCCAGGGTGACGTCCGAGGTCGGGACCGCGCAGCACAGGAGTGCGTGGCCCGTGCCGACTGGGGCCGCGGGGGTGAGGAGGTGTACCGTCCGGCCCTTCACCGGTTGGCGGCAGGTGCCGCACGCTCCGGCCCGGCAGGCGGCGGGCGGCCGGAGCCCGGCCGTCTCGGCGAGGTCCAGGAGGGTGCCGTCCTCCGGGGTCCAGCGGGCCTCGATCCCGCTGATGGCGAACCGTACGGTGAACGGCCCCGGCGAGGGCGGCGGCAGGTCTGTCAGTGCGGCCGCCACCGGTGAGAAGAACGGCTCGTCCTTGACGGACTCATCCGACAGCCCCGCCGCCCGCACCGTCCGCACGAAGGGGCCCGGGCCGCAGAGATACGCCTCGGTGAGTGGGTCCGCCGCGAGCTGTGCGAACTCCTCGGCGGTGGGGCGCCCTTGACGGGCGCCGGGTGGCAACGGCCCTTCGGGTGCGGTGAGATGGAGCCGCGCCTCGGCGTTCGGGAGCCGGTCCGCCAGTGCGGTGATCTCCGGCCAGAGCGGCGTCTCCCGCTCGGTCCGCGCCACGTTCAGCACGGTGACGGACCGCTGTGGCGCCGTCGCCGCCACCGACCGCAGCAGTGGCAGTACGGGGGTGATCCCGATGCCGGCGGCCACCAGCAGCAGCGGGCGTCCCGCGTCCGGGGAGAGCGGCGCGTCGCCGTACGGACCGGAAATCAACAGCCTTTCGCCTGGGCGCAGTTCGTGCAGCAGTGACGACACACGGCCGTTGTCGAGGCGTTTGACGCTGATGCACAGCTCGCCGGTGGAGGCGTCGGTGATCGTGTAGCAACGCCACAGCGGCCCGTCAGCGTCGGCGGTGTGCACCCGCAGATGCTGACCGGGCGCGCAGGGTACGTCCGCCGGATCGCGCAGTCTGAGCGTGGCGACCGTCGGGCTCCGTGGAAGGCGCTCGGCCACGGTGGCGTAGCGGGGCCGGTCGGGACCGGCGGCGGGCAGCCGGGCGGGATCGACTCGCTCGCCGGTGTCGGTGAACGGGTCGCCGACCGCGACCGGTCCGCCGCCGACCACGCGCGCGTAGATTCCGCAGTACAGATGGCCGAAGCGGGAGGCGAGCAGCACCGGCACGTTGAGGTCACGGACCCCGGTGGCCGGATTGACCGTGGTCGCCCGGCACCGTTCGGTGGCCTGGACGATCTCCAGTTCCGCCCCGCCCAGCCGTACGCGCCGGCCCACCAGGTCCAGCTCCCGCCAGGCGCCGAGCCCTTCGACGTAGAGGTTGGCACGGAACCGGCGGGGATCGAGCGGCACGTCGCCCGCCTCGGCCATCGCGTCGAGTGTGTCGAGATTGACGAGCGAGAGGGCGGCCTGCGGCCAGTCCCACAGCGGCACCCCCGTGGACTCGACCGACACGGGACCGAGCGGGCCGGCCGGGAACCAGCCGCGCAGTGTCCGGCTGGCCCGCGCCACGTCCACCGGTCGGGGCCGGCCGGCGTCCAGCCGTACGACGATCTCCTCGCCGTCAGGCGAGCCGATGCGCAGTTCGCCGGCCGCGTCGTCCAATGTCAGGCGGTGGCGCGCGAGCACGGCGTTCTTTACCAGTCGCAGGAACGCCTCGCTCGGCACCCATTCGGCATCTGTCGCGGCGGCCACGGAACCGTTGCGCAGCGCCAGGATCCGGTCCAGGGGCAGTCCGGCTCCGGGGGTGAGCGCGACGCGTTCGAGTGACTGGCCACTCATGCCCTTGACCGGGTAGCGGACGATGCGCGTGATGCGGGCGGGACCGGTGACGGGGCGCTCGGCGCCTCTCACAGGTGGTTCCAGCTGTCGTCGGTGGCGGTGCACGGTCCGCCGTCGTGGTAGCGCAGCCGCCGTTTGTCGAGGTCGATGCCGATCGTCAGCAGGGTCCGCCACTGCAACTGGAACTCCAGACCGGGCTTGGGGTGACAGCACAGCGGAGCGCCGTCCTCCTCGTGTACGCGAAGCAGCGCCAGCCAGTTCGCCGGATCGGTGGACATGATCAGGTCGCGCCGGTCGCTCAGCCGCTTGTAGCGGGGGTGGGTGCTCGCCGCGGCGGCAGCGTCCTCACCGAGGGCGAGTCGCGGATCGAGGAAGTGGTTGGTGTGTATCAGTACGCCGTCGGTGTCGGGCCGTACCACCGCCGTCCCGCGTGGACTGAGCTCGATGCTCGCCCCGTCCGCGCGCCGTCCGTCGTAGGTGACGACGGTGAGCACGGTGGACGCGGACACCTTCGCCGAGCGGGCGATGTCGGCCGCCTCGGAGACGGTGGTGGCCTCGTCCAGGACACGGCGGGCCACGGCGTGGACGGGGACGCCGATGGACTCGCCGTCGTCCTGGTGGCTGAGGATGTTGAAGTGCACGCCCAGGCCCGCGTCGTTGACACCGATCTTGGCCAGGACGCCCGCCTCAGTGAAGGCCCGGACGGTACGGTCCGCCGAGGGCCGGTAGGCGGTGAGGGTCTTGGCGGCGGCCATCTCGTCGTGCCAGTCCCAGGTCTGGATGGTGTGCGGGGCGCCGGGGCCGCCGACGTACACGGCGGTGGAGCACTCGCCCTCGGCGGTGGCGCCGACGGTCGCCAGGATCTCGGTGCGCGCGTTGACCATGGCGATCTCCCACGCCTGTGCCCCCGCGCCCTCGGCGACGGCCACCAGTTCGGTGCGCAGGTGGGGGGTCCACCGCTCGATCTCGGCCAGGGCCTGCTCCCCGTACGGGCGCAGGTCCTCGGGGTCGACCCGGACGGCTTCGAAGAGCCGGCGGTAGGCGGCGATGTTGTCCCGGATCCGCGCGGCGTGCGCGGTGCCGAGGGCGAGACCGCGCCGCGTCGGGTCGGTCTCGGCGCAGTGGGAACGGGGGATGGTCACCGCTCACCCCGTGCGCGGGAGAGGACCAGGGCGAGCGCGAGGGTCTCGGCACGGGCTGCGAGAGCGGGTGCGGGGGTGGGGGCGGGCGCGGGCGCGGGGGCGGGCAGCGGCCGGTTCGGGATCAAGGCGGACCTGTCTGTGGGAAGGCTTCCGGTCGGGGTCAACGGACACTGCTGAGGATCGCGTCCCACATGACCTCGGCGGCGACGGATCCGAGCGCGACGGAGGTCAGGGAGTCCGCCCCGGTGCGTGCGGGATTCTTGGGCAGGTCCACCTCGTCGGTGGTGAGGGTGAAGAGGGTGTCCCCGTCGAGATTGGTGTGGAAGGGCTGGATGCCACGGTGCATGGAGCCGTGCACCTGACGGCCGAAGTAGGCCAGCTCCCGGTCGCCGAGGCGGACGTTGGTGACCACGACGGAGATGGTGGTGTTGCCGGGCATCGTGGTGGGAGCGCCCGAGGCGAACGCGTCCGCGTAGTCGAGTTGCGGAAGCCGCCGTGTGCCCGTGGCCGCGTCGTAGTTGCCACGTACGACGGTGCCGTCCCGGTCCACGACGACCCCGACCGCGTTGACCACGGTGGCGGCGAGGATCTTGACGTCGCCGATCTGGCGGAAGGCGGCGCCCTGGCCGGCGAATTCGCAGCGCTCGTAGTCGACCTTCCCCACCGACGCGGCGGCTCCGGCGCCGCGTCGGCCCACGGGGAACCGGCCCGGGCGTGCGGCGAGCAGCGCGGCCCGGCCGAGCGCGGCGTCCGGGAACACCGCGTTGTCGCGGGCACCGAAGTCGTAGATGATCGCGCCGGCCACGCACTGGAGGTGCTCCCAGCCCGCGTTGTTCTCCTTGCGCCGCAGCAGTTCGGCCGCGACGCCGGGCGCCGCTCCGAGCCCGTACAGGGACCCGCCCGCCAGGCAGATGGCGTGCGCGTAGTCGTCGCCCCCGTAGGTGAGGCCGATGGCGCCGCCCCGCGCGTCGATCGACATCCGCGCGCCCGCCGGGACATGGACGACGGTGGCGCCGGTGGGGCCCTCGGCGTACTCGGCCGTGCCGACCTCGACGCCGGGGAAGTCGAACTCCACGACACGGTCTCCGGGATCGGTGACGGGCCGCAGTACGTAGTCGTCGTTGCTTCGGGAGGGGCCGAAGTCGGGGACCGGGACCAGTGCGTGCTGGGCGGCCGTGGAGTGGGCGGGGCTGGTCACAGTGTCTCCAGGAGCGTTCGTGAGTAAGGGTGTTCGGGCGTGGCGTAGAAGCGCGCGGTGTCGGCGAGTTCGACGACGGTTCCCTCGCGCATCACCGCGATGCGGTGGGCGAGGTAGCGGACCGCGGCGAGGTCGTGCGAGATGAACAGGGCGCCGAAGCCGTGCTGGGACTGGAGGTCGTGGATGAGGTTGAGGGTCTGCGCCTGTACCGAGACGTCGAGGGCGCTGACCGCCTCGTCGAAGACGATGAAGCGCGGACGGGTGATCAGGGAGCGGGCGATGGCCACGCGCTGGCGCTGTCCGCCGGAGAGTTCGTGCGGGAGCCGGTCGCCGTAACTCGCGGGCAGGCCCACCTGGTCGAGCAGTCGCGCCGCCTGCCCGTGGTGGGCGCGGAGGCGTCCTCCCTCGGTCGCGGTGAGGGGTTCGGCCACGCAGTCGAGCACGGACATACGGGGGTTGAGCGACCAGTGCGGATTCTGCAGGACCGCCTGGATCCGGCCGGCCCGCGCCCGCCGGCCGCCGTGAGGTGAGCCGAGGAAGCGTACGGTCCCCGAGGAGGGGCGCAACAGACCGAGCGCGACGGAGCCGGTGGTGGACTTGCCCGAGCCGGACTCACCCACCAGGCCGAGGGTCTCCCCGGCCGCGATGCTGAAGCTGACCCGGTTCACGGCGGTGAGGGAGCGTCGGCGCCGACCTGCGCCGGAGGCGAAGACGACGGACACGGCGTCAAGTTCCAGCACGACGTCCGGGGGTGGGTGCGGGTCGGCGTGTTGGGCGGTCCGCGGGGTGGCGTGGGTGACGCGTGGTGCGGCCTCGCGGTTGGCGCCGTGTGCGGCATCGTGGCCCCCTCCGTGTGCCGCCTCGTGGGTGACACCGTGTACGGGATCGTCACCGCCGCCGTGTGCGCCCCCGCGGCCGGACGCCGACTCGGTGCGCTGTCCGGCCCCCGCCTCCGGCTCCGCGCCGTGTGCGGCTCCGTGGCCGCGCACCGGTTCGGTACGGTCCACACGTCCGTCGGGTACGGCCCCGCGGCTTGAAGCCGGCTCAGTACGCTGCCCCGTCCCCGGCTCCGTGCCGTGGCCGGTTCCCTGGGCGGGTACCGGCTCCGCCCCGTACGCCCGTTCCTCGTTCATCGTGGTGTCTCCATCGGCTGGGGCGGCAGCGGCACGGCGGGCCGCGGCACCGGGTGGTGGCAGAGCACGACGCGCCGCGCCTCGCGCGCGGGGGCCGGGTGGTCGTCGTGGCAGAGGTCCGTCGCGGCGCCGCAGCGTGGGGCGAACGCGCAGCCCCGCGTTTCGCCCAGCAGCGCGGGCGGGACGCCCCCGATGGCGCGGAGCCGTTCGCCCGGCGCCGCGCGGGCGGGATCGGCGGCTGCCAGGGCGGCGGTGTAGGGGTGGCGGGGCGCGCCAAGCACGTCGGACGCCGGCCCGTCCTCCACCACGCGCCCTCCGTACATGACGGCGATCCGCCCGCACCAGCGGGCGACCCCGCCCAGGTCGTGGCTGAGCCACAGGACCGTGGTGCCGTTGGCCGCCGCCAGGGAGAACAGCAGCCGCAGGATGTCCTGGCGCACCTGTGCGTCCAGCGCGGCGGTGGGTTCGTCCGCGATGAGCAGGTCCGGGGTGCGGGCCATCGCCATCGCGATGGTGACTCGCTGGGCCATGCCTCCGGAGATCTCGTGCGGATACAGCCGCAGGACCCGTTCGGGTTCGTGGATCCGAACCTGGTCGAGCCGGTCCAGAAGTCCGGCCCTGCCGGTGGCGGCGCCGGTGCCCCGCAGGGCCAGGGCGAGTTGGCGTCCGATGCGCAGGGTCGGGTCGAGGGCGCCGACCGGATCCTGCGGGATGAAGCCGAGCCGTTCACGGCGCAGCCGGGCGACACGGTCCGCCGGGAGATCCAGTACGGATTGGCCGTCTACCAGGACGCGGCCGCGTGGGTAGCGTGTCGCGGTGGGCAGCAGCCGGCCCAGCAGGAGCCCGAGTGTGGTCTTGCCCGAGCCGCTCTCGCCGACGATGCCGATGTGTTCGCCGCGCTCGACGCAGAGGCTGGCGCCGTCCAGTGCCCGCACGGTGCGCCGCGTGGTGTGGTACTCGGCCACGATGTCGTCGATAAGGACCAGCGGGGTCATCTCAGCGCTCTCGCTTCTCTGGGTTCCCACCGGTCGCGCATGCTGTCGCCGATGAGGTTGATCGAGACGATGGCCGCGACGAGCACCACACCGGGCGCCACGATCAGCCAGGGGGCGTTGACCATGTAGAGGCTGCCTTCCTGGATCAGCAGGCCGAGGGAGGCGTCGGGGAGTTGCACGCCGTAGCCGAGGAAGCCCAGCCCGCCTTCGACGAGGATGCCGACGGACAGGGCGTACGTGCCCTGGACGGCGATGGTCCCCGCGACGTTGGGCAGGATGTGGCGGCACATGATCGTCGTGGCGGGTACGCCGCTGATCCGGGCGGCGGTGACGAAGTCCCGCCGGGCGACGGTGCGGGCCGCGGTGGCGATCATGCGGGTCATCAGGGGCACGGTGACGAGCACGATGCTGGTGAGGGCGGCGGGCTGACCGGGGCTGAGCACGGCGGAGACCAGGACCGCGAGCACGATGGTGGGGAATGAGTAGAGGACGTCGCCGAGCCGGGTGATCAGTTCGGCCGTTCTGCCGCCCCGGTAGCCGGCGACGATTCCCAGGGCGGTGCTGATCACGGCGGCGAGCAGTACGGCAGCCGAGGAGAGCAGGAGGGTGGTGCCGATGCCTTGGAGGAGTCTCGGCAGGAGCGAACGGCCGAGGCTGTCGGTGCCCAGCGGTCCGTTTCCGCCGGGCGGGGTCAGACGCGGGCCGACGGTCGCGTCGGGATCCCCGCCGAGGCCGGTGAGATGGCTGAGCAGTGTGGCCGCGACGAGGACCACCAGGGTCCACGCCGCGATCCGGAAGAGCGTGTCGAAGGTGCCCATGGCGAGGACGCGGCGCAGCCGTCCCGGCCGGGAGCGGGGAGGCCCCGCGGGTGGCACGGCCCGCGCGGGCGGGTGCGTGGTGTCGCCTGTCATGACCGGGCCTTTCCGGCGAGTGCGCTGATCCGGGGATCGACGAGCCCGCAGACGAGGTCGATCAGCAGATTGGTCGTGATGAAGACGGCCGCCGCGAGCAGCACGCCCGTCTGGACGACCGCGTAGTCGCGCCGGTCCAGTCCGTCCACCAGGAACGAGCCGAGGCCGGGCGCGTTGAACAGGCGCTCCACGATGACCGCGCCGCCGAGCAGATACGCGCTGAGGGTGGCGGTCAGGGTCAGTACCGGGATCGACGCGTTGCGCAGGACGTGGTGGCGCACGATGAAGGCGACGGACGCGCCGCGTGCCACCGCCGCGGCGATGTGCGGCTCCACCAGGACCCCGAGCACGGCGTCGCGGGTGGTGCGGGCGACGGCGGCGACGCAGAACACGGCGAGCACACAGGCCGGCAGGAGCAGTGAGAGTGCCGACCGGACGGGGTCCTGCGACCAGGGGACGTACTCCCCGACGGTGAGCCCGAGGCTGTAGCGGGTGAACAGGAACACGACGAGGCTGCCCAGGACGAACTCCGGCACGCTCAGGCCGAGGCTGCCGAGGAGCCGGCCGGTGCGGCCCCCGCCCTTGCCGCGGGTGCCGGTGTACACGCCGAGTGGGATCCCGACAAGCACGGTGAGGGCGAGGGCGAGGCCGGTCAGGGTGAGTGTGACGGGCAGCCGGGCGGCGAATTCGGCGCTGACCGGGGTCCGGCTGGCCATCGAGATGCCGAAATCGCCCTGGACGGCGTTGAGCAGCCAGTGTCCGTACTGCTCGGGCAGCGACCCGCCGAGCCCGAACCGCCGTGCCGCCTCGGCCTTGTCGGCGGTGGTGGCGAGCGGGCCGAGCACCAGGTCGGAGTAGCGGCCCGGCATCGCTCGGACGGCCGCGAAGATGAGGACGGAGACGCCGGTCATGGTGAGCGCGGCGGCCGTGAGACGTCCCAGGACCCAGCGGAGGTAGGCCATGGCGACTACTTCGCCGCCGGGAGCGTGAAGTCGGTGATGTTGCGCAGGATGTTGCCGAAGCCCTCGTTGGCGTACAGGGTCGGGCTGACCTTGTCGGTCCGCAGGCCGATGGCTCCCGGGCGGGTGACCAGCGGCAGCATCTCGGCGTTGGTGTCGACGCGGTCGCACACCTCCCGCAGGGTCTGCTCGCGCGCGTCGCCCGCGGGCTGGGCGGAGGCGCTGTCGATCAGCTTGTCGAGTTGTTTGTCGTCGCCGATGAAGCCGGCGGAGAAGCCCGCCACGACGGGGTTCCACCAGCGGGAGACCATGGAGGCGTCCACGTAGCCGGCGAACCAGCCGATCGCCAGGTCGAAGTCGGCCTTCGGGGCGAAGATCCGCTCGCCGTAGGTGGAGTCGTCCAGCTTCTCGATCTTGACGGTGACGCCGGCCGCGGCGTACTGCTGCTGGATCACCTGGGCTATCTGTCCGAGGGCCGGTTCGGAGGTGTAGACGGCGAGACGGAGCGTCAGATCGTCGGCTCCGGCGGCCTTGAGCGCGGCTTTCGCGTCGGCCGCGGCGCGGGCGGCGGGCAGTTCCTCCGGGTCGCAGGCGCCGGGCAGCACCACCGGTGTGACACCGGTCGGCTTCGCCTGGCCGCCGAGGGCGACGTCGGCGATCTGCTGCCGGTCCAGGGCGCTGTTGAGAGCGAAGCGGATCTTCTGGTCCGCCAGCGGGGATTTCGGATTCTGGGAGTTCTGGATGAGGTAGTAGAAGTCACTGTTGTTCTGATTGACGACCTTCGCGTTCCGCGTTCCGCTCAACTGGTCGATGGAATCGACATTGTTGAAGAAGGAGAATCCGGAAGTCCCATTGCGTACCGCGGCGAGACGCGCGGCCTCCTGCGGCACGATATCGATCCTGAGTTCCTGGACATCGACCCGGTCCGCGTCATGGTATTCCGTGTTCTTCGCGAAGATCCAACTGCGATCCTGCTGGTGCTCCTTCACGGTGAACGGTCCGGAGCCGAGCATCTCCTTCGTGAGATCGAGGGAGCCGTCCTCGATCTCCTTCATCGGCAGGACCGCGGCCGGGGTGTTGGCGAGCGCGGCGAGGAACGGCGTGTAGGGCTTGGAGAGTTCGACCGTCACCTCGTCGGCCGCGGTGGCCTTCACCGACTTCACCGGGCCGAGCTGGCCCACGTACGGGCCCTTGGAGTCCAGCAGCCGGCGCAGGCTGCCCGCCGCGTCCTCGCCGGTGACGGCGCGGCCGTTGGAGAAGGTGGCGCCTTCGCGGAGCGTGAAGACGTA
Source organism: Streptomyces sp. NPDC060366 (assembly GCF_042725135.1). NCBI lineage: Bacteria > Bacillati > Actinomycetota > Actinomycetes > Kitasatosporales > Streptomycetaceae > Streptomyces > Streptomyces sp. NPDC060366. The sequence goes on along the minus strand of NZ_JBHXDC010000011.1, from coordinate 180,730 downwards.
CGTGGTGGGAGTGGGCTGCTCCCACGAACGGGCCAGCAGCGGCTTGATCTCGAAACCGGGGCCGATGGTGACCAGCGGTTCGTAGACGAGCGAGCCGAGCATCCAGGAACGGGCGCTGGAGGCCGTCTGCGGATTCAGTCCGTCCGCTTCGACGGAGTCGTAGTCGAGTTGGACGGTGAGCGTGCCGCGGCCGGTGAGGCTGTCGTCGGCGACGGTGAGGAAGCCCGGCTTCTCCTGGGCGCCCGCCCGGTCCTGCTCGCCCTGGGGGGCGGGGGACGAGCAGGAAACCAGGGCGGCTGACAGAACGACAGAACACGCGATGATCGCACTTCTTCGCACGTGGTTCCCTCCTTGTACGAGCCTTGTACGAGACAAGTGCCGGATCGTTCCGGCGTGAATGGGAAGCTACGTCGTCCGAAATTCGGTTGTCAATGGATCGAGGTGAATTATTCCGATGCGTTGTCCGGCTTCTCCGAGGCCCCTGAATACGGGCACGGGTCTTTCCGGGCGACGGTATTTCGTCGTCCGGAAAGACCCGTGGTGCAGGAGCGTCAGAGGCCGGTCGAAGCGCGGGTGTTGAGGCTGATCGGAAGGGACCTGACCGTGCCGCGCGGCGAGCGGCCGGCCAGGATTTCACAGAGGAGGCGCGCGCATTCCGCGCCCATGTCACGGGGTCGCAGATCGATCGCCGTGATCGGGGGGTCCGAGAGACGCATGGTGGTGCTGTCGACGCACGAGGCGAGGAGCAGGTCCTTGCCGACCGTGCGGCCCGCAGCCCGGATCTCGGGAAGCACGGTCACGGCGGCGCCGTCGGCGGCGCAGACGATGGCGTCGGTCTCCGGGGACCCGGCGAGCATCCGGGCCACCTCCGCCCGCAGCACCTCGGGGGACGAGCCGAAGGGCGCCTTGTGAACCGTGTCGGGCAGCCCGTTGCGTACGCACCACCGGCGGTAGGTCTCGAGCACCGTCGCGGCCCACTCCGCGGTGCTGTCGGAGGCGAGTAAGGCGGGCCGGGCGGCCCCCGCGTCCCGGAGGTGGTCGAGCAGTTCGACCGTGGTGGTCTCGTGGTCGGACCAGACCACCCCGGTGGACTCCTTGTCGCCGACGTAGCGCTCGGCGGTCACCACCGGCAGCCCCGAGTTCATCAGGGCCTCGACGACCGGGTCCCCGGCCATCGGGTCGCACAGGACGAGGCCGTCCACCTGGGGCAGCGCCCCGCGGTGCGGCAGATGGCCGGAGGAGATCATCGTGACGTTGAGGCTGGCCCGTGTCGCCTGTTCGATCACCCCGAACACGAACGACATGTAGTACTCGGCGCTCGTCAGGAATTCCGGGATGTGCAGTGCGATGGTCTCGGTCACCGACGTACGCAGCGAACGCGCGTTCCTGTTGGGCGAGTAGCCGAGTCGCAGGGCCGCCGCCTCGACCGCGTCACGGGTCGCGCCGGAGACCCGGCCGTGGCCGCGCAGCGCGTCCGACGCGGTGGTCTTGGAGACCGCCGCCTCGCGCGCCACGTCGGCGATGGTGGGCGGCGGGGTGTCGTCGGGGCGGAGCCCGGCGGGGCCTTTGGAGCCGGTGGGCCAGCCGGCCGCGTCCGGGGAGCCGGACGTGTTCGGTGTCGTACGGGGCATCCGGTTCACCATCCGTGGGTCAGGGTGTCGTCGAGCGCGGCGGCGAACCGGTCCGCGCTCTCGCGGGTCAGACAGAGCGGAGGCTTGATCTTCAGGACACACAGCCGGTCCGAGGTGGGCTGTACGACGACGCCCAGTTCGCGCAGCCGTTCGCAGATCGCAGCGGTCTCCTCGGCGGCAGGCTCCAGCGTCTGGCGGTCCCTGACGAATTCCACCCCGAGATAGAGCCCCGTCCCGTGCACCGCGCCGATCAGCGGATGCCGGCCGGCGAGCTCAAGAAGCCGGTCGCGCAGATGGCCGCCCACGATCCGGGCGTTCTCCTGGAGCCCTTCGTCCCGCAGGGCGTCGAGCACGGTGAGCCCGACGACCGAGCTGACCGGGCTGCCGCCGGCCGAGGAGAAGAAATAGCCCTGGGAGCGGTAGGTGTCGGCGATCTCCTTGCTGGTGATCACCGCGCCCAGCGGGTGCCCGTTGCCCATCGCCTTGGCGACGGTGACGATGTCCGGTACGACGCCCTGCTGCTCGAAGCCCCAGAAGTGCGAGCCGAGCCGCCCGTATCCGACCTGTACCTCGTCGGCGACGCACAGACCGCCCGCCGCGCGGGTCGCCTCGTACACCTGCCGGAGATAGCCGTCGGGCAGGGCCATGCCTCCGGCGTTGCCGTAGTACGGCTCGCAGATGAACGCGGCGGGAGGGCGCCCCGACCGGGCCAGCTCCCTGATCGAGTCGGCCGCGAGCGGGCCGTACCGCTCGGCGTCCGGACCGCGATGGCTGCCCCGGTAGGAGTTCGGCGCGGGCAGCACGTGCACCCAGTCGGGGCGCGAGGCGAGCGCGCCGGGATTGTCGGCGATCGAGGTCGATACGGCGTCGGAGGCGTAAGTCCAGCCGTGGTACGCCTCCCCCACCGCGACGACGTCCTGTCGTCCGGCGGCCGCCCAGGCCAGGCGCAGCGCCAGATCCACCGCCTCCGAGCCGCTGTTGACGAGGAAGACGGTGTCCAGGCCGTCCGGCAGCAGGCCCGCCAGCCGCTCAGAGAGGCTGACGACGGACTCGTAGTGGAAACGCGAATTGGTGTTGAGGCGCTGCCACTGCTGGTGCACCGCCTCGCTCAGGCCGGGATGGCCGTGCCCGAGAATGGTCACGTTGTTGAGCATGTCCAGATAGCAGCGGCCCTCGGTGTCGACGAGGTGCTCCCGCCAGCCGCGCTCGACACGTGGCGGAGCGTCGAAGTAGTGCTCCTGTACGGCGGCGAAGGAGCGGTCACGGCGCTCCAGGAGGCTCGCGGCGGCCGGGCCCGATTCGGTGCGGGCGGCGGGGACGCCGGGGACGACCGGCTCGAAGAGCGCGGCGGGATCGGGGCACACCGTCAGCCAGCCGTCGGCCAGGTCCGGCGGGACCGTGCGCGGAGCGGGCCGGTCCGCCAGCCGGGAGAGCTGGAGGTGCGCGGCGGCACCGTCGAAATGCGGGACGACGGTGCCGAGCGGCGCCCCGGCCGGGACGGTGTGACCGCCCGCGGAGTGCGCGGTACCGGCGCTGCCCCCCTCCGCCTCCGCATCGAGGCCCTCGATGGCGTCGAGGCCGTCGATGCCGTCCAGCACCAGGGACCATCCGTCTTCGGTGTACAGCGTCACCCCGTCCGGGGAGTGCCGCACCAGCGATCCGGCCCACGGCGCCCGGAGCGCCGTCGGGACCGCGACACGCAACTCGGTCCCGAGCGCCAGGGTCGCGGCGTCCGGTTCGCCCGGCCTCGACCGGGTCAGCCGGTACTCGCCGTGCCGGGTCCGTACGGCCGTACGGTTGTGCTCCAACGCCCCTGCGGCCAGGGCGTCTTCGGCACCGGCGTCCAGCCAGCGGCCCTCGTGGAGAGCGGTGCTGGAGACCGAGAGGTCCAGCGTCTCAATGCCGCCCGCCAGGTCCGGCAGGAGCGGGTGCTCGGCCACCGGCGGACCGGGCGGCGCGAAGTGGCCGACGGCGGAACGCAGTTGGGCCGCCATCACCTCGGCGGGGACCGAGACGGCCGCCTCGAACATCGCCCACTCGCGGTCCAGCGCGGTTTCCGCGTACTCGTTGCCGGGGTCCTGGAGGACGTCGTACTGGCCGCTCACCACCAGGACCGCGGTCCGCAGGACGACCAGCGGCCACAGCGCGTCCACCTCCGGCCCGGCCGGCGGGCGGACCGCGTGGAACGCCCGCACAGCGGGCAGCACCGACGCCGGGGTGGAGCCGTGGTGGTGCAGGACGGACGCGCAGGCGACGGCGAGTTCGGCCACGGCCCAGCCGTGCCCCAGGTCGCCGAAGTCGATGACACCGACGGGCATGGGCCGCCCGTCCGGCCCCGGCTCGCACACGACGTTGTTGTCGGTGAGGTCGCCGTGGATCACCTGGACCGGCAGCCCGGCCTCAAGGGATCGCAGCCGCGCGTGAGCCGCGCGGGCCTCGCGCACCACGCGTTCGGCACGCGCCGTGTCGGTCATGAACGGGGCCAGTGCCTCCACGACGTCCGCCGCGTTGCGCAGGTCCCACAGCCGGGGGCGGTCCGTGTCCGGCATGTCGAGGCCGGCCAGGGAAGCGGTCGTACGTCCGGCGAGTTCACCCAGCCGGGCGACGACGCGTGGGGCGAGGTAGCGGCTGTCCATGATCGGCTCGCCGGGTACGTAGTCGAAGAGCCGGCAGTGCAGCGCCACGCCGTCGACGGTGATCCGCTGCACGAAGTCGCCGTCGACGCCGGCCCGCGCTCGGGGCAGCCGGAGAGTGGGATCGGCGGTGGCGAGATGCTCGGCCGCCGTCACCTGGGCGCGCAGGGTGGCGGGGGCGGTCACGGGGTTCGCCACCTTCAGGACATGGTCACCGCCCGACTCCGTGCGTACCCGGTAGTTGCGGTCCTGCTGGCTGCCGAGATCGCGGGCCGCCCCCCGTACGCCGAACCGCTCCCACAACGCGGCCGCCACCGCCGCGTCATCGACGGCAACCATGGCGGGCACCCGCCAGTCCGCGGCCGAGAACCCCATTCTGCTCCCCCTCCGAGGGCCGGAACCGGTCTCGCGGAATGCGTGCCGGATCGTTCCGGCGCAATGTAGCCAGGGGAATTGCCCATGTCAACGGCGGAGGCGCACGCCCGGTGACTTCCGGTGTGCGCCGCCATGGGCGGGTGGACCCCGGGACCGGGGTCCACCCGCCCATGGCCCGGCCGGTTCGGCCGTTACGCCGCTCAGCAGTGGAAGAAGACGCTCTTCCAGCCGAAGGCGCCCCGGCTCTCCTGGCTGCCGCGGAAGGTGGTGTGCACCTTCCCCCGGCAGCCTTCCTCGTTGTACATCGCGGCGGTTTGGCCGGTGTACGTGAAGCGGTAGGCCGCCCTGTGGCCGGGGTCGATCTCGTTGCAGCCGCAGGCGAAGACCTCTCGGGCGCTCCCGGTGTTCTGCGGTCCCGACCAGCTGAGGAAGCTGCTCGCGATGGCCGTGCCCGAGCCGAGGACGAGGGCTCCGGCCAGCATCGTGGCGCTGACGGCGGTACGAAGTGCGTGGCGCTTGCGCATGGGGTTCCTGTTCGGTTTCGTGTCTGTCGTCGGATGTTGCGCGGTGCCGCGTTCTGCGATGTCGCGTCGCGATGTCACGTTGCGCGGTGTCGCGTTGGGCCGCGGGCGGCGCCGCCCTCGGCGTTCTCGCGATTCACCATTCCGGCCGGCGCTGTCGTCCCGGTCACGTCTCGGTCACTCCGCGGCTCACACGTCGGTCGGCCCGTGAACCTCGTGCGCGATCCCGAGCGCCAGGGCGATGCTGTCCTCGGCCGTCGCACCCCGCTGCCACGCGCCGGTGTATGCCTCGGCCCCCATGTGCTCCCGCACGACGGCGCGGGTACGGGCGTGGAGTGCGCCGAAGGGACCGAGTTCGGTGATCCTGGCGCCCGTCACCTGGCGGTAGCGGTGTGCCGCCCCGAGGACGACGGCCGCCCGGTCGTGGTGTCCGAGGGCGCCGAGCGTCCAGGCCAGGGTCTCCAGGCTCCAGGCCGGGCCCCAGTTGTCGTCGAGGGCACGCTGCCGTACGAGTGCGTCGCACAGCGGCGCGAGCCCTCGGCGCGGCTCTCCGTGCAGCAGTTCGGTCAGTCCGGTGCACCACTGGGCCCAGCTCCGTGCCCACTCGGCTCCCGCGTTCTCCGCCTCGGCGACATAGGTGTCGCAGGCGAAGCGGGCTTCGGCGCGGTCTCCCAGGAACACCGCTGCCATCGCCCAGAACATGGTGGCCATGTGCGCGTCCCCGGCCTGTCCGGCCGCGATGAACTCACCTCGGGCATGGGCGAGTTGAGCGATGGAGGCCGGATCGCCGGGCACCAGCAGCGCGTACACGCCCTCGATGTAGACGACCGGCGCGGGTCGTCCCGGGGCCTCGGGCGCGACCGCCCGGCACTCGGCGAGGTGGGCCTCGGCCGCCGAATGGTCCCCCTGGACGATCGCGACGAACGCTTTCATGACCGGCACCATCACCGTCAGCTCGCCGAGGCCCGGATCGACCAGCGGAGAGAGGCTGTCGATCCAGTGGCGGGCCTCGCCGAGTGTGCTGCCGAAGAACCAGCAGCGCGTCCGCGTCAGGTCCACGACGATGGCCGCGCCGGTCGGCGCGAGGCCGGGACGCACCCGGCAGAAGTCGAGCGCGGAGCGGATGTTGGGCAGTTCCCGGCGCAGCCGCTCCAGCCAGCCGGCCTCGTCGGGCCCGCACCATTCGGCGGCGGCGCGGGCGGTGAGTTCCCGGTAGTACTCGCAGTGCCGGACGAGCAGTCCGGTCGAACTGCCCGCCGTCCGAAGGCGGTCCGTACCGTACTGGCGGATGGTCTCCAGCAGGCGGTAGCGGGTGGCGCCGCAGGGCCGGCCGGGTGACCCGGCGGGCTCGACCGTCACCACGGACTTGTGGACGAGGGCGTCGATCAGATCCAGTACGTCCTCCCGTGCGATGCTCTCCCCCGCCTCGCGGGACTCCGGCGGGCTTGCCTCGTCCGCGCAGACGGCTTCCGCGGCCCGGAGGTCGAAGCAGCCGACGAAGACCGACAGGCGGGCCCAGAGCAGTCGTTCTCCCGGCGTGCACAGACCGTGGCTCCAGTCCATGACGCCGCGCAGGGTCTGGAGGTAGCGGCCGGGAGCGAGCACCGGCACCCGGCCCGCCGCCTTTCCGGGCACACGTCCCGGTCCTGATGTGCCGGGCGCCGCGGGCCACCCGGCCGCACCGGGCGAGGCGTGCGCCAGGTGGCGTGGGGCGGTCAGCAGACGGAAGCGGTCCTCCAGCCGTTCCAGGACCTCCTCCACGCTCAGTGAACCCAGCCGCACCGCGGCCAGTTCGATGGCCAGGGGGATGCCGTCCAGACGCCGGCACAACTCTGCCGCGGACGCGCCGTACCCCTCGCCCGTCCGCCGCGCGACCGCGCAGGCGGCGGCCCGGTCGTACAGCAGACGTACGGCCTCGCACGCGCCGCCGCCGCGCTCATCACGGAGCGTCAGACAGGGCACCAGCAGGAGGTGTTCGCCCGGTACGCCCAGCCTCTCGCGGCTGGTGGCGAGCACCCGCAGGTCCGGCGCGGCCCGCAGCAGCCGCAGCACAAGGGTGGCCGCGGCGTCCACCAGGTGCTCGCAGTTGTCCAGTACGAGCAGCAGACGGCGCGCGCGCAGGTGGTCCGCCACCGCGTCGGTCGCGGACCGGGTGGACTGGTCGCGCAGCCCCAGCGACTCGGCGACGGCCCGTTCCACCAGCGCCGGATCGGTGACCGCCGCGAGATCGACGAGCCACGCTCCGTCGGGGAAGGCGGATGCCACCCGTCGCGCGGTGCGCAGCGCGAGCCGGGTCTTGCCGACCCCGCCCACGCCGGTGAACGTGACCAGCCGGGACAGCCCCAACAGCCGTTCCGCCTCGGCGAGTTCCTTCTGACGCCCGATGAACGACGTGGTCTCGGCGGGCAGGTTCCCGCCCCGGCCCGGACCGGCTGCTGCCGGTGCTGCCGGTTGTACCGGTTCTGTTGGCGAACGGGGCACGGCAGGGGCGAGGTCCGGCGCCGCCGTGAGCATCCGCTGGTGCAGGGTCTTGAGTTCGACGCCCGGATCGACACCCAGTTCCTCGGCGAGCAGCGCGCTGATCTCGCGGAAACTCGCCAGCGCTTCGCCCTGTCGGCCGCACTGGTACAGCGCGAGCATCCGCTGGGCCCAGAAGCGTTCGCGCAACGGGTGGAGCCGGGTCAGCCTGCGCAGTTCCGGGAGCGCGTCCGCGGGCCGCCCGCGACGGATCGCGGCGTCGATCCAGGACTCCTCGGCGGCCAGCCGCTGTTCGCACAGGACGGGTACGACGTCCCGGAACCGTTCCGGCTCCAGATCGGCCAGCGGCTCCCCCCGCCACAGCGCGAGCGCTTCGCCGAGCAGTTCCAGCGCCCGCTCGGGCCTGTCGGCGTCGAGCGCGGCCACACCTTCGCGGGTGAGGGAGGTGAACCGGTGCGTGTCCAGCCGGTGCCCGCCCTCCGCGTCGAGCGCGTACCCGCGCCGGTCCGTCCGTACGACCTCCGGCCCGAGGGCCCGGCGCAGCCGCAGGACATAGTTCTGCACGGTGTTCCTGGCCCCTGGCGGCGGACACTCCCCCCACAACCGGTCCACGAGCGCGTCGACCGGGACGACACGTCCGGCGTCGAGGAGCAACGCGGCGAGGAGCGTGCGCGGTTGGGCGGCGCCGAGGCTCACACGCCGTCCGTCGCGCGTGACGACGAGCGGCCCCAGGATCCCGAACTCGTACTGTGCGTTCATCGGGGCGAGAGTAGAACGTACAGTGATCGCCGCGCTACTTGGCGTTACGCAGGCGCGCTCGGCCCGGCGCTCGGCACGTGCTCGGCCCGGTGCTCAGCCGGTGAGGCGGAGCAGGAGGAGCGCGGCGTCGTCGTCCAGCGGCCGCCGGGTGTGGGCGGCGAGCGCGCCGCGCAGGGCCGCGAGGTCATGGTCGAGGTCGTCGTGGTCGAGACGGCGAACGGTTTCGGGGAGCTCGAAGAACGCGCCGTCGGTGTCGCGGGCCTCGGTGGTGCCGTCGGTGTAGAACAGCAGCCGGTCTCCGGGCCCCAGCCGCACCGAGCAGGTGCCCGAGCCGTCGAGAAAGTGCTTGCTCAGAACCCGGGGCAGGCCCAGGGGCGGGCCCGGTACATCGGGCTCCGCCGGCACGACGGTCCCGTCCACCCGGCGCACCAGCGGTGGCGGATGCCCGAAGTTCAGCATGGTCACCGTCCCGTCCTCCGTGCAGTCGGCCAGAACGGCCGTGACGAACTTCTCGGAGAGTTCGCGGCTCCTCAGGGCGTTCTCGATGTGCCGTGCCACCTCCTGGAGACTGTCGGCCCCCAGCACCCTGACGCGGAAGGCCGTCAGGACCGTGACCGCCGTCTGTACCGCTGTCAGCCCTTTGCCCTGCACGTCTCCGACGATCAGACGGATTCCTCCCCCGGTCAGGGGGATGGCCTCATAGAGGTCCCCGCCGATCCGCGCCCCCACGGCCGCGGAGGTGTAGGAGACCGCCATTTCGATCGGACCGCTGGTCCGGGGCACCGGACCGAGAATCGCCGCCTGGGCGACGTCGGCGACCGCCCGCACATCCACGAGTTCACGCATGGTCCTGCGCTGCTTCTCCACCGCCCGGACGCGCACGACCGAGGCGTAGCCGGCGACCAGCGCGACGAAGGCCACGGAGCCGAGCGCGACCATCCCGCGACCGGGCGCCAGGGTTTCGTCCGCGACGACCACACCCGCGCACACGACGATGGCGAGCGCGCCCACGAAGGCGACGGCGCGCGGTCGGCTCGTGGCGGCGGCCAGAGCGGGGGGCGCGGCGAGCAGGGACAGCAGGACGGCGGACTGTGCCAGTACGTCGACGAGCACGACCGTCGCGATCAGCGCGTGCGGCACCATCTCCGCGATGCGCGTGGTGTGCACGCGGCGCCCGGAGGTCACGGGAACCTCCACGCCTCACGACGGTTGTCGCCGGGCGTACGGGGACCCCGAGCCGACTCCTTCACGCGGGGACTCATCTCCTTGGCTCCTTCGGGACCGGCATCGAATGGAGCACCCACCCTTAAAAGTATTGATCCGGGCGAGCGTTTTATCAGCTTTCGTCCATTATTGAACAACTCCGGAGCCGTGGGTACCGCTCTCCGCCACAGCCCGCCTCGACCGGTGTCATCGGTCACGACATCGCGGGTGACCGAGAGCTTCCACGTGGCGACGCGGCGTTCCCGGCGCTCCCGGCAGGGCCTCAGCAGGCGCGTGTCGCCGTTGGGACATGTCCCACCTGTGCCACCGGAATTCAGTGACACCCATCCGACGCCACAGGAGTCTGTGCAGCAGGTGAACTCCTCACCTCGCACAACGGAAGGCATGGCACCAGATGAGACGGATCCGCCTTGTGGCGGCCATATCGGCGGGACTGACTCTGGCCGCCGGCGCGGTGGCGCCGGTGTCGGCCACCACCAACGGAGTACGGGAGAAGCCGGCGGCGAGCGGCGGGGCCGCGGCGGGCAGTGTCTCCGTACGCCTCATCACCGGCGACCGGGTCACTCTCAGCGGTGGTGGCGAGGGTGGCCAGGTCGTCTCGGTCGAGCCGGGAAAGGGCCGTAAAGGAATCATCTTCCGGACTCTTGAGGAGGACGGTCGACTGACGGTCCTGCCCTCCGACGCCGGAGAGCTGGTCTCCGCCGGGCGTCTGGACAAGAAGCTGTTCGACGTGACCGCGCTCGTCGCGCAACGCTACGACGAGGCCCATACCGCCGGACTCCCGCTGATCGTGGCGGGCGCCGACGGAGTCGCGGACTCCGCCGTGCGGCGCCTCACCGCCCTCGCCGAAGACGGTTCTCCCGGCCGGCGCCTGGACAGCATCGACGCCCGGTCGGTCCGTGTCTCCTCCGACGACCTCGGAGCGTTCTGGAAGCGGCTCGCGCCCACCGGGCCGTCGATGAACGCCGCCGCCGTCACCGCCACGCCCCGGGTGTGGCTGGACGGGCGCGTGAGCGCGTCCCTGGACCGCAGCACCGCCCAGATCGGGGCCCCCGACGTATGGAAGGCCGGTCTGCGCGGTGAGCGCGTCAAGGTGGCCGTCCTGGACACCGGCGCCGATCGGACCCACCCCGACCTGGCGGGCCGGATAGCCTCGGCCGAGGACTTCTCCGGCAGCTCCGGAACGGGCGACGCGTTCGGACACGGTACGCATGTGGCCTCGATCGTCGGCGGGAGCGGCCAGGCGTCGGGCGGCACCCGTCAAGGAGTCGCCCCCGCCGCCGAGTTGATGATCGGGAAGGTACTCGGCGACGACGGTTTCGGCAGCGAGTCGCAGGTCATCGCCGGGATGGAATGGGCCGCGGCGCAGGGGGCCGAGGTCGTCAACATGAGCCTGGGCTCGGACGCGCCGAGCGACGGCAGCGACCCCATGAGCCTCGCGCTGAACGAGTTGAGCGAGAGCAGTGACGCGCTGTTCGTCGTGGCCGCGGGCAACAGCGGCCCGGGAACGGGGACGATCGGCTCCCCCGGCGCCGCGGATGCCGCGCTCACCGTCGGAGCGGTGGACCGGGACGATTCGCTGGCCCCGTTCTCCAGCCGTGGTCCCCGGGCGGGGGACGACGGTGTCAAGCCCGATGTGACGGCCCCCGGCGTCGGGATCGTGGCGGCCCGCGCCGCGGGCACCGCCATGGGCGATCCGGTGGACGACAGCTATGTGGCGGCATCGGGGACGTCGATGGCCACGCCCCATGTGGCGGGAGCCGCGGCTCTGCTCGCCCAGCGCCACCCAGAGTGGTCGGCCGCGCGGATCAAGGACGCGCTGATCAGCACGGCCCGTACCGTCGCCGGCCAGCTGGTGACCGAACAGGGCGGTGGCCGTATCGACCTGGCCGCCGCCGCGCTCGGTCCGGTGACCGCCACCGGCACCGTCGCGCTCGGCCCGTTCGAGACCGGTACGGGTGAGTCCCGTACCGGAACGCTGCGCTACACCAACACCTCGGAGAACGAGGTCACGCTCTCGCTCGGTCTGAAGCTGGCCACCACCGGCGGCCGGGAGCCCGCGGCCGGCGCTGTGCGCCTGGGCGCCGACTCGGTACGCGTCGGGCCCGGCTCGACGGCCGAGGTGCCGCTCACCGTGGACCCCGCCCGCGCGGCGCAGGGCGACTACTACGGCTACGTGACCGCGACTCCGTCGGACGGTCCGGCCGTCCACACCACGGTGAGCCTGGTCGTGCAGGGCCCCACCCACAAGCTCACCGTCAGGACGTACGACCACGAGGGCAAGCGCGTCCAGGCGCTGCCGACGATCTGGGGCGCCAACGGATTCGTGGGGTACACCGATCCCGAATCCGCCGTGGCCGAGGTCGAGGAGGGCACCTACCAACTCGACTACTCCACCCTGGACACGGCCGGTGACGGACAGGAGTTGCGTCATGTCGTCCTGCCCGAGGTGAAGGTCACCAAGGACATGCCCGTCACCCTCGACGCGCGCCGTACGACGCTGGTCGACATCCGCACCCCGCGCCCCGCCGAGCAGCAGGGCATCCTCAGCTACCAGACGTACCGGAAGATCGACGGGCACGGCCTGATCCAGGGCACCATGTACTTCGACCTCGCGAAGCGCCTGTACGTCAGCCCCACCCCCGCCGTCACCGACGGCACATTCGAGTTCGCCTCCCGCTGGCAGCTCAGCGCGCCGCTCCTGGAGACGGAGGTGCCGGGCACCGAACTCGACCTGAACGCCTACTACATGCCCACCTCGCCCCTGTTCGACGAGCGCGGCGCGCGGCTCACCGCCGTCGACGCGGGCGACGCGAAGGCCCCCCAGTTCGGCAGGGCGCGCGGCAAGCTCGCGGTCGTCACCAACGAGGAGGGGGAGGACGAGGGCGAACTCGCCGAGAAGGCGGCGGCGGCCGGCGCCCGTGGTCTGATGCTCGTCCACTTCGGCGACATCGCCTGGACCCGCTGGCGGCCGGACGGCGAACGCCGGGCCCTGCCCACCGTGCGGATCGGCGCGAAGGTGGGCGCCGAGTTGCTGAAGCGGATCGGCAAGCGCTCCACGGAGGTGCGGTTCACCGGCACGGCGCGCAGCCCGTACCTCTACGACGTCATGCAGGTGTCCTCGCAGCGGATTCCCGACCGTGTGGTGCACACGGTGTCGGAGCGCAACAGCGCGGTCGTGCGCACCTCGTACGCCGACAACGGCGGATCACCGTGGGCGGCCGAACAGCGTTTCGCGCGGCGGCCGTACCAGGACGCGGCGTGGCTCCAGTACACCCGCCATGTGCCGACCGGCTTCGAACGCACCGAGTACGTCAGTGCGGGCGACACCAGCTGGCAGCATCTGGTGCACCACCAGACCACCTTCGACGTCGACACGCCGCTGAACGTGGGGATGCGGGACACGCCACGCACCTACCGGCCGGGTGAGCGCGCGTCCGAGGTGTGGCAGGGGGCCCTGGTCCGGCCGTCCATTCCGCGCGGTACGGAGAACCCATCGGTCCGCGCGGGGAACGTGCTGTCGCTGCGGATCCCGGAGTTCACCGACTCGACGGCCGGGCACTGGTCGCGGCTGCTCGTCGGTGGCGGCGGGATCGGCACCTCCGGTCACGCGCGGACCGGTCAGCCGGGGGACAGCGCGGCGGCCGTGCTGTACCGCGACGGAAAGAAGACCGCCGAGGCCGACAGCGCCTGGACGGACTTCACCGTGCCGTCCGGCGCGGCGGACTACCGGCTGGAACTGACGACGTCGCGGGTCTCCCCCGAGTGGGCGTTCGGGACGGCGACCGAGACGTCGTGGTCGTTCCGCTCAGGGGCCGCGAGCGGGACGGCGGCGCTGCCGCTGCTCCAACTCGACTACGACGTACCCGTCGACGCGCGCAACTCGGTCGGTCCCGGCCGGTCCCACTCCGTGGGGCTGACCGTCCGCGCCCAGGACGGACTGGCCGCACCGCGCGGTGCGAGCGTCGAGGTCGAGGCGAGTTACGACGACGGCGACAGCTGGGAGCGTGCCACGGTGCGGAGCCGCGGCTCCAACACCTTCTCGGCGAAGGTCGACGGACCGAAGCGGCAACGGGACGACGCGTACGTCACGTTGCGTGTCACCGCGAAGGACTCCGCGGGCAACCGTGTGCGGCAGACCGTCGAACGCGCGTATCTCCACCGCGGATAGCGGGGAGTCGTCGCGCACCGGTGGGCGGACGGTGGTAGCCGTCCGCCCACCGGTGTGCTGTGCACACGATGCAGTACGGTATTCAACGTTCGAGGGTGCGTGAATTTGAGCGCGTGGGGGCCGAGGTCTCAGGAGGGCGCAGTGGCGCTGGAGGCCGCCGGGGTGTCGGCAGTCGAGGAGGCCGTCTACCGGCTTCTCATAACGACCGGTCCGCTCAAGGCCGCCGATGTCGCCGCGCGCGTCGGGCTGGAGGTCGTGGAGGCCCGGAGCGTGCTGACCGATCTCGCGGCCAAGGGCATGGCCAGCCATACCGACGGTGTGCCGCGTCAGTACCGGGCGACTCCCCCGGACGTGGCGCTCACCCCCCGGCTGAAACGCAATTCGGACGCGTTGGACCGGGCCCGCGTCGAAGTCACCAGCCTCCTGGAGACCTACCGGGACACCGCGCGCCGGCAGGACGCGGGCCAGCTCATCGAGGTCATCACCGGTGGTGAGGCCCTGCGCCAGCATCTGCGACAGATCCAGGCGAGCGCGCGCGACGAGATGCTCTGGTTCTGCAAGGCGCAGTACGTGGCCATGCCGTCGGGCAGCAACGACGCGGAGTTCGACGCACTGGGCCGGGGCGTGACCTACCGGGTGCTGTACGAGAAGGCCTTCTTCGACGACGAGGGCGCGGTGGACAACGTCGTGGAGGGCGTGCGCGCCGGGGAGATCGCCAGATCCGTCCCCCATCTGCCGCTGCGGCTCGCCGTGGCCGACCGTGCCATCGCCGTCTGCCCGCTGGTGCCCGGGGGGCCGCAGGGCAGCCCCGACGAGCCGACGGCCGCGCTGGTCCGGGACAGCAACCTCCTGGCCGCCCTCATCGCCCTGTTCGAACGTTACTGGGAGGACGCCGTCCCGCTGGACGTCGACGACTCGGGGGCGGTCGCCGGGACCGACGGAGTCGGCGCCCCGGACCCGCTCTCCTCCATCGACAGGCGGCTGCTGTCCCTGCTGGTGGCGGGCGTCGCCGACAAGGCGATCGCCAGCCAGATGGGGCTGAGCCGGCGCACGGTGCAGCGCCATATCCAGCACATGATGGAACTCGCGGGGGCGACGACCCGGATGCAGCTGGCCTGGCAGGCGGCCCGGCGCGGCTGGCTGTGACGCGGCCGGGGTGGTTACGTCCCTGCCGTGGAGCGGGCCGTCACTCGGTCACATACGCGTTGAGCGGTGACAGCCCGTCCAGATCCACCTGGAGGCCCTTCAGTCCGGACGTGTGGAGGAAGGTGCGTACCGGCACGTACACCGGGATGGCCGCCGCCTGTTCCATCACCCGGCGGTCGACGGTGGACCACTTCTCCCCCGCCGCCGCCAGGTCGGCCGTCGCGTTGGCCTCGTCGATCGCGGAGTTGACCGCCGGGCTGTCGAGCCGGGAGAAGTTGGAGGTGGTCGGGTAGGTGTGGCGGCCGTCGAAGGAGTCCGGCAGATACGTCGAGGCCAGCGGGAGGCCGCCGGTGTTCATCGGCAGACGGACCAGGTCGTACGCGCCTTCGCCCACGTTCTCGTAGAGGTCGGAGACGTCGACGTTCTTCAGCGTCACCTTGAAACCGGCCTTGCCCAGGGCGTGCTGTACCACCTCCGCCCGTGCTTCGTCGGCTGTCGTCGCGTAGGCGAGGGTGAGCGGGTAGCCCGTCTCGCCGGCCTCGGCGAGCAGTGCGCGGGCACGGACGGGGTCGCCGTGCTCCCCGGCCCCGTGCACGTCGAAGTCGCGCGAGCCACGGATGCCCGGCGGCATGAGGTGGTGCGTGGCGACGCCGTCCTCACCGCTGGCGGCCAGGACGTCGGCCGCCGGGTACGCGGTGGCGATGGCCCGGCGGACCTTCAGTTCCGGTACGCGTTCGGTGTCGACCGAGTACACGTGGACGAACGGGGCCGGTGAGGTCACCCGATGGGTGCCGCTGCCGGCGGCGCCGTCCGTCGCACCCAGTCCGTCCTTGTCCTGCGAGCCGGAGAACGTCATCACGGCAGCGTCCGAACCGGCCGCGCGGATCCGGGACTTGATCTCGTCGAGGGTGAGCGAGCCCGTGATCTCGTAACGGTCGGGGTACGCGGTGCGCACCGGGTCCGTGTCCGCGTGCCACTTCGGGTTGCGCGTGAGCGTGAGGTTCTTGGCGCCGGTGAAGGAGTCGATCTGGTACGGGCCGGTCGACGGCAGGAGTACGGAGGTGCCGGAGATCTCGGACACCCGCTCCGGGACGGGTGCGCTGCCGGGACCGGCCAGGACGACGTTGAAGTCGGGGTGGGCGCCGTCGAGGTGGAAGACGATGGTGCGGTTGTCCGGGGTCTCGATGACGCCCGGCGGCATCTCGTGCTCGTCGCCGATGCCTTCCGCGTCCTCGGGACCCAGCAGGAAACTCCGCAGGGTGCGGTCGCCCATCGCGAAGTCGCCGGGGTCGAGGGCGCGCTCGATCGCGTACGCGAAGTCCTGGGCGCGGACGGCCGATCCGTCGTTGTAGGTCAGGTCCGGCTTGAGAGTGAATGTCCAGTCACGGCCGTCCAGCGACGGCCGGCCGGTGTCCTCGGCGAGATCCCCGACGAGACGGACGGAACCGTCGGGCTGGGTCTTGAAGGCGGTCAGGCTGCGGTGCACGAGGCGCGAGATCAGCCTCTCGGAGCCGGACCACATGTTGCCCGGGTCGAGGGTGGTGATACCGCCGGGTTCGAGGACGGTGACCGTCCCGCCCTCGCGAGCGCCCCGGACCGCCGGGGCGGGGCCCTTGGAGTCGGCGGTGGAGCCGAGCGTCAGGGTCTCGGTCTTCGCCACCTCGGCCACGGTGCCGACCTCCGTCGCGCCCGTGCCGTTCTTTCCGCCGTTCCCGTCACCGTCACCGCCGAACGCCTGGACGACCAGGAACGCGACGACGAGAGCCGCGACGGCCGCGGAGGCCCCGGTCCACGCGACGCGTCGCGTGGACCGGCCTGAGGCACGGGGAGCCGGAGCCGACAGCGTCGGGAGAGGCGGAGCGAGGAGGTAGGAGATGACGTCGGGATCGCGGGGCACGGCGCCGATGGCCGGTCGCCGCGGAGGTGAGGCGGGGGCGGGGAGTCGCGGCGCGGGCCGGGCCAGTGTCTCGAACGCCGCTCGCGCCTCGTCCGCCGTCGGTCGGCGGTCGACCGGCTTCGCCAGCATCCGCCCCAGCAGCTCGTCCCACTCGACGGCCAGCCCCGGACGCCGTGCCGACGGCTTCCGCGGTGTCTCGTACACATGGCAGTGCATCAGCGCGGGCGCCGACACCGAGTCGAACGGCGTTGTGCCGGTGAGCATCTCGTAGACCATGCAGCCGAGCGCGTACACGTCCGTACGGCCGTCGTCCGCGCCTCGTGTGAAGCGCTCCGGCGCCATGTAGGGCAGGGTGCCGACGGGTGAGTCGGCGGTGACGGTGAGCCGGCTGCCGGCCGTCGCGTCGAGGAACTTGGCGATGCCGAAGTCGAGCACCTTCACCGTGCCCTCGTCGGTGAGTATCACGTTCGCCGGTTTGATGTCGCGGTGGACGATGCCGGCCCGGTGGGCGGTCGCCAGCGCCCGGCAGACCTGTGCCGCGAGCGTCGCGACCCGCTCCGGCGCCAGCGGTCCCCCGGCCAGCAGCTCACGCACGGTCCGGCCGGAGAGCAACGCCATGACGAGGTAGGGGACTTCGCCGTCCGCCCCGTGGTCGAAGACCGGCACGATGTACGAGCTGTCCAGAGCGGCGGCGGCCCGCGCCTCCCGGCCGAACATGGCGAGCAGCCGGTCCCGTTCGGCGCCGGCCGTGCCCGGCGGCAGGCTCAGCAGCTTGACAGCCACCTGGCGATCGAGCCGCGCGTCCGTGGCCCGCCACACCACGCCCATGCCACCCGCGCCGATCCGCTCCGTGAGTGTGTACCGGCCGTCCAGGATCGTGCCGCGCATCCCAGCCCCCTCGCTCAAGGAATCGGCGGTCTCAATGTACCTACGCGCCGAACGGGTCGAGGGGTTCCCGGACGAGTCCGGGAGGCCCACCGGGGCACACGTATGCCGCGTTTGCATTAACCCGCGTGTGCAATTATTGTTTCCGCTCATAAGATGCTCACGCAACGAACCGACACGCCATTGAGAAGGAACGCGAACCTCATGACTTCCGTCCCCACCGTCACCCTGAACAACGGCGTCACGATGCCCCGGCTCGGCTTCGGCGTCTTCCAGGTGCCCGACGAGGAGACCACCGCCGCCGTCGGCACCGCCCTCGCCGCCGGCTACCGCAGCATCGACACCGCCGCCGTCTACGGCAACGAGCGGGGCGTCGGCCGGGCGATCGCCGAATCCGGTCTCGACCGCGACGAGTTGTTCATCACCACCAAGCTCTGGAACGCCGATCAGGGCCACGACGCGACGCTCGCCGCGTTCGACGTCTCCCTGGAGAAGCTGGGTCTGGACCACGTCGATCTCTATCTGATCCACTGGCCGGCCCCGGCCCGGAACCTCTACTCCGAGACCTGGCGCGCCCTCGAGAAGCTGCTCGCCGGCGGACGCACCCGCGCCATCGGAGTGTCCAACTTCCGGCCCGAGCACCTGGAGCGGCTGCTCGGCGGCGCCTCAATCGTCCCGGCCGTCAACCAGATCGAACTGCACCCCGGCCTTCAGCAGCGGGAGTCGCGCGACTTCCACACCCGGCACGGCATCGTCACCGAAGCATGGAGCCCGCTCGCGCAGGGCGCCGTCCTCGACGACGAGCCGGTCACCTCCATCGCCGCGAAGCACGGCAGGAGCCCGGCCCAGGTCGTCCTGCGCTGGCACCTCCAGACCGGCAACGTCGTCATCCCCAAGTCGGTGACCGAGACCCGTATCCGCGAGAACCTCGACGTCTTCGGCTTCGAACTGGACCCGCGGGAGATCGACGCCATCACCGCACTGGACCGCGGCATGCGCACCGGCCCCGACCCCGACGCCGTCAACTGACGTCCGGGCGCACCGCTCAACCGCGTGCGAACTGGAGGAGATCCGTGTTGAACCGCTCGGCGAACTCGGGCACCATCGCCAGCCCGTGGGGCGCACCCGGATAGACCTTGTAGGTCACATCCTTGACCAGCTGGGAGGACTTGTCGCCGGCGGCCACGATCGGCACGATCTGGTCGTCGTCGCCGTGAACGATCAGCGTGGGTACGTCGAACCGCTTGAGGTCTTCGGTGAGGTCGGTCTCGGAGAACGCCTTCACACAGTCGTAGGCGCCCTTGATACCGACCGCCATTCCCCACAGCCAGAACTCGTCGCGGGTTCCCTGGGAGACGGTCGAACCGTCGCGATTGGCACCGTAGAACGCGGCACTGAGCTCTTGGTAGAACTGCGAGCGGTCCTTCTCCACGCCCTTGCGGATCCCGTCGAAGACATCGATCGGGAGCCCTTCGGGATTCGCGTCCGTCTTGAGCATGAGCGGCGGGATCGCTCCCAGCAGTACGGCTTTGGCGACCCGGCTCGAGCCGTGCCTGCCGATGTAGCGGGTGACCTCTCCGCCGCCGGTCGAGTGGCCGACCAGGATGATGTCGCGCAGATCGGCGGCCTCGATGACCGCCGCGAGGTCGTCGGCGTAGGTGTCGAGGTCGTTGCCTTCCCAGGTCTGGCCGGAGCGTCCGCCGCCGCGCCGGTCGTGGGCCACGGCGCGGAAGCCGTTGTCCGCCATCACTTTCATCTGGGGGTCCCAGGCGTCGGCGATGAGCGGCCAGCCGTGGGAGAAGACGACGGGCTGACCGGCGCCCCAGTCCTTGTAGTAGATCTGTGTGCCGTCCTTGGCGGTGGCGAAGGGCATGGTGACTTCCTTCCGAACTGATCCACAACTCCGTGTACGCGCTGGAGTTCAGTGCCCGACCGGAATCCCGATTCACGCCGCGGACCGGCGTCGAGAGCGCGGTCGATCGGCGGAGGGGTCGGCGGCGAGAGAGGGCGACCCTGGATGAGCACGTCGTCCGAACAACGCTACCGGAGGTGCGGTGCCCGGGCGTGTCGATCATCGGCCGGAGGCGGGCGCGCAACGGTTCGCGCGTCCGGCCAGGAGCCACTACCGGGCACCGTCGAAGACAGCGCGTCGCTCGCCCGGCTCCGCCGCCCCGTGGTCAGAGGCTGGCGAGCAGGCCGTCGAGCGGGGCCGGTACGTGATCGAGGTCCAGGGCCTCGACCAGGACGCGCCCGTACTGGATCTTCCGCCCCTTCTTCGTACCGAGGAAGCGCCGAAACTGCTGTTGCGGGGTGCGGCCCTGTTGCGCGGGCTGGCGCAGGAAGGTCTGGAGGGCGCGCAGGTCGCCCTGCGCCCGTACGAGTTCCTCCACGCGTTTCACGCCGAGCGCGCGGATGAGTTCGTCCTCCAGATCCGCCGCGCAGACGAAGAACCCTTGCCGCGCCGCACCGGCCCGCTCCAGCGCGCGGTCGTAGAAGCTGCGCTCCTGCTCGTCGCAGAGTCCCGTCAGTCGGACCCCGAGACCGGGCGGGCCGAGGAGGCTCACGAAGCGACCGACACTCATCGCACCGCCCATCGACAGGACGCAGACCCCTTCGTCCGCCAGGTTCCGGCCGCGTCTCGCGGCCAGCGCGTTGACCGCCGCGACATCGCTCGGACCTTCGAGCAGGACGGCCGCCCGGACCGGCAGACACGCGGCGAGCTCGCGCGCTCGTTCGCCGGGACCGCCGGCCGCCCACGCGATGACCGCATCCTGAAACGAACCCATGTCTGCCACGGGACGAGTCTCCGCCCTTTCCGGCCGCCGGGGTAGGGAATTTCTCTCGGCGCGCCGATCGCCGGGGAGCAGGCCGTCCCGGTCACACGGAAGGCGGGAGCTGTTCGCGTACCCATGCGGGATCGGGGTTGACGTGCGCCCGGCCCGCCACGAAGACAGTCGGAACGGTCTCGTCGCCGTCGTTCGCCGCCCTCACCGCCGCCGCTCCGGCCGGGTCACGCCAGATGTCCACCCAGTGCAACCGGCGTGCGTCACGGCCCAGTCGGATGCGCAGCCGCAGACAGTACTTGCAGCCCGACCGCCAGAAGACGACCGGCCGGCCGTCGACCGCGCTGCGCCGCTGTGCCTCCAGCGCGCCGACCGGCCTCGGGAAGATCAGAGGCGAGTTCACGCCCACGAGTACCAGGAACACCAGCAGGGGTGCGACGGCCGAGCCGACGTCTCCCCCGACGATCAGCCCGGCAGCGACGAGGGAGCCGCAGAGCAGAAGCAGGATCGGCAGTTTCCAGGCGCGCGTCATGATGACGCAGGCTATCGGCGGGTCGTAAAGGCACTCGGACCAGGCCGCCCGCCCGGGGCCGGACGTGGCGCCGCACCCGGTCGCGCGTCGCCGGCGCCTCCCATCTCCTCTGCGGCACTGGGTACTTACTGTCCGGTAGAGATCTATGCGATCAAGGGCCCGCGCCTCTACCGTCGGGGCACCACCGCGCACCCGCCGACATCGGCGGGTCGCCCGACCGGGACCGGCGTCCCGTTCCTCTCCCGCCCAGGAGGTTCCATGCCACCCCCCACCCCCCGTCGCTCCAGAAGCAGGCTCGCCGTCCTGGCCCTTGCCACGGCCCTGGGAGCGGCCTCGTTCACCGCCCCTCCCCCGGCCCTCGCCTCCGGGGCCCCTGCCTCGGGCACGGCCGACTCCGGGGACTACCTCGTCGGGCGCGGCATCGCCGACGTCACGGGCGAGGCCGCCGAGACCGGGATGATGGGCTATTCGAGCTTCGACCAGAAGACGTCCGGCATCCACCAGCGGCAGCGGTCGCGCGCGTTCGTCGTCGCCGACCGGTCGAGCGGCAAACGCGTCGTGTACGTCAACGCCGACCTCGCGATGATCTTCCAGTCCGTCCAGCAGGGCGTCATCTCACGCCTCAAGGAACGCTACGGGAGCCTCTACGGCGACGAGAACGTGCTGCTGTCGGCCACCCACACCCACTCGGGGCCCGGCGGATACTCCCACGACGTCGCGTACAACCTGTCCGTCCTCGGCTTCCAGAGCGGCACCTACCGGGCCATCGTCGACGGCATCGTCGAGTCCGTGGTCGAGGCCCACGAGGATCTGCGGCCCGGCACCATCAGTCTGGGCACCGGCACGCTCACCAACGCCAGTGTCAACCGCTCCCGGAGCGCCTTCGACCGCAATCCGGCGGCCGACCGGGCGGCCTTCCCCGGGGGTATCGACCCGGCCATGACCGTGCTGCGTTTCCGGCAGGGCGACAAGGACGCCGGCGCGATCAGCTGGTTCGCGACCCACAACACCTCGATCACCAACAAGAACACGCTCATCAGCCCCGACAACAAGGGCTACGCCTCCTACGCGTGGGAACACGACGTGGAGGGCGTGCGCTATCTCGACAACACACCGGGCTTCGTCGCCGCCTTCCCCAACACCAACGCCGGCGACATGTCCCCCAATCTCAACCTGAGGCCGGGATCGGGCCCGACCGAGGACGAGTTCGAGAACGCGCGCATCCTCGGTGAACGCCAGCTCGGCAAGGCCCGAGAGATCTACCGGGACGCGAGGCCCGTCAGCGGCGGTGTCGACTCGCGGCTCGCCTACGTCGACATGGAGAACGTGACCGTGAACGGGGCCTACACCCCGGACGGTCAGGAGCACCGCACCTGTCCCGCCGTCGTGGGCGCTTCCACACTCGCGGGCAGCGTCGAGGACGGCCCGGCGATCCCCGGCTTCGAGGAGGGCATGCGCACCCCGGTCGCCTCCATCATCGAAGCGCTGCACATCGACACCCCGTCCTGGCTCGCGACCTGCCAGTACCCGAAGGCGAGCCTCGTCCCCACGGGTCTGCTGAGCAACGTCCACCCGGTCACCCCGAAGATCCTGCCGCTTCAGATCATGAAGATCGGCGATCTCCATCTCGTGGCCGGTCCGGGCGAGTTCACCATCACCTCCGGGCTCCGGGTCCGCCGCACCGTCGCGGAGCAGCTCGGTGTCCCGCTCGACCGGGTGCTGCTCCAGGGGTACGCCAACTCCTACAGCCAGTACGTGACGACACCGGAGGAGTACGACACCCAGCAGTACGAGGGCGGCTCCACCCTCTACGGCCGGTACACGCTGCCCGCCTACCAGCAGGAGTACGCGCGGGTCGCGGCGTCCCTGCGCGACGGCACCACGATCGACCGGGGTACCGCGCCGCCGGACGAGTCGGGCCGGCAGTTCAACTTCCAGACCGGTGTCGTCTACGACAACCCGCCCCCCAACAGCGCGTTCGGTTCCGTGCTGACCCCGCCTGACGCGTCGTACACCCGCGGCCGGACCGCGACCGTCGAGTTCGCCACCGGGCACCCGAAGAACAACGTGCGCCGGGGCGGCACCTTCCTGGAGGTACAGCGGCTGGTCGACGGGAAGTGGGTGCGGATCCTGGACGACGGCGACTGGCGGACCAAGTACCGGTGGACGCGGATCAACGGGCTCACCGGTACGTCGAAAGCCACGGTCACCTGGGACATCGGCGCCGACACCGCTCCCGGGACCTACCGAATCGCGCACCACGGTGACGCGAAGAACCTCCTCGGAAAGATCACGCCGTTCACGGGGACGTCCCCGACGTTCACGGTGAACTGAGGCGCCGGGGGCCGGACGGGTAACCCGTTCGGCCCCCGCGCGGCCGCATCGCCCGCGATGAGAGCGGCCCCGGCGCGCCCCGCCCGCATGATGGGGCGGTGATCAGTGTCCTGTTCGCCGTGCTGACCGCGATCAGCAACGGCTCCGCCTCCGTGCTCCAGCGGCGTGCCGCGGCCACGGCGCCCGACTCCGATGCCATGCGCCTGTCGCTGATCGGGCATCTGCTCCGCAAGCCCGTCTGGCTCGCCGGGATCGGGCTCGTGATGGTGGCGGCGGTCTGCCAGGCGGTGGCGCTGGCGACCGGTCCCATCGCCGTCGTACAGCCGATCTTCGTCATCGAGCTGCCCATGACGCTGCTGATCGCGAGCTACGCCTTCCACTCCCGGCTGCCACGCACCACCTGGTACGGCGTGGCCGCGGTGACCGTCGGTCTGGCGGTGGGCCTCGGATCGGCATCGCCCACCGGCGGCAGTGAGACCGTGGAGGACCTCTCCTGGATCCCGGCGCTGATCGTCACCGGGGTCTTCGAGGCCCTGCTCATCGGCGTCGCGCTCCGGACCCGGCACAACACGCGTGCGGCGTTGCTGGGACTCGCGGCGGCGTGCGCGTACGCGCTGACCGCCGCGCTCCTCAAGGACGCCGTGGCCAGGCTCGAAGGAGGGTCGGGGGTCGCCGCGTTCTTCTCGTCCTGGCAGCTGTACGCCACTGCCGTCGCCGGGATCGGCGCGCTGTTCCTGCTCCAGAACGCCCTCCAGGCGGGCTCCCTGGTGGCGTCCCAGCCGATGCTGACGCTCGGTGACGCGCTGATCAGCATCACCTACGGTGTGACGCTGTTCGGTGAGAGCGTGCGTACCGGCTGGTGGCTGCTGCCCGAACTCATCGCGATCGCCCTGATCACCGCGGGCTGTATCGAACTGGCCCGCTCCCCTCTGGCGTCGGGCACCTCCCCGCCCGAACCTCGCGCGCGTTGACTCCGCGGTGCGGCCCGCCCTCGCTCAACCCGCCGATATTCTGCGGGACATGACCAACTCGTATGCGGGCCTTGACGATGCCGGGGTCGCGACCGCCGCGGCCGGTGCCGGCGCGGACGTTGTGCGCGGCATGTACGGCCGGCCGCTCAGCCGCGTCGACAAGGGTGGCGGGGACTTCGCCACCGCCGCCGATCTGGAGGCGGAGAAGGCGATTGTCGGCGTCATCCGTGGCGCCCGGCCCGATGACGCCGTCCTGGGCGAGGAGGGCGGGCAGCGGGGTCCGGCGGACGCCGCGCGCCAGTGGCTGGTGGATCCCCTGTGCGGCACGCTGAACTACGCCGCCGGCACGATGCTGGTGGCCGTCAACGTGGCTCTGCGAGGCGGAGCGGCGGCGGTGGCCGACCCGTTCAGCGGCGAGATCTTCTTCACCGACGGTCATTCCGCCCGGGTACGGCGTGACGGTGCCGATGCCCCGCTGGCGCCCACGCCCGCGAACCGGCTCGTGGACGTCGACCTCGACCCGCCGATGCCCCACGCACCCGGATTCCGGGCCGTGGACCTGCTGGCCCACCCCGGATTCGCCGAACGGTTCCGGCCCCGGGTCGCCTCCACGTCGCTCGCGTTGACATGGGTCGCCGCCGGGAGACGCGCGGCGTACGTCGCCGTCGGCGGCGACCTGTCCGAGAGCGTGCATTTCGCCGCCGGCATCGCCATGTGCCGGGCCGCCGGCTGCGTGGTCACCGGCATCGAGGGCGCCCCGGTCGGACAGGGGGGTCGCGGACTGGTCGCGGCCGCCGACGAGGAGACCCACCGACTGCTGATGTCGATGATCCACGTCTGAAGCCGGTCCGGGCCGTCATCCGCTCGCCCTGGGTGATCTCCCGCGGGGCGGTCATGGCGCTCACAGCAGGTACAGCCCGGCGACGACCGCCGCCACCCCGACGAGCAGCACCGACAGATCGAAGCGGACGACTCCCCACAGGTCACGGCGGGTGTCCGCGAGGTCGAGGGTGAACTCGGCCGGATCGCCCGGCTGGTAACGGACCGTCACCTCGCGTCCGCGCGAGCCGCTCGGGTTCGTCACGTCGAAGGGGCAGAAACCGATGACGGTCGTGTCCTCGCGGGTGGTGAACGACACCACCGGGGCGAAGGAGACGAGCGTGCCGTCCTGGTCGGTGTGGACGGACCGCGTCACGGAGACGATTCGGCCCGGAACGGCGGGCGCGGCGGTCAGCCTGGCGAGCCGCCCCTTCGCCAGTCGGATCTCGTGGCGGGACGCGACACCCGCCACCACGGTCCACGGGATCCCGGCGCCGATCAGCGCCCATTGGTAGCCCCAGGTGAGCGCGGCGCTGGTCACGAGGGCGGCGTACACGAGGAAGACCGCGAAATTCGGCAGGGCGACGCCGTGCCGCCCGTATTCGAGATCGAAGGTGGTGCTGAAGTCCTCGGGTCGGCCGGGCCGGAAGAGTATCCCGATTTCCCGGCCCTTCCAGGCGACCTCGATCGGCAGCTCGTTCCCGCCCTTGTTGGGGAGGGTGAACTCCTGTCCGGTGGAGGGGTCCTGGAAGGAGATCAGCACCGGGATGCCCTTCCCCTTACGGCCGTCGTGCGCGGGCTCCTCGACCGCCACGATCCGCCCGGGTACCCGGACCATCCGCTGGGCCCGGGTCACCCCGGCGAGGGACCGCCCGTACCCCACCAACGCGAGCCCACCGACCACCACACACCAACCCACCAGCACCGCTTGGCCGTACACCCGCCCCGCCCCCATCCACCCCGGCACCGGTCACGACACCGTGCCTGCTCACGCCAACCCTCAGTCATGCGCGGGGAGTCGGGCAAGCCCGGTGTCGAGCATGATGCGCTCGACCGTCTCGGCCAGTGCGCTGTCGGCACCGATGACGGTCTCGTCACCGCCCGGCAGAAGGTCGAGCCGCCGGTACCAGTCGCGCATCTCCCTCTCCCCGTACTCCCCCGCCTGGGGCTTGCCGGCGTGCCGGGCCAGGGTCTCCTCGAAAGGAACGTCCAGGTAGTAGCCGCGTGTCGGGCCGCGATGGTCCGCGCGCAGCGCGGCGAGCATGGGGCCGTAGTGGTCGGCGTAGAGGATGCCCTCGATCAGGACGTGATAGCCGGCGTCGAGCGAGTACCGGGCGACGGTGTCGATCAGGCCGATGTTCGCCGCGCCGGGCCGGTCGCGTTCGCGGAGCACGACACGCCGGAGGTTGTCCTGACCGACCAGAGCCAGACCACGGCCGAACCGCTCCCGGATCGTGGCCGCGACCGTCGACTTGCCCGAAGCGCTGTTGCCCCGCAGGACGACAAGCCGACTCTGTTCGGTGCCCACCCTCACCCGCGTCACCCTATCGGCGTGAGTGGTGGTGGTTCAGGAGCGGAGGAAGGCGGAGAGGCCCGTCAGGAGGCGTTGGACGTCGTCCGTGTCGTTGTACGCGGACAGTCCCACGCGCAGGCCGCCCGTGTCGCCCAGGCCGAGGTGGCGGGAGGCTTCCAGGGCGTAGAACGAACCCGCCGGGGCGTGGACCCGGGATCGGGCGAGGAAGTGGTGGGCGTCGGTCGCGGCGTGGTCGTCGAAGGTGAGCAGCATCGTGGGGGTCCGCAGCGCGGCGCGGGAGTGCAGTGTCACGCCGTCGAGTTGGGACAGCCCTCGTTCGACGCTCTCGCGCAGGACGCTCTCATGGGCCTCGATCGCCGTGTACGCGGATCGGAGCCGGTCACGCCGGTCGCCTGTCGTGTCGGGGGCGAGATCCGCGAGGAAGTCCACCGCGGCCCGCGTGCCCGCGAGCGCTTCGTACGGCAGGGTGCCGAGTTCGAAGCGCTCCGGTACGGCGTCGGTGGACGGCGCGAGTTTGTCCGGTCGCAAGGTCTCCAACAGCCTTGGGGACGCGGCGAGTACACCGTGGTGGGGGCCGAAGAACTTGTACGGCGAGCAGACGACGAAGTCCGCGCCGAACTCCGCGACGTCCACCAAGGCGTGCGCGGCGAAGTGCACACCGTCCACGTACAGCAGCGCACCCGCCCGATGGACCAGGTCGGCGATGGCCGCCACGTCCGGCCGGGTCCCGATCAGGTTCGAGGCGGCGGTCACCGCGACCAGCCGCGTCCGGTCGGTGAGCAGGGCGCCGACGGTCTCCGCGGACAGCTCACCCGTGGCCGGGTCGAAGTCCGCCCATCGCACGACGGCACCGGCCCGTTCGGCGGCCCGCAGCCAGGGGCGGATGTTGGCGTCATGGTCCAGCCGGCTCACCACCACCTCGTCGCCGGGCGCCCAACTCTCGGCCAGGACACGGGAGAAGTCGTACGTGAGCTGTGTGGCGCTGCGCCCGACGACGATCCCTTCGGCCTCCGCGCCCAGCAGATCGGCCATCGCCCGCCGGAAGTCGCGGACGATCGTCTCGGCGTTGATCTCGCCCGGTGCCACGGAGCCCCTGACCGACAGGGGACCGCTCAGCGCGCCGGTGATCGCCTCGATGACGGGCGTGGGCGTCTGTGTGCCTCCAGGGCCGTCGAAGTGCGCGACACCGGCCCGCAGGGCGGGAAACCGGGCACGCGTCGCGGCGACGTCGTACGTCACGTACACACCCCTCTACTGTTCGTACGACTCGACCTCGGCGACCGGGCGCGGTTCGACCCGCTCCGGGTCCTCCCCGCTCTCGGCCCCCGCCCTGCGTCGCCGCAGCAGGTCCCAGCACTGGTCCAATCGCTGTTCCAGGTCCTGGAGCCGCGCGCGTTCCTCCGCGCTGAGGCCCTTGCCGGGAGCCTGTTCGCGCAGGCGGTGTTCCTCCGCGACCAGCGTATCGATCGTCCGCAGAATGTCGTCAGCCATCTCTGCCTCCGCTGTTGTGGGCCGCCGATGAGCTTACGAGCACCGCCGGTTCACCCGGCTCCCGATGCCGATGCCGATGCCGATGCCGATCACAGCATCTCCAGCGGTACCGGACCCCGGACGGGCGGGAAGGCCGCGTCGAGGTCGGCGAGGTCGTCGTCGGTGAGGGTGAGCACGAGCGCGGCGTGGTTGTCGCGGACGTGCTCGGGCCGGCCCGCCCGGGGGATCGTGACGACTCCGCCGCGGCTCAGGACCCAGGCCAGGGCCACTTGGGCGGCCGTGGCCTCGTGGCGGTCGGCCACCGCGTCCAGAACCGGGGCGGTGAGCAGCCGTCCTTGCTCCACCGGCGAGTAGGCCATGACCGGGATGCCGCGCTCCTGGCACAGGGGCAGCAGGTCGTACTCGATACCGCGCCGGGTCGGGTTGTACAGGACCTGGTTCGCGGCGATCGCGTCACCGCCGGGCACCTCGGCCAGTTCCCGCAGATCTGCCGGGTCGAAGTTGCTGACTCCCCAGTGGCGGATCTTGCCCGCGCGGAGCAGTTCGCCGAACGCGGTGACGGTCTCCTCCAGCGGAACGGAGGCGCGCCAGTGCAGCAGGTAGAGATCGATCCGGTCGGTCCGCAGGCGTTTCAGGCTGCGTTCGCAGGCGTTGACGGTGTCCATGCGGCCGGCGTTGTACGGCAGGACCTTCGTCACCAGGAACGCCTCGTCGCGGCGGGCGGCGAGGGTTTCACCGACCAGTTCCTCCGCGGCGCCCTGCCCGTACATCTCGGCCGTGTCGATCAGGGTCATGCCCAGGTCCATCCCCAGCAGCAGGGACTCCTTCTCGCTGCCCCGCCGCGCCGGGTCCTGCGCCCAGCCCCAGGTGCCTTGTCCCAGCACGGGAACGTGTTCTCCCGAGGGCAGCGGCAGCGTGCGCATGTCGTGTGTCGGTCCCATCGCGGGTCCGCTCCTCGTTCCTGGTGTCGTATCCCTTCAAGGCTCTCACCAGGGTGGTCCCTGCTCAACCCCGAGGCCGCCCGGTGCCTCGCGGGGTTTCGGTGAACGCGGCGGAGAGGGCCGGGGCCGGAAAAGGCCGAGACATGACCTTCGGCGGCGGAGTCCCTTGCACCCCACAGTGGTCTAGACCTAACGTGTGCTGCTTGCGGCCCGCCCGTTCCGTACAGAGGACCGATGCTGTGATCGACATCGTTGTTGTGCTCCGCGCCGAAGACGCCGTACTCGACTTCCTGTCCGTTCTCACCGACGGTGAGGCGGCCCTCGTCCTCGCCGATCACGGCCGGACGCTCACCTTCCCCGCGACGCAGAGCCCGGCCGAACGGCTCGCCCGGATCGCCGGCCACGTGCGCCCGGCCGACGACCGGGCCGGGGCGTCCGGTCCGGGCTCCCTGGCGGAGCTCGTACGCGAGGCCGCCGGCGATCGCGAGGCGCGCGTATGGACGCACTCGCCTGCCGACAACCGGCGCAGCCGGGGCCGGGTCGGCCGGGACACGGCGGTCGGCTGCGCGGACCGCGATGTGCGGCACGCGGTCGGCTACTCGCCGTATCTCCAGGTCGTGAGCGACTTCGACCATTCGCTGGACCGTGAACTGATCGCGGGGAAGCTCGACTTCGTGAACCGGTCGTGCGAGCACCTGCTCACGGCGCCGTCGCCGGAGTACGTCGTCCAGACGCCCCGCATACCGGCGACAGAGCGCTTCTTCCACGCCGAGGCCGAGGAGCGCGAACGGCTCTTCGCGCTGCTGGCGAGCCTGGACGACGAGGCCGCGTCCATCCCGGATCCCTGGGAGTTCGGCAGTTCTCCCTACGAGAAGGACCGGCTGGACGCCACCGCCGCCTGGGTGCTGGGACATCGCGCCGCGACCGGCGAGTCTCTGGTCGAAGTGGGCGCGTGCGAGGGCGCGCTGACGCACCGTCTGGTCTCGGCGGGGTGCGCCGTGCACGCCACCGAGCCCAATCCGCTGTTCAGGAAGCGACTTATGGAGGCCGTGGGAGGTACTGAGACCGTCCTGGTCTCCTCCAAGGACCTCGCTGAACTCGCGGTCGTCCCGGACCTCGCAGCCGTCTCGGACCTCCCGGACCCCACGGAGGAGGCGCACCCGCGCGCCGGAGCCCATCTGCTCATCGAGATGCTGTACTACGGCCAGGACCTCGACCTTCTGGACCGCCTCCCCACCGACCACCTCTTCGTCGCCCTCGAACCGGACGCCATGGACAGCCGCGTACGGCCCTGGCTCGCGGCGTCGGCGACCTGGCAGGAGGTGGAGAGCGTCCACCTGGTCCCGCCGCGCGTCGAAACGGTCTGCGCGGGCCGCGCCTATCTCATCAAACGCGGCAGCGACGGGCTCCTTCTGCGACGCACCGCCGGCTGACCGCCGTGACGGCGCAGACGAATCCGGCCGTTCCGGCTCAGGGAGCCGACGGGGCGGGCAGGGCGGGCGAGGTGACCGCGGCCGACGCGTACGACGTGTGCGTGGGGCTCGGCTACCACTGCGAGACGACGTATCAGCTCCGCCGCATCACGGGAAACGACTCGGCGCACTTCTTCGACTGGCTCGACCTCGAACTGGAGTCGGTGGTCGAGGCCATCTCCGAGGACTTCACCCACATACTGCGTCCGGGACAGGTCGAGCCGTTCAGCGACGGGCTCTGCGCCCTCGACCGCGGCTCGGACATCCGCTTCTTCCACGACTTCCGGCCGACCGACGGGCGGCTGCTCACCCAGAGCGACATCGACGGCCAACTCGACCCCGTCAGGGCGAAGTTCATCGCGCTCGCGGAGCGCTGGCGCGCGCTCGCCGCATCCCCGGCGCATGTGCTCTACGTCCATCACGACGCCTTCGACGAAAGCACCTCGAGGGACCTGAACCGGCTGCGTCAGGCGATCGCCACCGCACACCCCGGGCAGCGGTTCTCACTGCTGTGGCTGCGCCGTACACCCCCCGCCGATCCCGCGATCCTCTCCCCGGACATCAGCTGGGGGACGGTCGCGGAGGACCCCAACCGCTGGGAGGGCGACGACGCGCAGTGGGACGAGGCGTTCGGCGCCGTACCTCTGTCGCCCGGCCCCCGGTCGTAATTCCACCGGCTCCGAACGGCTCCCATCCTCTTTGGCCCACCCCACAACCGAGGAGACACCCCCATGACACCCTCAGCGCCCGGCACCGTGATCCTCTCGCCGCACTTCGACGACGCCGCGCTCTCCGTCGCCGGCCTCGTCGCCCAACTCCCCGGCCCCGTCACGGTGGTGACCGTGTACGGCGGCGAGCCCGCCTCCCACCACCCGGTCTCCTGGTGGGACAGCGCCTGCGGGTTCTCCACCGCGCGGGAGGCCTATCGCGCCCGCCGCGCGGAGGACGCGCGGGCCTGTGAACTCCTCGGGGTCGAGAGCGTCGTACTGGACCATCCCGACGGCCCCTACGGCGACGGCACCGAACTGACGGGGATCGATGCCTGCCTGGCCGAACTGCCCGCGGAAACGCGGCTGTTGATCCCCATCGCCACCAATCAGCCGGACCACGAGAAGGTCCGCGACCGGGCGCTGGCGGTCGCCGCGCAGCTCGGCCGCGCGGTGCCATCGGTCTACGCGGACCTCCCCTACACCGGCCATCTGGACGAATGGGGTTCCGCCGGAGCCGATCAGGCGCTCGGCCGGAGTCACGGGTACGGGCTCGCCTACCAGGACATGACGAGCCGTCATGACCTGCGCGTCGAACACGACCTCACGCTGACGGATGACCAGTGGGCCCTGAAGCGTGAGGCGGTGCTGTGTTACGGCTCGCAACTCGCGCCTCTGGCCGCCGATCACGGCATCCTGCTGGCGCGCAACGGACCGCTGCGCGCCGAGCGTGTCTGGGCGGTGAAGCCGGTGGCCGAAGGCACCGGAAAAGCCGGTGGCTCCGGGAACGACGCGAACGCCACTGACATCAAGGGCAGTTGACGTCACCAACGCCGCTGGCGCGTCGATTCCTCGGCCGGCGACCGCGCGCCGGTGTCACGGTTCGCCGTCGCCGTCCAGGCCGGCGGACCGGCCACCGGGTTCGCGGCATCCGAGGCCGTACCCGGCAGGACCGGCATGTCCGACGTATCGGTCCGGCCCGGTCCGGTCGACTCGCGTTTCCTCGCCGGGGCGTCGTTCCACTCGCCCTCCCCGAGGACCAGCAGCGGGTCGAACATGACGACCACACCCGCCAGCACAAGAAAGACGAGGGGGCCCAGCAGCATGGGCAGCATGATCGAAGGCAGCGAGTCGCCCGAGACCCCCGGACGAGGCGCGCCACCGGCGAGGTGCACGCTCATCGCCGCGATTCCCGTGTAGTGCATTCCGGTCGCGGCCGCGCCCATGATGAGGCTCGCGACCAGGCTGGGGAAGAACCCCCGGACGGACACCGCCGCCCACAGCGCCGCGGTCGCGGCGACCACGGCGACCACGACGGAGACCGCCACGATCGTGGTGTCGTAGTGGAGTTGGCCCTCCAGCCGCATGCCCGCCATGCCGAGGTAGTGCATCGCCGCGACGCCGAGGCCGGTGATGACTCCGGCGGTGATCAGGACGGGCGGGGAGCTGCCCCGGTAGCCCACGACGAAGACGCCGACGCTGACGACGAGGACCGCCACGACGAGGCTGGCGACCGTGAGCGGGACGTCGTAGTCGATCGGTGTCCGCCGTACCTGAAAGCCCATCATGGCGATGAAGTGCATCGTCCAGATGCCGCAGCCGATGGACGCGGCGCCGAGGGACAACCACCCCGGTTTGAAGGACTGTTCCGCCCGCAGTGAGCGGGTGACGCAGCGCAGTCCCAGCGCGCTCCCGAAGCAGGCCATCACGAAAGCCGCGATCGGTGTGATGACCCCGTAGCTGAACCCGTCAACCGTGCCTTGCATGTGCCGCGCTCCCGTCCCTCACATCTGTGGAGACGATGTGTAGGCGCTCACATGGCCGAATTACAACCCTCATGACCCAATAAGCAGGAACTCCGCCGCACAAATACCCCGTAGCGGCTGATAGTTACCCGGCGCCGCCGGAGCGGACGGGCCACGCACGAAGGAACGCACGGTTCTCGGATGACGGTCGGAATCCGGCCCTGACACGGCGTCCACGATCTTGGTGTGGCCCGCGTCGGCGAGATCGATCAGCATGGAAGAGGAGCATCAATTGACATCTTGAGTCAGGAGCGGATCATGACGTTGAAGATCGCGATCGTGCTTGGCAGCACCCGTCCGGGCCGTAACGGTGAGGCCGTCGCCAAATGGGCCCGCGAGATCGCCGCTCAGCGCGATGACGCCGAGTTCGAGCTCGTCGACATCGCCGATTTCAAGCTGCCACATCTGGACGAGGTCGTTCCGCCGGCCATGGGGCAGTACACCCAGGACCACACCCTGGCGTGGGCGGAGAAAGTGGCCTCCTTCGACGGCTATCTCTTCGTCACGCCCGAGTACAACCACTCGACCTCCGGCGCCCTCAAGAACGCCATCGACTTCGTCTACGCGGAGTGGAACAACAAGGCCGCCGGATTCGTCAGTTACGGCAGCGTCGGCGGCACGCGCGCGGTCGAGCATCTGCGCCTGATCATGTCCGAACTACAGGTGGCGACCGTGCGCTCCCAGGTGGCGCTCTCCCTCTACACCGACTTCGTGAGCGTCTCGGACGTCGTCGAGTTCACGCCCGCCGAGCACCACAGGAAGGCCCTGGACACCACGCTCGACCAGCTCGTCAGCTGGTCGAGGGCTCTGCGGACGGTCCGCACCGGGGCCTGACGGAGAGCATGGAGCGGGCCGGTTTCCGTGACGCGGGAGCGCGGCCCGCCCCTGCCCCGGTTCAGGTCCGGGCCGCACCGCTCCCCACCCCGAGTCGCGCCTCGGCCCCGTTGACGAGACCCTTCCCGCGCCCTACGTTCCCCTTGTTCGCGTCCGGCATTGCGACCGTTGTCCGAGATATCGAACCTATGTGAGGAACGCATGGCCCGCACCGCCCATTTCACCCTCGATCCCGCCTTCACCGTCGGCGAGGTCGACGACCGCCTCTTCGGCTCCTTCGTGGAGCATCTCGGCCGCTGCGTCTACACCGGGGTGTACGAGCCGGGCCACCCCTCCGCCGACGCCGCCGGCCTGCGCGGCGACGTGCTGTCCCTCGTACGGGACCTGGGCGTCAGCGTCATCCGCTATCCGGGCGGCAACTTCGTCTCCGGACACCGCTGGGAGGACTCCGTCGGGCCCGTCGCCGACCGGCCCCGCCGGCTCGACCTCGCCTGGCACTCGACCGAGACCAACCGCTTCGGCCTCGCCGAGTTCATGGACTTCGTCGGCAAGGTCGGCGCGCGGCCGATGATGGCCCTGAACCTCGGTACGCGCGGGGTACGGGAAGCCCTCGACCTCCAGGAGTACGCCAACCACCCCGCAGGCACCGCCCTGTCCGAACTGCGCCGGTCGCACGGCGC
This sequence comes from Streptomyces sp. NPDC060366, assembly GCF_042725135.1. Taxonomy (NCBI): domain Bacteria; kingdom Bacillati; phylum Actinomycetota; class Actinomycetes; order Kitasatosporales; family Streptomycetaceae; genus Streptomyces; species Streptomyces sp. NPDC060366. Next base: position 146,107 of record NZ_JBHXDC010000011.1, on the reverse strand, counting down.
GAAGGAGCCGTACGACATCAGGCTCTGGTGCCTGGGGAACGAGCTGGACGGCCCGTGGCAGACCGGGCACAAGACGGCGCGGGAGTACGGCAGGCTCGCCGCCGAGACCGCGCGGGCCATGCGCCAACTCGACCCGTCCGTCGAACTCGTCGCGTGCGGAAGCTCGAACCAGGCCATGGCGACGTTCGCCGCGTGGGAGGCGGAGGTGCTCATGGAGACGTACGACCTGGTCGACCACATCTCCCTGCACGCCTACTACGAGGAGAAGGACGGGGACCGCGACTCGTTCCTCGCCTCCGCCGTCGACATGGAGTCCTTCATCGAGAACGTGGTCGCCACCTGCGACCACGTCGGCGCCCGCCTCAAGTCCCGCAAGCGCGTCAATCTCTCCTTCGACGAGTGGAACGTCTGGTACCAGTCCCGCTACGAGCCCCCGACCGGTGACAGCTGGGACGAGGCTCCCCGACTGCTGGAGGACGCGTACTCGGTCACCGACGCGGTCGTGTTCGGCTCGCTGCTGATCGCCCTGCTCCGGCACGCCGACCGGGTGACCGTCGCGTGCCTGGCGCAGCTGGTCAACGTGATCGCGCCGATCATGACCGAGCCGGGCGGCGCCGCCTGGAAGCAGACCACGTACTTCCCCTTCCAGCAGGCGTCGCGGTACGGCCGGGGCCAGGTCCTGCGGGTGGCCGTGGACTCGCCGACGTATCCGACGCGCGCGTACGGGGAGACCGACCTGCTGCACGCCACCGCCGTCCGGGGCGACGACGGCTCGGTCACGGTCTTCGCCGTGAACCGGGGCACGGCCGAGCCGCTTCCGCTGGAAATCTCCCTGCGCGGGACGGGGGTGAGCGAAATCGTCGAGCACAGCGCGCTCCACGACGCCGATCCCGATGCCCGCAACACCCTCGCCGAGCCCGAACGGGTCGCGCCACGGACCCAGTTGGGGACCGAACTGTCCGGCGGCATCTTGCGCACCACACTCGCCCCGCTCTCGTGGAACGTGATCCGCCTGGCCTGATCATGTGTGGCCCATGACGAGAAACCTCTGTGCGAGGTATTTACATCCAGGGTTTTACATCGATGTAATCGATGTCCGGCCGCACACGTCAGCCCAGCCTCCCCGCTGCCACTCACGTGCCTCTTCCGTGCCTCGTCCCTGACCGGAGACGCCATGCCACAGCCCCCCACCGACCCGACCGCCACTTCGTCCGACCAGTCGAACACCGTCCCGCGACCCGAATATCCGCGCCCCGGCTTCGTGCGCGAGGAGTGGCGGAATCTCAACGGCACGTGGCAGTTCGCGTTCGACCCCGGTGACAGCGGTCTGGAACGCGGACTGCTCCATCAGGAGCTCGACGGCCGGATCACCGTGCCCTTCTGTCCCGAGTCCGAGCTGTCGGGCATCGGCGACCCCGACTTCCATCCCGCGGTCTGGTACCGGCGTACGGTGCGCGTCCCGGCGCACTGGGCGGGACGGCGTGTGCTCCTGCACTTCGGCGCCGTCGACCACGACGCGACGGTGTGGGCCGACGGACGTGAAGTGGGGCGGCACAGCGGCGGTTTCACCTCCTTCACCGTCGACCTCGGCGATGTCGCGGGCGGGGGCAGGGAACCGGGCGACGACGGCCAGGAGGTCGTCATCGTCGTACGGGCCAGGGACACCCCGCACGGTCCGCAGGCCCGCGGCAAACAGTCCGTCGAGTACGCCAACAGCGCCTGCAACTACACCCGTACGACCGGTATTTGGCAGACGGTGTGGATGGAGCCGGTCGCCGGTGTCCATCTGCACCGTCCCCGTATCACCCCGGACCTCGGCTCGGGCGCGTTCCACCTCGAACTGCCGCTGTCCGCCAACCGTCCCGGGCACCGCGTACGCGCCACGCTCCGCGACGCGGACGGCGACGCCGTCGTACGGGCCGACGTACCCGCCGATCTCGATCTGGCGCCCCGTATGGTGCTGGCCGTCCCCGCCGGCCGGCGCAGGCCGTGGAGTCCGCGCGATCCGCATCTCTACTCGGTGCTGATCGAGGTGGTGGACGCGGCCGGGTGCGTGAGCGACTCCGCCGTCTGCACGGCGGGACTGCGGTCGGTCGCCATCGACGGCAAACGGCTGCTGCTCAACGGGCGCCCCGTCTTCCAGCGGCTCGTACTCGACCAGGGCTGGTATCCGGACGGGCTGATGACCGCGCCCGACGACGCCGCCCTCGTACGCGACATCGAACTCTCGCTCGCCGCGGGCTTCAACGGCGCCCGGCTGCACCAGAAGGTCTTCGAGGAACGGTTCCTGCACCACGCCGACCGGCTGGGCTATCTGGTATGGGGCGAGTTCGGCGACTGGGGCTGCGCGAGCGGCACCACCACCAGGGACAACCAGCGGCCGACCGCCGGATACACCGCGCAGTGGCTGGAGGCGCTGGAGCGCGACTACTCCCATCCCTCGATCGTCGGCTGGTGCCCGCTCAACGAGACCCACCAGAAGCTCCACGACCGGCAGACCGTCCTGGACGACGTCACCAGGTCGATGTTCCTCGCGACGAAGGCCGCCGACCGCTCACGGCCCGTCATCGACGCGTCCGGCTACTCGCACCGGGTCGCCGAGACCGACGTGTACGACTCGCACAGCTACGAACAGGACCCCAGCCTCTTCCGCGCCCAGATGGCGGGCCTGGACAAGGACGCCCCGTTCATCAACCCGGACGAGCGGGACACGGACGCCGTGTGGTCGCTGCCGTACCGCGGACAGCCCTATTTCTGCAGCGAGTTCGGCGGCATCTGGTGGAACCCGGAAGAGGCCGCCGCCCACCGCGACGGCCCGCAGAACGACGCCGCGGCGGACGACGCCGACCGCAGCGTCTCGTGGGGTTACGGGCAACGCCCGCGTACGGAGGAGGAGTTCCAGCAGCGCTTCGCCGGGCTCACCGGGGTGCTGCTCGACGATCCGTACATGTTCGGCTACTGCTACACCCAGCTCACCGACGTGTTCCAGGAGCAGAACGGGGTCTACCGCTTCGACCGTACGCCGAAGCTCGACGTCGGGCGGCTGCGCGCGGCACAGGAGCGTCGAGCGGCCTTCGAGGAACCGGCTTCCGAGGACTCGGCGTTCGAAGACCCCGAGTCCGTGGATCCGGCGTCCGTGGATCCGGCCGGCGGAGCCCCGGGCGACGACGGCGACGGCAGGGCCGAGCGGTGAACGGCCCGTCCCGGCGCCGGGTGCTGAAAGGCGCGCTGTACGGCGCCGGGGCGACCGCCCTGGCCCCCGCGCTGAGCGCCTGCGGATCGGTCACCGGCAGCGTCTCGGACACCGACCGGATCCAGTACTGGAATCTCTTCCAGGGACCCGACGGCGCGCTGATGAAGGACATCACCCGTGACATCGAGCGCCGCACACCGGGACTGAAGGTCAGGAGCACGGTCCTGGAGTGGGGACCTCCGTACTACACCAAACTCGCCATGGCCTCCGCCGGCGGACGCTCACCGGACCTGGCGATCCTCCATCTCACCCGGCTGCCCGGCTACGCCCCCGGCGGTCTGCTCGACCCCTTCGACATGGATCTGCTGGCCGAGTTCGGCGTCCGCCGGGAGGACCTCAACGAGACGGTGTTCAAACGCTGTCTGTACGAGGGCGAGCCCTACGCGATCCCCCTCGACACCCACCCGTTCATCATCTACTTCGACCGCGACATGATGGACAGGTCGGGGCTGCTGAACAGTGACGGACAACCCCTCCCCTTCGAGTCGGCCGCGCACTATCTCGAACTCGCCGAGAAGCTCCGCAAGGACCACGGAAAGCTCGGTCCGCTCTTCGGTCATGTCACCGACGCCGCCATGGGCTGGCGCATGTTCTGGACCCTGTTCAACCAGACCGGCGCCACCTTCGACCTCTCGGGCAGCCGACTGGAGATCGACCGTGAAGTGGCCGCGGAAACAGTGGAGTTCATGGCGGACATCGTGCGGCCCGACTGCCGCACGATGGACCTCACCACCGCGATCGCCGCCTTCGCCAACGGCCAGTCCCCGATGATCTTCTCGGGCGAGTGGGAGCTCAACACCTTCCGTACGGCCAAGAAGGACACCCTCGGCGCGGCTCCGTTCCCCACCTTCTTCGACCGGCCCGGCGCCGCGTCCGACAGCCATTCCCTGGTGCTCCCCCACCAGAGCGATGCGGATCCGGACCGGCGTCGTCGTACACACCAGTTCGTCGCCGAGTTGCTCAAGTCCAGTCTGGCGTGGGCGGAGGCCGGCCACATCCCGGCGTATCGGCCGGTCGTCGAGTCCAAGGAATACGCCGGGCTGCACCCGCAGGCTGAGTACGCCGCCGCGGCCGACCACCCGGTCCTCGATCCGCAGGCCTGGTTCAGCGGCTCCGGTTCCGACTTCCAGAACCGGATGTGCCAGGCGCTCCAGCCGACCCTGACCGGGTCGGCGTCCGCCCGCAGCGCCGTGCGGAAGATGGAGTCGGAGATCAACACGCTTCTGTCCAAGCCGAATCCGGCCTGATCGCGAAGGAAAGGAGCGACGGCCATGAGCAGCGTGCCCACCGTCGGCGGCCCGGCCGCCGTGGACGAAACCCGGCCCTCCGCGAAACGCCGGCGACGTGGTGTGCCGGGTGGCGGCGGCCCCTCAGGAGAGAGCGCGCCGGGAGGCGTCAGGTCGGGAGGAGGCGCGTCGAGAGGCGCCGGTTGGCCGTTCGTCGTACCGTTCCTGGTCTTCTTCGTTCTCTTCCTCGTCGTGCCTCTCGGCTTCGGACTGTGGATGAGCCTCACGGACTCCAGTCTCACCGGCCACGGCGACAGCGCGTTCGCAGGACTGGACAACTACACCGAAGCCTTCAGGGACAGCGAGGTCTGGCAGAGCCTCGGCAACACCGCCTGGTTCACCCTGCTCTCGTCGGTACCACTGGTGCTCTTCGCGCTGGTCATGGCCCTGCTCGTGCACACCGGCCTGCCCGGCCAGTGGATCTGGCGGCTGTCCTTCTTCGCCCCGTACCTGCTGCCCGTGGCGGTCGTGACCCAGGTGTGGGGGATGCTCTACCAGCCCGAACTGGGCCTCTTCAACACCATGCTGAAGGCCGTCGGCGTCGACGGGATCGGCTGGCTGGTCGAGGAGAAGTACGCGATGTGGTCCGTCGCGCTCCTCACGCTCTGGTGGACCGTGGGCTTCAACTTCCTGCTCTACCTCGCCGCGCTCCAGTCCGTCCCGGACCATCTCTACGAGGCGGCGGCCCTCGACGGGGCGGGCGCGTGGCGCAGGCTGTGGTCGATCACGCTGCCGCAGCTGCGCCGTACGACGGGGCTGATCGCGGTCCTGCAAGTACTGGCCTCCCTCAAGGTGTTCGACCAGATCTATCTGCTCACCAAGGGCGGACCGGCCGGATCCACCCGGCCGATCCTCGAGTACATCTACGACACCGGCTTCACCAACTACCGGCTGGGCTACGCGTCGGCGGTGTCGTACGTCTTCTTCGCGGTCGTCCTGATCCTTTCCCTCGCCCAACTCAAGATCTTCTCGCGCAGGGAGGACTGATCCGGTCATGAGTACCGACGCACTCGCATCCCAGTCGTCCGGACCACGTCGCAGCACGATGCCGAGGGAGGTGGCGCGCAGGCGCCGTGGCGGCGGCCTGCCGCCCGGCGTAGGGGCCGGGCGGAGCTGGCACCCCATGCTGGGCGCGGGTCTCCTGCCCCGGGTCCTGTCCGTGCTGGCGCTGATCCTGATGACCGGTGTCTGGCTGCTGCCACTGGCCTGGGGGGTGGACACCTCCTTCAAGTCGGAGGTCGACGCGAGCTCGGCCGCCGGCGACTGGATACCGGCCGGCGGCTTCACACTCGCGGCGTACCGGGAGATCTTCGCCCAGGGGAACCTGCCCGCCTGGGCGCTCAACAGCCTGCTGATCGGGGTGGCGGTGACCGTCCTGACGGTCGTCGTGTCCGCGCTGGCGGCGTACGCGCTCTCCCGTGGGCTCTTCCGTGGCCGGCGGGCGCTGCTCGCCGTCACCGTCGCGTCGATCCTGGTGCCGCCGCAGATCCTGATCGTGCCGCTGTTCCGGCAGATGCTGGCCATGAACCTGGTCGACACCTACGCGGCGGTGATTCTGCCCCAGGTGGTGGCGCCGGTCATGGTCTACATCCTGAAGAAGTTCTTCGACGCCGTGCCTCGGGAGTTGGAGGAGGCGGCCCGCATCGACGGCGCCGGCAGTGTGCGGATCTTCGTCAGCGTCGTACTGCCACTGTCCCGGCCGATTCTCGCCGCGGTGTCGATCTTCGTCTTCATCACCACCTGGAACAACTTCCTGTGGCCGTTCATCATCACCAGCGACCCGACGCTGATGACGCTGCCTGTGGGACTGTCGAGCGTCAAGGACTCCTACGGCCTCCAGAACGCCCAGGCGTCGGCGGCGTCCGTGCTCGCCGCGATTCCGCTGCTGGTGGTCTTCATGCTCTTCCAGCGGCAGATCGTCAAGTCCGTCGCCACGACCGGGCTCGGAGGCCAGTGAGCGGCCGCGGGGAGGGTCTCAGGCGCCCGGCAGCCGGTCGAGGAAACCGCTCACCGAACTGATACGACCGTCCTCGGCGAGGGTGACGACGTCGAAGCCCGCGGCGGGCGCCGAGCCGTCGGTCCGCGAGACGAGATCCCAGGTGAAGCGGATCAGGTTGTGGTGGGCGTCGGGAGTGCCCGTCGGAGTGAAGTCGAAGCCCGGGAACTGCTGGTGGGCTCCCCGGATGGCGGCCGTGATTCCGGCGTGCCCGGCGACCTCGACCAGCGGGTCGGTGTAGGTGCCGTCCTCGGTGAAGGCGTCGGCGACGGCCTTCTCCAGGTCCTCGTCGGCGGCGTTCCAGGCGGCGAAGTAGCGTGCGACAGCGTCGTCGTGAAGGGACATCTGGGTTTCCTCTCGTCGTCTGGTCACCACCCTTTCGCGGCGCCGGGAGGACGTCGATTACCCGCGGGGTAATGACGGCACGGCAAGGCTGCTGGACGGCCCGGCGGTCCGCCGAAGAGTCCTGCCCGGCACGGGAGTTGTGGCCGCTGTCCGAATGCTCACCCTACGATCGCGCCATGGCGATCATCTACGAATGGCGGGGCGACGTGGAGAACGCGGCGCTCGGCGCCCTGCACGCCGAGGGCTTCGGTGAGCCGCGGACTCCCGTCGACCGGGCGGGACGGCTGCGTCGGCACAGCCTCGGGTGGGTCTGCGCGTGGGAGGCCGGCCGGCTCGTCGGCTTCGTCAACGTCGCCTGGGACGGCGGGGAGCACGCCTTCCTCCTGGACACGGTCGTCGCCCGGAGCTGTCGGGGGCGCGGCGTCGGCACGGCGCTCGTCGCCAGGGCCACGGAAGGCGCCCGCGCCGCCGGTTGCGAGTGGCTGCACGTCGACTACGAGGACCACCTGCGCTCCTTCTACACCGACGCCTGCGGATTCCGGCCCACCGCGGCGGGTCTGGTCGCGCTCTGACTCCTCTCGACGGCCGGCGGTTGGCGGGTGCCTCAGTTCTGCGCGGTGTTCCGCAGCCGCCGCCGTACCGCACGCTGGGCCAGCGGGCCGAGTTCGTCCAGGACCGAGGCGAGTACGGCCAGTTGCTCCAGTGCGTCGAGAGCGTGCCCCGCGCCCTCCTGGTCGACGCCCTCGTACAGCTCAAGTCCGACGAAGGACGCGGCGACGGCGCGGGCGAGGCCCGCCGAGTCGGTGAGATCGGCGATGGGAGTACCGGTCAGCACTCGTTCCAGGACCTTCTCGATCTCGTCGATCCACAGTTGCAGTCCGCGCCGGGCCGCGTCGGCGAGGCGGGGCTGGGTCTGGGCTCCGGCGAGCAGCTGGCCGAGGACGGCGACATGGCCGGCGGCCCGTTCCTCGGCGTGCATCTCCCTGCCGAATTGGAGGAGTTCGGCGAGGGAGGTGACGGCGGCCAGCCGGGCGCGGTAGCGGGAGACCCGCTGCTCGGCGCCGTGGTGGCAGGCGGCACCGAGGAGTTCGTCGACGGAGCCGAAGTGGTAGAAGACCAGGCCCTGGTTGACGCCGGCCGCGGCGGCGATCGTACGGGCGGAGGTACGGGCGATGCCCTGCTCGGTGAGCGTACGCAGCGCTCCCTCCAGCAGCTTCGTCCTGGTGTCCCGGCTCCTGCCACCGCTCTTGCTGTCACCGCCCTTGGTCCCCTTGCCACGCGGGGCGGTGCCCCGGGAATCCGGATCCTCGCTCATGCGCGGGCCTCTTCCCGTACCGGACGCAGGCCGGCGCGCAGCCCGTAGGAGCGCAGGGGCACGTATGTGGCGGCGAAGGCACCCTCGTACCCGAAGAGCGGGCCGAAGCGCCGGTTGGTCACGCTGACGCGGATACGGAAACAGCCGGCCGCGTCGTCGTAGGACTCACGTACCTCGGCGTCGCCTCCTATGAGCTCCGGCACGCGCGTGTCCACCGGCCCCTCGCGGAAGCGGTGTTGGCCCGACCGGATGAGCAGGGAACCGTCGGGTTCGGCGGTCGGGTGCAGATCGCTGGCGAGGTGCTGGTGCGTGCCGAGGTAGTCGAGGACACAGTCGCGCTCGGGGCTGTAGATCATGGTGGCGTCGAACCGGCGCTCCCCGCCCGCCAGTTCGAAGGTCCGTACGAAGGTGACGGTCTCACGGCCGTAGGCGTCGGTGTACGGGACGTTCTCGATGGTGAACGGGATACGGCGGCCGGTGCGCGGGACGAGGATGTTGCGGGCGGCGCCGAGCGCGAGGAACGGCTTGACGAAGGGGCGTCCGTGCCAGATGCGGTCCATCACGCCGCGCCCGAGGCAGGCCTCGCCGCTGTCGAGGCCGACGGAGAAGCGCCGTCGCAACTGGGGGTGGAGCCGGTCGAAGTCGTCGCCCATCGCGAGGCGGAAGATCGAGGTCACGGTCGCTCCAGTGTGGCGAGAAGGGCGGGGGCGGCCGACGCGGACGCGGCCGACGTCGCTGACGTCGGGCGGCCCGGTGGCGTACGCAGACAGCGCCTGGCGGCCGGGGTGCGGGGCAGCGGGGGCAGGAGAAGCAGCAGGGCGGCCGACGCGAGCGCGACGACCGCGGGCAGGGCCCATGACGCCGCCCCGTCCGCCCCGCCGGTGCCGGACGCCGTGAGTACGGCGACCACGCCCGGAACGGCGATCAGCCGGACAACCAACTCGCCAACCGCGTGGGCGAGGGATCGCGCCGGGCTGACCCCGTGCTCGCACCAGAGCCGCAGCCGGTCGAAGGACCAGGCCGTCGCCCACCCCATCAGCGGCCGGAACACCCACCTGTCGGCGACGGCGCCCAAGCGTCCCCAACGAGGGCGGTAGTCGTAGCCGGTGAGGAAGCGGACGCCGTCGGACGTGGGCACGTAACGCCAGTACCCGCTGCCCTCCGCCAGGAGGGAGAGGGGGTGCGGCGATGCGAACCTCAGTACGGAGACGCGGCGTCCGTCCGCCCCGCCACTCTCCCCCGCGCTGACGCCGGTGCCGGAGACGGTGAGGAAGGGCAGCACCCGGACCGCGTAGCGGAACCGCTGCGGCTCACCGGGCGGGCGCGGCAGATAGTCGATCTCCGAGAAGCGGAGGTCCCACCGCTGGTGGTGCGCCGGGTCCTGCGTCCGCTCCCAGAGCGTCTCCATGTCCGCACGGACGCGTGTTTCGACGTACAGCCCCATTCCGTCCCCCGACCCTTGCCCTGTCGCTGTTGAGCGCTGCTGTTGAGCGCTGCTGTTGAGCGACTGCTCAACTGAAAGTAGCAGGACTTTGAGCAGTCGCTCAAGAGTGGGATCCGGGGAACACGTCCCGAGCCGGCGCCCCGGCGTCCCTCCGCCTCTTCAGGAGGTGGCGGGTTACGAACGAGGCGACGCCGCTCAGCGCGAGGAGCACGATCAGCGCTTGTGGCCCGTTGCCCGGAAAGACGTACCCCGACGGAACGGCCAGCGCGAACGCGGCCAGGTCGAACCAGAGTTCGTACCGTCCGTGCTCACTCGCGACCTCCCCAGGAGGCTGATGCCTGTCGACCACCCACCTGATCACCAGCAGCGTTCCGGCCGCGATCACATTCACCCCGGCGTACACGGCCACGGCGATCCCGGCCTGATTTCCGTAGGAGCCGAGGACGTTGGAGACGAAGGGCAGCACGGCGATCGTGAGGAGAAGGAACATCGTCAGCCGTACGAGTCCCGGCGGGCTGACGCGGACCGTGCGCATCTCGGCGCGGTGCCGCCGCCAGTAGCTCGCGATCGCGTAGAAGCTGATCAGGAACGAGAGATAGCGCGGCTCCAGATCGACGAGGGCCTGCCGGAGCGCGGCGTCGCCGGGGTGCTTGCCGAGGTCGGGCAACCGGAGGTCGAGGGCGAGCAGCGTCATGGCGATGGCGAACACTCCGTCGCACAGGGTGAACAGGCGCCCGACGCCCCGTTCGTCGCGGGCCTCTTCGGTCAGGGTCTTCATAGCGGCTCCGGAAGGGACGTGCCCAGGAAGAGAGACGGGAACAGGAACGTGACGAGTGGGCCACGAACGGACTCCCCGATCCACAGGACACGCCCTGGCACGTCCGGGCCAGGATCTCCGTCAGCGTGCCGACGGCCGCCGCCCGGCGCCGCCGCGACGTACCGGCCCTTCGAAGTGCGGTCCTTCCGTGAAAAAGCCTTCGGCGGCAGGAAGTGACTCCTGCCGCCGAAGGGTCACGCGGGGTCAGGCCAGGAGCTGCTTCCAGTCCGTCGCGGTGAGGACGCCGGCCGAGTGGGCCCGGTCAGCGCCGGCACGGTGCAGGGTGGTCACCGCCTTCTCGACATCGGCGTTCTCGCCCGCCCTGACCTTCGGGGTGATCAGGGGCCAGATGTCGGAGCCGAGGTAGCCGGTCTCGTCCGTACGGCTGCGGGTCATGGCCGCGCAGGTGTGCTTCTCGACGTTGTGCACGTCGGCCAGTTTGACCACCGCGCGCTTGGTGGCCGAGCCGAAGACGCCGTCCACGGGCACGTCCGCGAAGCCGCGGGCGCGCAGCAGGTACTGCGCGGCACGCACCTGAGGACCGGCCGCTCCCGGCCGCAGCAGCGGCCAGACGGAAGGCCGGTCGGCCGGCGCGACGCCCAGTGCGCCGGCGACCGCGTCGCGCAGCTCCTGGAGCCTGCCGTAGAGCACACCGCCGGGGCACTCGGTGGAGTTGAAGTCGCGGTGGCCCATGATGTCGGTGACCGGGCGCCCGTACTGGGTGGCGATCCAGGCGACGAGCTGGACGAGGGAGCCCCAGAGCGCGGCGGGTACGTCGACCTCCGTATAGAGGCCTTCGTTCTCGATACCGATGACCTCACTGTTCCGGCCGCCGACGTTCGCGCCCTGCACGTGCTGCGTACCACCGCGTACGACGTCGAGGCTCTGGTGCCGGCCCTCGAGGATGAAGCCGCCGCGCGAGTTGGTGAACTGCTGGCCGGAGTCACCCCAACCCTGGCCGTCCATATGGAAGTTCTGGATCGACCGGCAGATCTCCATCGCGTGCTCCAGCGAGTAGTCCTCGCTGTTGCCGGGCTCCGCCGTGTGGTGCACGACGATGTAGGTCGGCACCCGGTCGAGCACGACGATCTGCTGGTTCGGGGGCCGCGCGCCCCATTCGGCGGTGCTGTAGATACGCGGCTCGGCGGCGGCGAGCGGTGAACGGGCCGCCGGGCGGACGGGGGCGGCGTTCGCCGACCCGGTCGCGGCGAGCCCGAGCGCGCCGACCGCCGTGGCGGTCAGACCGCCTCTCAGCACCGTACGACGGCCGGGTCCTGAATTGGCAACCATGTCGATCTCCTTGGGAAGTGGGGGGAACGATCTCCCGGGTTCAACGACAACAGGCATGCCGCGCAGCAGGGTTGGCCACTCCGGTGGGGCGGAGTCGCGGCGCGCCCACGATGCACGACCCGTCAAGACAAGCAATTCCGCCATGTCCTCGACAACCCTGTCGGGCAACCAATCTGACGCTCTTTCGGCTGCCTGAAACTACGCGCGTTCACGAATCGCCCGCGGGCCGACCAATCACCCTCGACCGCCTTTGCTCGCACCAATGACGGAAACCGGGGAACAGCCCGGCTGCGAAGCGGAAGGCATGCTTCCACGTGCACATCCGACGCCGTCTTAGGCAGAACGGGGGAAATCGCAGGGTCTGTGTCTGGTCGCGTATCTCGTGGCGGTCGGATCACACGATGATCGCGTTTCATGGCGCAGAGAAACGCGGCGGACGAGGACGGGCCGCCCGCCCACGCCCACGAAAGGTTCGACATGCTCCTCCTCCCCCGCGCTCTCCACGGCGCCAGAGGTGCTCTGGCCCTCACCTCGCTCTGTACGTCCCTGCTTCTCTCCGGATGCGCGCAGCAGGTGCCGGAGAGCCGGATCACGGAGAGCAAATCGGCCGAAGGAAACCCGGCGGAGCGGAACGCGGCGCGGGGTGAGCCGGGGAACGGACGTCTTGAGCGGCGTCAGGGCTCGGCGAACGGGGCGGCGGCCCGTGGGGTCGCCGGTGGCCCGGTGGAGGCGTCGCTGGTCCGCGAGATCCCGGGCCTCGGTCCGGTCACCCGCGCCAGTATCCCCGTCTCCGCCCGCCAGGCCTTCGTCGTCACGGGCGAGGGCCGGGACTCACCGCGGTCCGGAGTCGCGCTGTACGAGCGGGACGCCGACACCGGCTGGCAGCCCGTCACCAACCGCTGGCCCGCGCACAACGCGCTGCGCGGCTGGACCCGCGACCACCGGGCCTCCGACCTGAGGTCGCCGATCGGTGTCTTCACACTCGGCGACGCCGGCGGTCGGCTGCCCGATCCCGGGTCCCGGCTTCCCTACGACGAGGACAGCGACTTCGAAGCGCCCGGAACCGGTTTCCTGGGCGAGCCGCTGGAGGGTTCCTTCGACTACGTCGTGGCCATCGACTACAACCGCACGCCGGGGACCACGCCGCTGAACAAGGAGCGCCCGATGGGCCTCGGCAAAGGCGGCGGTGTCTGGATCCATGTCGACCACAAGGGCCCCACCCAGGCGTGTGTCTCGCTGTCGAGAACGCACATGGTCGAACTCCTGCGCCTGCTGGACCCGGCGAAGCGGCCGGTGATCGTGATGGGGGATGCCCTGGCGCTCCGCGACTGACACCGCCGACGGGGCCTTGCCGACGGGGGCGGGATGGCGACAGGGTGAGTGCGACAACACCGGCAAGCACTCCCCCCACGAGTCATCCGAGGTGCCCGGCATGAGCAACGACCCCACAAGAATGTCCTCCTCAGGCGAGGATTCGGCTTCAGGCGCGGGAGCGGCCGCGACAGCCGCCAGGTCCACAGGCGGCCCGAGCCGCCGTCAGGTCATCGGCATGGTGGCCGCAGCCGTCGCGACGGTCGCGGTACCCGCCACGGCGACGGCCACGACGCCCCGAGCCACGCCAACTACCGCTCACGCGGCCGGAGTCGCGGCGCGCACCCGACAACTGCGCGCCACAGGAACGCTGTTCATCGGCACATACACCTCCAGCGGCGGTACGGGCATCGGGCTCGCCTCGTACGACACGGGCACCGGCGCCATCACCGGCACCGGCACGCTCCAAGGCGTCGGCGACCCCTCGTATCTCGCCGTACACCCCGACGGCAGCACCCTGTACGCGGTCAACGAGCGCCAGGAGGGCGGCGTCACCGCGATCGCGCTGGGCGAGAACGGCGACCACACGGTCCTCGGCACACGCGGCACCGGCGGCTCGTCGCCCTGCCACCTGTCCGTCCATCCCGGCGGTCGGTGGCTGCTCAGCGCGAACTACGGCTCCGGCAACGTGGCGGTGCACCCAATCGACGCGTCGGGCGCGCTCGGCGAGCGCACCGATCTGGTCACCCATACCGAGCCCGCCCCCGCCCCCGGCCAGAACGGCCCGCACGCGCACCAGATCGTCACCAGCCCGGACGGCGCCCATGTGCTGGCCGTCGACCTCGGCACCGACAGCGTCTACACCTACCGTCTCGACGAGACGGCGGGCACGCTCACCCAGGTCTCGTACGCGAGGCTCCCCGCGGGAGCCGGGCCGCGGCATCTCGTCTTCCATCCCTCGGGCCAATTCGCCTATCTGGCCAACGAGTTGAACAACACCATCGCCGTCTGCGCGTACGACCCCGGCAGCGGGACCCTCACCCCCGGCGACCCGCTGCCCACCGGCGCGGGCGGCGCGGGCAGCAGCTTCCCCTCCCAGCCCGTGATCACGGGCAACGGCGCCTTCGTCCTCCTCGCCAACCGGGGGCACAACAGCCTGTCCCGCTTCGCCGTCGAGGACAACGGCGCCGGTCTGCGACTGCTGGGCACGGTGCCCGTCGGGGGTGACTACCCGAGGCAGCTCGCCCTCTCACCCGACGGGACATTGCTGTTCGCCGCGAATCAGCGGTCGAACGCCGTCTCCGTCTTCCACGTCGACCAGGACAGTGGCGAACTGGCCGCGGCCGGCGCCCCGTTCGCGTCACCGGTGGCAGTCTGCGTACTTCCGCTCTGAACGCTCCGCGACGAGGATTCGCCGGACCGGCCGGTCAGTTCGGGCGGTCCGGCCGTCCCGGTTGTATCCGTACGACCGCCGTGCCGCCGTCCAGATCCACCGTCGTCCGGTTCGGCGGAGCCCCGTCCTCCTCGTCGTCCCGCATCAGCAGCGCCGACCGGCGCTCCTTCAACTCGCTCTGCTTGCCCGGCGAGAGGCTCGCGTGCAGCATCTCGAAGCCGGTGGTCGAGACCTGTCCCTGCCGGGCGGCGTTCCGCCACGGCAGGATGCCTGCCCGGCCGGCGCGCAGCAGGAGTTGATCGACGAAGGCCAGCGCGGTCAGCAGGATGACCAGACCGGGCAGAGTCATGAAGACGGCGAATTCCATATGTCAGTATCGCCCGCGCTTCGCGTGGCGTCATGTGCCGACCGCCCGGAGGCCCTGGGTCAGCGCCGGGTAGTCGGTGTAGCCCTCGGCGCCGTGCGTGTAGAGGTGCCGCTCGTCGACGGCGTTGAGCGGGGCGCCGCAGGCGAAGCGTTCGGGGAGGTCCGGGTTGGCGATGAAGGACCTGCCGTACGAGACGAGGTCGGCGAGCCCGTCGGCGAGCACCGTCTCTCCCGCCTCACGCGTCGTGGGGTCGTGGTTCTCACCGACGTTCGCGATGAGCGGGCCGTGCCAGCGGGGCCGCAGGTCGGCGAGTGCCGGGTAGCTGTCGTTGTCGGTGAGGTGGAGATAGAGCAGACCGAGAGGGTCGACCGAGTCGAGGAGTGCGCGGTAGACGGGGGCCGGGTCGGCCTCGGCCATGCCGAACTGGGGGTTGCCCGGGGAGAGCCGCAGCCCCGTCCGACCGGCTCCGATCGTGTCCGCCACCGCCGTGACCAGTTCGACGGGGAAGCGGATCCGGCCCTCGGTCGTACCGCCGTACCCGTCCGTGCGGAGATTGGTGTTGTCGGCGAGGAACTGGTGGATCAAGTAGCTGTTGGCGCCGTGCAGTTCGACCCCGTCGAAGCCCGCCGCCATGGCGTTCGCCGCCGCTTTGGCGTGGTCGTCGACGGCCTGCCGGATGTCGTCGCGCGTCATCTCGCGCGGCGGGAGGGGGTCGGCCTTGCCGCCGTCACGTACATGGACGGGGCCGGGTACCCGTACCGCGGACGGTCCGCGCGGTACGTCCCCGTCGATCCGGGACAGCGGGTGGCCGTGCCGGCCGCCGTGCATCAGCTGGGCCATGATGCGGCCCCCGGCGGCGTGCACCGCGTCGGTCACCGCACGCCAGCCCTCGATGTGTGCCCCGGTCTCCAGGCCGGGGAGCCGCCAGCCGCTCTGGCCGCGGCTGCTGGGCCAGATGCCCTCGGTGACGATGAGGCCGGCGCCGGCACGCTGCGCGTAGTGGTCGGCGACGACCGGCAGGGGGGTGCCGTCCACGGCCGCGCGGTAGCGGGTCATGGGGGCCATCACCATGCGGTTGGGGAGATGGAGGGGGCCGAGGGAATACGGGGCGAGCAGCGTCGTTTTCGTCATGGCGGGACGGTAAGACCTCACACTGGTGTCAGGTTCAACCACCGCCACCGCCACCGCGACGGTGCGGACCCCGGGAGGACGCGTGAAGATCGGCGAACTGGCGAGACGTACCGCCGTCAGCGAACGCTCGCTGCGCTACTACGAGGAACAGGGACTGCTCGCGGCCGAGCGCACGCCCTCGGGCCACCGTACGTACCCGGAGCGGGCGGTCGACCGGGTGATCCGTATCCAGGAGCTGTTCGCCGCCGGGCTGTGCAGCGGGAAGATCGCCGAACTGCTGCCGTGCATGCGGGACGAGGACGGGGGCCCGTCGGAGGCCGCGACGCCGTGGCTCGTGGCAGACCTGACGCGGCAGCGGGCCAGGATCGACCAGCAGATCGCCGAACTCATGCGTACGCGCGAGGTGCTGGACGACGTCATCACGGCGGCGTCCGATTCGCCGTCGGCCGCCGGTCGCCCCCCGACCCGGAGCGGGGCCCGGACGGGCTAGGGCCTGTCGTTTGGATCAGGCCGGATCAGGGAGCGCCCGCCGCGCCAGCGGCTGATGTCCGCGTTGGTGCGTGCGAGCGCAAGGCGGAGGAGGGAGACAACGCGGAGCGTTGGCGACCGACGACAACGCGGCGGGCGTGCGTGCCAGGGACGCGAGCCCGGCAAGATCCGAACGACAGGCCCTAGCCATCCCGGCGCTTCAGTCTCGGTCGGCTCGGTAGTCGGGGCCGTTTCAGGCCCCGCAGCCACTGCGTGAACGCGGTGTACCGCGGATACCGTTCGCGCTGTTCCCGGGTGGCTCTGTCCAGCTCCTCCATCAGCCGGCGGGAGCGGTGATCGGTGTCGAGTTCGTCGAGCAGCCTGTCGATCTCCGACAGCAGCGCGCCGTGGAGCTGCCACTGTCTCGGGTGCCGCTGTACGCCTTCCAGCAGCAGATGCGCCACCCGCTCGCGGCTCGCCCCGGCGGCGCTCAGATCGCCCGCGAGGCGGTCCTCCGCCGCCTCGGCGGCCTCGCTCGTCTGTGTGGTGACCAGCACGGCGAAACTGACGAGCGCGTCGGCGACCTGCGACAGCAGCTCTTCCAGGCCGGATCCCTCCTCGGGCGTGAAGAGGTTCTCCTCCTCCCGCTCCTTGGCGAGGTCCGTGATGGTGCGGGTGAGCACGCGCAGTACGACCGCGCAGATCTCCAGCGTGTCGAGGCCGGTACGGAGCACCACCCGGTGCAGGAGTCCCTCCTTGACGCGCGGGTTGAGCCGCAGGCTGTCCTCGGCCTGGCGCAGCGCCGCGTCCACCTCGGCGATGCCGTGGTCGAGCCGCCGCGCCTCCGACAACCGGGCCGCGGCGCGTTCGACCGGGGTGGGGGTGGTCAGTTCCTCGCCGACGTCGCGCATCAGCCGGCGCATCTGCCGGGCGAGGTCCTCGATGGACTCGCCCGCGGCGGAGATCCAGACCGGCGGCACGAACAGCACGTTGAACAGGAGCCCGACCACCGCGCCGATCAGGGTCTCCAGGACACGGTCCCAGGCGGTGTTCGCCGCGTGGGTCACGCCGAGGACGAGCATGGCGCTGATCGCGACCTCGGGAACGAACTCGTCGACCCGGACGAGCCTGCCTGCCAGGAGGGAAGCCAGGATGATCAGTCCCAGGCTCCACCACGACAGCCCCACGAGCACACTGAACGCGATGGCGATCAGCACGCCGGCGACGACGGCGTTCACCCGGCGGAAGCTGGTGGTGAGGGTGGAGTAGAGCGTCACCTGCACCACGAGCAGCGCGGTGAGCGGCGCCGTCAGCGGCGCGGGTTCGGTGCTGAGCCACAGCGCGACGATGTAGGCGAGCGTCGCGGCAACCGCCGAGCGCAGCGTCTGTGTGATGGTCACGTCGTTCCGCAACTTGACGACCGCTGTCAACGCCCCGCGCGCGGAGCCACCCCTGTCGTCGTCGCCCGCGCCCCGCAGTCTCATGAGCAGCACCCTGCCCACAGACCCCGCGCGGAGTCCGTACGACACGCGGCACCGGTGCCGCGAAGGCCATCGGTGGCCACGCCGTGCCTGTCCTCGTCCCTGTCAGGCCTGGGGCCCGGCAGGTCGTAGCGCCGCGCGAGCTTCGCCACCGACGCGCTTGCCCCCTGTTACTGTCCGCGCGGGATCGAGAGAAGAGGACGAGCATCATGCGGATCGCAGTCGCCGGCGCGACCGGGAACATCGGGGCCCTCACCGTGGCCGCCCTCGAACGGGGCGGCCACGACGTCGTACGCGTCAGCCGTTCCCTGGGCGTGGACCTGTCGACGGGTGAGGGGCTCGATGACGCGCTGACCGGCGTCGAGGCGGTCCTGGACGTCACCAACAGCCCGGCGGCGGACCGGGCCGGTACGGTCGCGTACTTCCACGCCGCCACCGGGAATCTGCTCGCCGCCGGGCAGCGGGCCGGTGTCCGGCACCATGTGCTGCTCTCGATCGCCGGTGTCGACCGCGTCGAAGGCAACGCGCACTACGCGGGCAAGCGGGAGCAGGAACGTCTCGTGTCCGCCGGTCCGGTGCCGTGGACGATCGTCCCGGCCGCGCAGTTCCACGACTTCGCCGCGATGGTGGCGAGTTGGACCGAGCAGGACGGTGTCGCCACGGTCGCTCCCCTGCTCGTACAGCCGATCGCGCCCGCCGATGTGGCCGACGTCCTCGCCGAGATCGTGACGGGCGAGCCACGGGGGCGGTATGTGGAGGTCGTCGGTCCCGATCCGCAGGACCTGGTGGACATGGCACGGCGCACCAACGAGGCACGCGGGCACACGGTGAAGCTCGTGCCGAGCTGGTCGGCGGTCTTCAGGCCGGAGATGGCGGGCAATGTGCTGCTGCCGGGTGAGAACGCCCGTATCGCGCCGACCACCTTCGACGAGTGGCTGGATCACCAGCGCCAAAGCGGGCGTGGCCAACAGGGTGATCGGCCGCACTGAACCGTCGCTTCCATCGCCTCGCGCGTGGCGGAGGCGTTCCACTGCTCGATCGCGTTCTCGTTCGTCGAAGGTCATTCGCGCGAGCTCAGAGGGGCGGCGGGCGCGGTACGAGAACGTTCACCGCTCGGAGAGCGCGAGACGCTCCGGGTCCGGTCCTGAGTCCGGGTCCGAGTTCGCCGGTCCCGGGCCCGGCCTGGGGTCCGCCGGTGGTGGGGTGAACTGGGCGTCGGGCGCCCGGCCCTTGCCGCGCAGGCGGTCCATCTCCCGCCATTCCGGGCGCAGTCCGGTGAGATTCGTCGTGAGGAAGTACGCCGCCGCGCCCGCCAGCAGCACCGGCGCCAGTCCGAACGAGGCAACCGCCGCGCCGCCGATCAGCCCACCGAGCGGGATTCCGGACCAGGAGAGCGATCCGCTGAGGGCCTTGACCCGGCCCAGCAGGCGGCGGGGCACGCGTTCGTAACTGACCGCCGCCAGAATGGGGTTGAGGAATCCGGCGCCGAAGCCTCCTACCGCGAACACGGCCACCACGGCCCACAGGGGTGCGGGCGAGGCGAGGATCAGCCAGCGTGGCGCGCCCGCCAGGAGGAATCCGCCGAAGAACACCAGCCGTCGGCGCATCCGGTGCGCGACGGCCGCCGCGATCAGGCTGCCGCCGATCGCCGCGAGTCCGCCCGCGCTCGCGCACAGACCGATGGCGCTCGGTCCGTTGCCGGACTCCTTTGCCCAGACGGGGAGGAGCACAGAGCTGAACGCCGCGTCCAGGAGGTTGGTGATCGCGACCATGATGATGATCGCGAGGAGCAGCGGCTCACCGCGCAGGAAGGTGAAGCCCTGGCCGAACCGCCGCCAGTAGCCCGGTTCCGCGGACGGATCGGAGTCGTCCCTGGGCGACGGAACATGCTCGGCCGGCCGGCCCATCCCCCGTGGCAGCACCAGCGCGATGATCACCGAACCGAGCGCGAAACAGGCCGCGTTGACGGTCAGCCCCGGCAGCGGACCGAGAAGCGCGATCAGGGCGCCGCCCGCCGCCGGTCCGACGGTGGAGGCGAGCCGTTCGGTCACACCGGCGAAGGCGGCGGCCCGCTCCAGAGGTACGCGCCCGTGGTCGGCGGCCTCGGGGACCATGACGTCCTTGGCCAGGTCGCCCGGCCCGCGCGCCGCGCCGATCAACGCGACGAGCACGAGCAGCAGGGGGAACGAGAGTCGGTCCGCGCCGTGCAGAATTGGCACCGCGACGGCGGCGACGGCGCTGATGAGGTCGGTCGTCCAGGATATGGTCCGCGGTCCGGCCCGGTCCACGAGCGGTCCGGTGAACGCCTTCACCACCACGTAGGGCGCCATCTCGCAGAAGGCCACGAGCCCGGTCTGGGTCGCGCTGCCGGTGGTGACGAGCACGAACCACGGCAGGGCGATGGCCGAGACCCGCGTACCGGTCAACGAGACCGCCATCGCGGTGAGCACGCCGACGAGCGGCAGCGAGCTACGTCGCCCTGACGCGACGTCAGTACCGTTCGCCCGCAACCCCGTTCGCTTCACCAGGTCTCCATTCCCCGACGCCGTGCGGGCGCCGGGTCGCTCGCGGGGGCGGCATCGGCGGAATCGCCGTCCGGGGTGTCCAGCTCGGGCAGGATCTGGGCGATCACGGAGACGCGCTCGGCTCCCTCCGGCGCCTCGGCCGCCGTCTCCGGACTGTCCGAGCGGTAGCGCGCGAGGAGCGCGTGCAGTTCGTCCCGCAGATTCACCGTCTCCTCGGGCGTCAGCCGCAGCGGCCAGTCGCTGATGTCGAAGGTGCCGCGCCACTGGTCGGGGAGCGTCTGGAGCTCGCTGAGCGCCCGTTGCGTGCGCAGGGTGTACGCGGCGGCGACCGACTGGAGATAGGCCAACGCGGCCTCGGGCTCCCGCTCGGCCAGCTCGGGCTCGGTGAACCGTGTGGACTGGTGGACAGCGCGCCACCAGCGTTCCCTCGCGTTGCCGCGCTCCGCGTCCTCCTCGACGAACCCGGCGTCGCCGAGCTGGCGCAAGTGGTAGCTGGCCGTACCGGAGTTGACCCCGAGCCGCTCGGCGAGCCGGGTGGCGGTCGAGGGGCCGTGCTTGCGCAGCAGCCCGACCAGTTGGACACGTACCGGGTGGGCCAGGGCGCGCAGTCCCTTCGCGTCCAGGACGACCGTGTTCGACTCGTGCTTGGGACCGTGAGGGGTGCTGTCGGAATCCGTCATGCGGAGCAGACTAGACCGCAAACAGTTCTTCGCAAAGACTTCTTCGCGAATATCTCTTTGCGAACAGATCTTGGGATTCCCCGCACGCACCCTCACCGACGGCCCCCAGGACAACCCGCCGGACGGCCCCGCCGACCCCGCGCGCTCAGCCGCGAGGCTCCTCGGTCGCCGCCAGCCACTTGGTCAGCAGGGATTCGAGCTGCGCCGCCTCCCGCTCGGTCAGGGCTTCCAGCAAGCGGCGCTCGTTGGCCATGTGCTCCGAGAAGGCGCGGTCGATGAGCGCCCGGCCCTCCGAGGTCAGCGCGACGACCCTGCCGCGCCCGTCACTCTCGCTCGCCCGCCGGGATACGAGCCCGGCCCGTTCGAGCCGGTCGACGCGTTTCGTCATCGCGCCCGTCGTGACCATGGTGTGCTCGGCCAGTTCGCCGGGGGCGCGTTCGAACGGCGCGCCCGCCCGCCGCAGTGCGGCCAGGACGTCGAAGTCCCCCTCCCCCAGCCCGTACTTCCGGTACACGACGCACAACTCCTCGGTGAGATATGCGCCGAGGCGGTGCAGCCGCCCGATGACGCCCTGGGGACGGACGTCGACATCGGGGCGCTCGCGGACCCATTCCCGCTGGATACGGGCCACGCGGTCAAGGGATTCGGTCATGGCGGGAATAATACCTTCCTAGGAAGATACTATTGCTTCCATGGAAGCTACCGCCACCGCGACGAGCCCCGCGTCCGCCCGCTGGTCACTCGTCACCGCCGTCGCACCGATCGCGTGGGGCACGACGTACTTCGTCACGCAGCGCCACCTGCCGGCGGACCATCCGCTGTACGGGGCGGTGTTCCGGGCCCTGCCCGCCGGAATCGTCCTGCTGGCGCTGAGCAGGCGACGGCCGCGCGGAGCGCTGTGGTGGAAGGCGCTGGTGCTCGGCACCCTGAACATGGGGGCGTTCTTCGCCCTCGTCTACGTGGCGGCGCAGCTCCTGCCGACCAGCATCGCCTCGACCGTCATGGCGACCGCGCCGGTGATGATGATGCTGCTCGCCTGGCCGCTGCTGGCGGAGCGTCCGCGCGCCCTGCCCGCCGTCGGCGCGGGCGTCGGAATAGCGGGCGTCTGCGTCATGCTCCTCACGAACGCGACCGGGATCGATCCGCTCGGCGTGCTCGCCTCCGTGGCCGCCATGACGATTTCCTCGATCGGCTACATCCTCACCAAGAAGTGGTGCCCGGACGTCGATGTTCTCGCACTGACCTCGTGGCAGCTCATCGCCGGAGGAGCGGTTCTGGTGCCGGTCGCGATCGCCGTCGAAGGGGCACCGCCGGCCCTGGACGGGGGCGCCCTGCTCGGTTTCGCCTACATCTCCGGCGTGGCGACGGCTCTCGCCTTCACCGCGTGGTTCACCGGACTGCGGCACCTGAGCGCGGGGACGGTGGGGCTCATCGGTCTGCTCAACCCTGTCACCGGTGTCCTGCTCGGCACGCTCGTCGCCGGCGACACCCTCACCGCGCGCCAAGTCTTCGGCCTGGCACTGGTGTTCCTCGGCATCGCGCTGGGGCAGCCGGTCGTGACACGGGCCGCGCGCGGATTGCGCGCACGGCGGTCGGCGGCCCGCTCCGGCGAACCCGACCCGCTGCCACGCGAACGCCGGCCCCGACGTCAACGCGCTTGATTCCGGGCGTGGTTACGAGCCCGGCCCGGTCCAGGACCCGAACCTGGCCCGGTCCAGGGCCCGGCACGGTCCAGGACCTGAGCCGGGCCGCCGTACAGCCGCGCCCGGCCCTCGACGGACGGATCAGTGGACGGAGAACCCGCCGTCCACGAAGACCGACTGCCCGGTGACGTACGCGGACGCCCGGCTCGCCAGGAACACGGCCGCGCCGGCGAAGTCCTCCGCGACCCCGTTGCGCCCGGCCATCGTGCGCGCGGCGAGCGCCGCGACCCGCTCGGGGTCGGACGACAGCCGTTCGTTGAGCGGCGTCATCACGAACCCCGGCACGAGCGTGTTGCAGGTGACCCCGTACCGCGACCACGCCTCGGCCTGTGAGCGGGCGAGCGACTCCAGCGCGCCCTTCGAGACACCGTAGACACCGCTCTGGACGAACGCCCGGTGCGCCTGCTGGGACGTGACGTGCATGATCCGTCCGAAACCGCGTTCGGCCATGCCGGGGCCGAACCGCTGCCCCAGCAGATAGGGCGCCTGAAGATTCACCGACATCGTCGTGTCCCACACGTCGTCGCCGGTCTCCCCCAGCGGGGGCCGCAGATTGATCCCGGCGCAGTTGACGAGGGTGTCCGGTTCGCCGAACATCCCCGCCGCCTCGTCGGCCACCGTACGGACGCCTTCGCGCGTACCGAGATCGCCGCTCACCCACGCCGCCCGGCAGCCACGGTCCGTCAACTCGTCGACAGTGGCGGCCAGTTCCGCCTCCCTGCGGGCCACGATCACGACGCTCGCACCGGCTCGGGCGAGGGCCTCGGTGATGGCCCTGCCGATGCCGGAACTGCCGCCGGTGACCAGGGCGACGCGGCCTTCCAGGGAGAACAGTTCGGAGAGATACGCCTGCGAATCCATGTCCGCAGATTAGACGTCACACCTGGCCCACGGCCTGGTGGGGGACGTGGTCGCCGCGCGGACCGATCCGAGAACCGATCGGTCGAACCCCTTGACGCACCGGAGGAGACGCTTCAGGATCCTGTCTCGGAAACGTTTCCATGGAATCGTTTCCAGAGGCTCTCGGGATACAGTCCCGTCAGTCCGGCCGGCCATGTCGCCGACCGCCCGACCACCCGTCCGAACGCGCCACCGCCCACCCGTACACACCGATCCGCAAGAGGCACCCATGGACAGCACCGTGACCATCAAGGACGTCGCCGCACTGGCCGGCGTCTCCGTGGGCACGACGTCCCGAGTGCTCTCCGGCAACCCCTCCACCTCCCCCGCCGCCCGTGAACGCGTCCACGCCGCCGTCGCCGAACTCGGCTACCGGCCCGACGCCCGTGCGCGCTCCCTGCGCTCGGCCCGTTCGCAGACGGTGGGCCTGCTCATCTCCGACGTGCGCAACCCGTTCTTCGCAGATGTGGCGCACGGGGCCGAACAAGCCGCCCTGCGCTCCTCGTACGTCACCCTCCTCGCCAACGCCAACGAGGATCCCAAGCAGCAGGACACCTACCTGGAGTCCTTCCTCACCCAGCGGGTCGACGGCATCATCATCGCTCCGCAGGGCGAGGACAGCGCCCACCTCAGAACCCTCGCCACCACCGTGCCCCTCGTCTTCGTCGACCGGACCGTCGACGGCTTCGAGGTGCCCAGCGTGACCTCCGACAACGCGCTGGGCATCGACCAGGCCGTCGCCCATCTCGCCGACCGCGGCCACACCCGTATCGGCTACATCGGCGGCCCCCGGTCCATCTCCACCGGCCGCGCCAGGCACGACGCCTTCGTGCGTGCCGTCGCCCGGCACGGTCTCGACGCCGACCCCGAACTGATCACCTCCGGGGACTTCCGCTCGGCGAGCGGTTCGACGGCCGCCGAACGGCTGCTGTCCGGCGGACGCCCGCCGACCGCGCTGCTCGCGGCCGACAGCCCGATGGCGGTGGGCGCGCTCGGGACGCTGCGCCGCCGTGGGCTGCGCATCGGCTCGGACATCGATCTGGTGGCCTTCGACGACATCGAGTGGTTCTCCGAACTCGACCCGCCGCTGACCGTCGTCTCGCACGACGCGCAGGCCATGGGGTCGACGGCGATGAGACTCCTCCTCGACGTCATCGAGGGCCGCACCCCCGAATCGGTGATCCTGCCGACGCGTCTCGTCGTGCGGGAGTCGTCGGGCGGCCGACGCCGGCCTCTCTAGCCGGGAGAAGGCGGTAAGCGGCCACACCCCGGCCCGCGCCCGCCGTCCGGATCTCCCCCTGGCGGGAGGCGGAACCGGCGTCCGCCGTCACCTCGCCCATCACACAACTGCTCATCCGTATCAGGCCTTCTGAGGGAAGCGGCCCGCCCGACCGGCGCCCGCCGTCCCGTACAGCACCGCGCCTTCCACACCATGAACGGGGATCCCCCATGCCCACCACCGTCTTCGTCGTCGGCAGCCTCAACGCCGACCAGCTACTGGAGGTGCCCGCGTTCCCGGCGGCCGGTGAGACCGTGCTCGCGTCGGACGTACTGATCACCGCCGGAGGCAAGGGCGGCAACCAGGCCGTGGCCGCCTCACGGGCAGGTGCGACGGTCGTCATGATCGGTGCGCTCGGCGACGACGCGCACGGCCGGCTCGTACGCCGGGCGCTGACCGAATCGGGTGTGGACACCGGGTGGGTGGTGACCGCCGACGGTACGCACACGGGCACGGCGGTCGTCGCCGTGGAGGCGGGCGGCGAGAACCGCATCATCGTGGCGTCCGGCGCGAACGCCCGTCTCAGCCGGGAGGACGTCGAGTCGGGGCTGGCCGGGGCGGCGCCCGGCGATCTCGTACTGCTCCAGTTGGAGACCCCGGTGGCGGTGGTCGCCCACGCGGCCCGCTTCGCCAAGGAGCGCGGCGCCACCGTCGTACTCAACGCCGCTCCGGCGCCAGCCGACACCGGCTGTCTGACGACCGACATCGACCTGCTGGTGGTCAACGAGGTGGAGATGCGGGCGGTGGCCGCGCTGGTCGGCGCGGACGAGCGCGGCGACGGCCGGGATGCGGCGGGCACCGTGCTCACCACGTCCCGGGCACTGGACTGCGTCGTCGTCTGCACCACGGGCGCGGACGGCGCGTACGCCAACGTAGGCGACCGGGTGATCCACATCCCCGCCGTACAGGTCACCGCCGTCGACACCACCGCGGCCGGCGACACCTACACCGGTTATCTCGCGGCGGCCCTCGCCCGGGGCGAGAGCGACCTGCCCGTCGCACTGGCGACGGCTTCGGCCGCGGCGGCGGTCACGGTCACCCGGCGCGGGGCGATGGCCTCGATCCCGTACGCGGACGAGATCGGCGAGGCGCGCACGAATTCGGACACGACCGGCACCACCCGGACCACTGGCACCACCGGCACCACTGACATCACCGAACTCACCACGAAGGGCTGACACATGAGAATCGCTCTGGGCAACGACCACGCCGGACACGCGCTGAAGGACCATGTGCGCGGCGTCCTGGAACGGCTCGGCCACGAAGTCCTCGACCGCGGCACGGACAGTGACGCGCCGGTCGACTTCCCCGACATCACCTTCGCCACCTGCGACGCCGTACGCACCGGTGAGGCCGACCGCGCCGTGCTCGTGTGCGGAACCGGCGCCGGCGCGCTGATGGCGGCCAACAAGATCGCCGGGATCCGCTGCGGTCTCGGCCACGACGTCTACTCGGCGCACCAGGCCGTCGAGCACGACGACGCGAACGCCATCGCCATGGGTGCCTGGCTGATCGGCCCGGCGACGGCGGGCGCGGTCATCGAGGCATTCCTCGGCGCGACGTTCGACAACGACGAGGACACCGTCCGGCGGGTCGCCAAGCTCCACGAGCTGGAGCTCAGGTCGGCGCGTGAACTCGCGGCGGAACTCGCCGCCGACGGGAGCTGATCACCGCTCCTCCCCTCCCCTCCCCCGCACCCCCGTCCCCACGCACACCACCCGCAGAAGTACCCCCACCGCGTAACCGGTGATCAAAGGAGATTAGGAGTTACGGCATGAGCGCGAGCAACAGCGCACCCTCCCCGGCCGCCGCCACCGCTCAGGACGGCAGCCGCGGCAAGCTGAGGACCTCCCTCGGAGCCGCCGCGGGAACCTGTGTGGAGAACTACGACTTCGTCGCCTACGGCACGGCGTCCGCCCTCTACTTCGGTGACGTCTTCTTCCCCGAGTCCGACCCGGTCGTCGGCACCCTGCTGGCCTTCGTCACGCTCGGCGTCGGCTTCCTGATGCGCCCCATCGGCGGCGCCGTCGGCGGCCATCTCGGCGACAAGTACGGCCGCAAGCCCGTCCTGGTCACCGCCCTGCTGACGATGGGCATCGCCACGGTCCTCATCGGTGTGCTGCCCACCTACGCGCAGGCCGGCATCGCCGCGCCGATCCTGCTCGTGCTGATCCGCATGGTGCAGGGCCTCGCGTTCGGCGCCGAGTGGGGCGGCGCGGTGATGATGGCGTACGAGCACGCGCCCCGCAGGCGGCGTGGTCTGTACGCGGCGATACCCCAGGCGGGCAACCCGCTGGGCATCGCGCTGGCCAACATCGTCTTCCTGCTGTCCGTGAACTTCGACAGCGACTGGGCGTGGCGCGTGCCGTTCCTGGCCAGCTCGGTGCTGATCGTGGTCGGCCTGGTCGTCCGGGTGAAGCTGACGGAGTCGCCGGAGTTCGAGGAGACCAAGGCGAGCGGCGGGACCGTCAAGAACCCGCTCGCGACGGTGCTGCGCAACGACTGGCGGAACATCCTGCGGATCATCGCGCTGCGCGTCGTCGAGTCGTGTGCGTACTACCTGACGGCGACCTATCTGCTGTCGTACATCACCGACCGCGACGAGAACGACCGTGGCATCGCCCTCGCCGGCATCGTCATCGCGAGTCTTCTCGCGGTGGGCACGACGGTGCTGTCCGGCGCGCTGACCGACCGGATCGGCCGGCGGAAGCTGTATCTGGCCGGGTGTCTGATGGCGGTCGCGTTCGGCTTCCCGATGTTCCTGATGGCCAACACCGGCAATCCGGTGCTCGTCGTGCTGATCTATCTGATCGCGATCGGTGTGATCCACGCGGCGCTGACCGGTACGCAGGCGGCGTGGTTCGCCGAGCTGTTCAAGACCAACACCCGTACGTCCGGCGCCTCGCTGGGCTACCAGATCGCGGCGTCCGTCGCCGGGTTCGCGCCGTTCCTGGCCGTGCTGCTTGCGGAGTCGTTCGACTGGGTGGGCCCGGCCGCCTTCTACGTGGTCATCGGGCTGGTCGGACTGATCGGTGTGGCGACGACGAGTGAGACCTGGGGACCGCGGGAGCGCGCGGCGGCGGTGGCCGCCGAGAAGGCGGACGCACCGGCGGTTGTCCCGGGGCCTCGCGGCACGGACCAGGCGGCGGTCGAGTCGGAGGGGACTGCGCGACGGTCCTGAGTCCGCGATCTCGGAACTGAGGGGGCGGTGGTGCGGTTACGGTCCGGAGGTCGGCGCCGCGCCACCGCCCCTTCAGTTCGAACATGTTCCGGTCTCTTCCGGTCCGTTACGGTCTCGTCCGGTCCGTTCCGGTCTGTTCCGGCATGCGAAATCGATACGCCGGACGAGGCATCCGCGGCGGCCTCGGCGCCGAATACCTTCTGTGGTGGATGGGGCCCCACCCACCACAGATGACAGAAGAGAGGTCAGGCACCTCGTGCCCGTCAGCGATCCCGGTGCTCCGCTCCCACCCGCCCTCGTGCTCGACAGATCGGCCGCGCGGCCCCGTACCGCAGTGCTCCTGCTGCACGGTGGACGTTCGGAGGGCATCGAGCCGCCGCCCCGGTGGAATCTGGCCGCCGTGCGGATGCGCCCGTTCACGCGGGCGGTGCTGCGCGCCACCGAGGGCCGGGACGTCCTCGTGGGACGGGTCCGCTACCGGCACCGGGGATGGAACGGCGCGCGTGCGGACGCGGCGGTGGACGCGCTCCGGGCGCTCGACGAGCTGGAACAGCTCGCCGGTTCGGTACGGGTGGTGCTGGTCGGTCATTCGATGGGCGGGCGCGCCGCGCTCACCGTGGCCGGGCACGATCTGGTGCGCGGCGTGGTGGGACTCGCCCCGTGGTGCCCGTCCGGGGAACCGGTGGGTCAGCTCATGGACCGGCAGATCGTCCTCGTGCACGGCGACCGGGACCGTACGACCGACCCGCTGGGCAGCCGGGACGTGGTGCGCCGCGCCCGAGCGGCGGGCGCCGACGCGTGCGCGGTGCTGATGTCCGGCGGTGACCACGCGATGCTCCGGCGGGCCGACGAGTGGCATTCGCTCACCACCGAGCTGGTCTCGGGTCTGCTCGGTCTCGCTCCGCTGCCCGGTCCGGTGCGGCGCGCGTTCGACGAGGGGCGGGACCCGGCCACGAGCGACTGACGGTCCTCGTCACCCCCTGAGGGGCTTGTCCACCGCATCGCCGGTCACTGCGCCGACTGCTCTGCCGACCCAGCGCGGTCGATCGCGATCGGTCGATTCCGGTCGGTCGTGACGAGCGCCGCCGGAAGGTCGGCGAGGATCGCCGAGACCGTCTGCGCCGGTGTCTGCTTCGTCGTGTCGAGCCACAGTCCGATGCGCGGGGTCTCGGTGCGCAGGCTGTGGTCGAGCGCCTCGACCGACCAGACGCCGTATCCGGTCTTCGGACGCGCGTGCTCCCTGCTCCGTACGGCCTCGGTCGAGGGGGCGAGCACGACGACGTACAGAGGCCGTGTGCGGACCCTGGCGACGAATCGGCTCAAGTCCTCGCCGATGACGATGTCCTGGACGACGGCTGTCCATCCGTCGTCGGCGTAGGCGTCCGCCACCGTCACCGTGATCCGTTGGCGCAGGTCCAGTTGGGCCCTGGCCTCGGCGGTCTCCTCGGGCAGCAGTTCCTCCCGGCCGGAGACGAGCATGCGGCGGAAGGTGTCGCCGCGTACGTGGGCGGCGCGTGGCAGCCGTTCGGCCAGGATGCCGGCGACGGTGGACTTCCCGGAGGCCATCACGCCGGTGATCAGGACGACCGCGGAACGTAGTTGGATACTCACCCGGTTCTCCCCCCTCGCAGGCGGATCTCAGCCGCGTCCGGTGTCGATGACGCAGAAGCGGTTGCCTTCGGTGTCGGCGAGGACGACGAAGTCGGCGTCGCCGGGATACAGGTCCCAGTCCACGCGTTCGGCGCCCAGGGACACCAGGCGCGCCACTTCCGCGGCCTGCTCGGCCGCGTCGCGCGCGTAGAGGTCGAGGTGGACGCGGGGGTGCTTCTGCACCGGCGTCTCACTGAGCCCGAGGGACAGCCCCGGCCCCGGGCCGTCGGCGGGGACGAGGACGACCCAGTCGTCCTCCCTCTCGCCGTCGCGCGGGACGTAGTCCAGCGCCCGGCTCCAGAATTCGGCCGCGCGCCGCACGTCGGAGGCGCCCATCACGATCGTCCCGATGCTGATCATCCGGTGATGGTGTCAGACGGGTCGGGCCATGATCAATTCGTTTTGGCCGTCGCGCGCGATATTTTCCGGTCCCCGCGCGTACGACAATGCACCGCGACATAGGAAAAACCCCGGTGGCGTGATCAATTGATCTCGCCACCGGGGCCCATGGTCTCCGTCTTCGCGCCGACGCTTCCCGGTGCGACTCATCCACGTTTCGAGGCGTCGCCGTAGCGGCGCTCAAAGCGCTCCACACGGCCCGCGGTGTCAAGAACCTGCGAGTTACCGGTGTAGAAGGGGTGGCTCGCCGATGATGTCTCGACGTCGATGACGGGGTACTTCCCCCCGTCCTCCCACTCGATCGTCTTGTCCGATTCCGCGGTCGAGCGCGTCAGAAACGCGTAATCGGCAGCGCGGTCCCGGAAAACCACCGGACGGGATACGGGGTGGATACGAGGCTTCATATGTGATCCCTTCCTGCCGACTCGCCTGGGGTCCGATCGACCCCCGCGTATGTGGTTCAACGGTGGGAGGGGGACGGTTATTCCGCCGAATTCGGATGGTCCACCGGTGGCCGATGAACAGGTAGTTGACCCGTACCGCCCCCGACTGACCAGGCGTTCCGGTGATATTCTCGATGTATGGCTGACCGAATACATCGGGTCATTATCGAAGGCTCCCTGATCAGTACTCCCCGGTTGACCCTTCGACCGTGGGCGACGGGTGATGCCGAGGCGGCCCTGCCGGTCTACGGCGTGGACGAGGTGTCCCGATGGCTCGCCCCGGCTCTGGAGCCGGTATCGGATCTGGCCGCCATGGAGCGCCTCGTCGAGCGGTGGGTGACCGAGTCGGCCACGCTCGAACCTCCGCAGGGCCGGTGGGCCGTCTCCCTGCGCGAGACCGGTGAGCTGGTCGGAGGGGTGGCCCTGCTGCCGCTCCCCCCGTTCGGCAGCGACCTGGAGATCGGCTGGCAGCTCGCTCCCGGCGTCTGGGGGCAGGGTCTGGCCGCGGAGGCGGGCCACGCCGTTGCGCATCGGGCTTTCGAGTCGGACGCCGGCGTCGAGGAGCTGTTCGCGGTGGTACGGCCCCGGAACGCCCGAGGCGCGGCGACGGCCCGGCGGGTCGGGATGGAGTGGGTCGGCGAGACGGAGAAGTATTACAACCTGCAGTTGCAGGTCTACCGTCTGCGCAAGGGCGATCTCGACGCGGGCGGTCCCACCGCGGCCTTTCCTTAGGGGATCGGGAAGCCTCACGAAGTCACGGCGCGGTACGGATACCGCGCATCACGGATCATGACGCCGGCCGCGTCTCGCCGCGGCGGTGCGACTCTCGATCCGACGAAGTCGACGACCTGGCACAGCACCTGGTCCATGCTGCCGCCGAGGGCCTGACGCCGGGTCAGCCCCGCGTCGCCCCCTGACGGTCCGTCCGCCATGTGCCTTGACAAGGTCTAGACCTTCCTTTTCAATCCAATCGACACACCACCCATGCGCATCTCCTCCTTGGCCCTGCCGGCTCGCCGGCAGGGCTCCGTGCGCCGTTGGCGCGAAGGGAAAAAATCAGAGATGTTGAGCAAATCCGGCAGAGGCATTTCCCTCGTACGGTCCGCGATCCTCCTCGCGGTCGCAGCCCTCATCGCCACTCTCTTCACCGCTCCGGCCGCCCAGGCGGCCGACGGCCAGATCACCGGTCTGGCCGGCAAGTGCGTCGACGTCGCCGGGGCGAGCAGCGCCAACGGCACCCCCGTACAGATCTACGACTGCAACGGCAGCAACGCGCAGCGCTGGTCCAACTCGGGTGACGGCACGCTGCGCGCGCTCGGCAAGTGCCTTGACGTCTCGGGGAACAGCACCGCCGACGGGGCGCTCGTCCATCTGTGGGACTGCACCGGCGGCGCGAACCAGCGCTGGGTGGTCTCCGGTGCGAACGACATCGTCAACCCGCAGGCGAACAAGTGCCTGGACGTCCAGGACCGCAACTCGGCGAACGGCACCCGGCTCCAGATATGGACCTGTTCGGGGCAGTCGAACCAGAAGTGGAACGCGCCGCCGAGCGGTGGCGGCGGCAACCCGGGCGGATTCGTCGTCAGCGAGGCGCAGTTCAACCAGATGTTCCCGAGCCGCAACGGCTTCTACAGCTACAGCGGTCTCACCGCGGCGCTGAGCGCCTACCCGGGCTTCGCGACCACCGGCAGCGACACCGTCAAGCGCCAGGAGGCAGCGGCCTTCCTCGCCAACGTCAGCCACGAGACCGGCGGTCTGGTCCATGTCGTGGAGCAGAACACGGCCAACTACCCGCACTACTGCGACAGTTCGCAGTCGTACGGGTGCCCGGCCGGCCAGGCCGCGTACTACGGCCGCGGACCGATCCAGCTCAGCTGGAACTTCAACTACAAGGCGGCCGGTGACGCCCTCGGCATCAACCTGCTCGCCGACCCGTGGCGTGTGCAGAACGATTCGGCCGTCGCCTGGAAGACCGGTCTCTGGTACTGGAACACCCAGAACGGTCCCGGCACCATGACCCCGCACAACGCGATGGTCAACCAGGCCGGCTTCGGTCAGACGATCCGCTCCATCAACGGCTCGCTGGAGTGCGACGGACGTAACCCCGCGACGGTCCAGAGCAGGATCAACAACTACCAGCGCTTCACCCAGATCCTGGGCGTCGCGCCGGGCGGCAATCTGTACTGCTGACCTGCCCCGGCAGGACGTACGAAGCGTGTGGCCCCGGGGAGGCTTTCCCCGGGGCCACACGCGATCCGGGCCGCCGTAGGGTGACCGCGTGACGAAAGAGACGAAAGAAGCGGAGCCGAAGGACGCCGACCGGCTGCTGTACGGCTGTATGGGGCTCGGCGGCGGCTGGGACACCACCCCCTACGGCCCTGCGGACATCGACGCCGCCGAGGCGGCGGTCGAGGCGGCGCTGGAGAGCGGGATCACCACGTTCGACCACGCCGACATCTACCGGCACGGGAAGTCCGAGGCCGTCTTCGGCGAGGTCCTCAGCCGCACCCCGGGACTACGGGAGCGTGTCGTCGTACAGACGAAGTGCGGTATCCGGCTCGCCGAGGGCGAGCGGCCCGGAATCTACGACCTGCGCGCCGCGAGCATCGTCAGGCGCGTCGAGGAGAGCCTGACCAGGCTGCGTACGGACGTCATCGATGTCCTGCTGCTGCACCGGCCCGACCCGCTCGCCGACCCGGACGACATCGCGAGCGCCCTCACCTCGCTCCACGAGCAGGGTCTCGTACGGCGGTTCGGCGTGTCGAACATGGGCGGCGCGCAGATCGCACAACTGCGGGCGGGGCTCGGATTCCCCCTGGTCGCCAACCAGTTGGAGATGAGCCTGGCGCGCCGGGACTGGGTCGAGGCCGGGGTGCTGATCAACACCCCGGAGGCGGCCGAGGGCGGCTATCCGCTCGGGACGACCGAGTACTGCCGGGCGAACGGGATCGCGATCCAGGCCTGGGGAGCCCTCGCCCAGGGCCGGTACACCGGCCGCCAGGAGACGGCGGACGAGCGGGCGACGGCGCGGCTCGTCGCCTCGCTGGCCGAGGCGAAGAACACCACACCGGAAACGATCCTGCTGTGGTGGCTGCGACGGCACCCGGCCCGGATCGCGCCGGTCGTCGGAAGCGCGCGCCCGGAGCGCATCCGCGCCTGCGCCGACGCGGCCGTACGGGAGCCGGAACTCACCCACGAGGAGTGGTACGACCTGTGGCTGACGGCGCGCGGCGCGCCGCTGCCCTGACCGGGGCCGCCCCCGACGCGCGTGTGGTCCCCGGCGAGCCGCTCGGCTCGCCGGGGACCACGTCGCTGTGTGTCCGCGTTACCGCGGCTGCTCCTCCTCGTGCAGCTGTTGAACCTGACTGTCCGTCAGCGCCTTGTCGTAGACGCGTACTTGGTCGATCGATCCGTTCCAGAAGTCGCCCTTGGCGCCGTCGTACTTCGCGCGGCCGAGCGACAGCGGTCCGGTGCTCACATCGACCGGTCCCGCGGCGACGGTAGAGACCGGTGCGCCGTCGACGTACAGCGTGATGTCGTCCGAGGACGAGTCACGGACCCCGACGAGGTGGTACCAGCGGTCCGTCTCGGGCCGGATCTCCAGGCGCGCGCGGTTGCCGCCGGGGGTGCTGAACGCGAACGCGCCCTGGCCGTACTGGAGATAGAACGGATTCTCCGTGCGCCGTCCGTCCTGGCTCACCGCCGTGGCGTAGTTGCCGGGCAGCTCGTCGAGCGTGACCCACGCCGACACCGAGTAGCTCCTGGTCGTGTCGACCACCGGTCCTTCGGTCTGCGCGTACTGGCCCTCGCCGTCGAAGGCGAGCGCCGTGCCGCTGACGCCCGGTGTCCAGGTGGAACCGCCGACGAGGTTCAGGGAGCTGCCGTTCGGTCCCTTGTCCCGGGCGGTGGTGCCCGTGCCCTCGTCCAGCGGCCAGTACCCGCCGCCGCTCAGCTCGTCCCGCTCGCCCGCCTCGGCGCCTGCCTCGATGACCTTCAGGTTGATGGCGCGCACCTGCGCCGGATCGACCTTTATCTCCCGGCGGTCGTATGTGTAGAAGCCGTTGAGTTCGTTCTCCAGGTCGCTGACCTGTGTGTACACGGAGCCGGAGAGTTCGGCGCCCGCCGCTTCGAGGTAGAAGTCCGTGGTGTTCTGGACGTACTTCGCGGTGAGCGCGTCCTTGTCGGCCACTCCGCTGTAGATCGCGGCGGGCGGGCCCGGCCACATGTGCCCGGGGGTACGGAGGGTGAAGCCGCCGTGCTCACCGTCCATCGCGGCGCGGTGGTCGGGGAACGGGGCGTCGTTGTTGACGTAGTCGTGGTGGTCGATGATCTCGCCCTTGCCCGAATCCCCCTTGGAGGAGCAGCAGTTGACGCCGCTGTGGGCGTTGACGATCCGGGAGGGGTCGGTCTGCTTCACCGATTCGGCGATCCGGCCGGTCTCCTCGCGGTTCCACTCGCCCCAGCCCTCGTTGAAGACGATCCAGCCGATGATGGAGGGCGAGTTGTGCAGCTGCCGCATCATCTGCTTGCCCTCGTCGACGAAGGTCCGCTGTCCGGCCTCGTTGGTGATGTCGCTGGAGACGAAGTCCTGCCAGACGAGGAGACCGAGCTTGTCGGCGTGGTGGTAGAAGCGGGCCGACTCGACCTTGATGTGTTTGCGTACGGCGTTGAAGCCGAGCTCCTTCTGGGCCTTGAGGTCGAAGGCGAGCGCCGCGTCGCTGGGCTGGGTGTAGAGGCCGTCGGGCCAGAATCCCTGGTCCAGCATGGCGAGGGAGAAGACCGGCTTCCCGTTCAGTACGAGCTTCTGGTAGCCGCCGACCTTCTCGATTCCGACGGACCGCATACCGAAGTAGCTGTCGACGCTGTCGGTGGAGCGGCCGTCGGTGAGGGTGACGTCGAGGTCGTAGAGGTACGGGTCGTCCGGGGTCCAGAGGCGCTGGTTCTTGATCGGGAGGCGCAGTTCGGTGCCGGGACGGCCGCTGACCGCCGAGACGATCCGGCCCTTGGCGTCGCGGGCGACGGCCCTGACCTTGGCGTCGGGCGAGGCCTTGGCGGAGTTGACCGTGACGGCCAGGGAGCCGGCGTCGATGTCGGGCGTGGTGAGGAGTTCGTCGATGGCCGCCGTCGCGACGGGCTCCATCCAGACCGTCTGCCAGATGCCCGACGACTGGGTGTAGACGATGCCGCCGGGGTCGGTGGACTGCTTGCCCATCGGCTGGTTGGGGCCGTTGGTGTCGGTGACGGCGACGACGATCTCCTGCGGGCCCTTGCCGCCGTCCTTGAGCGCGTCGGTGATGTCGGCGCCGAACGCCGTGTAGCCGCCGGTGTGTTCGGTGACCTGGGTGCCGTTGACCCAGACGCGGGTCGCGTAGTCGACGGCGTCGAAGTTGAGCTTCAGCCGCTTGCCGCTGCCGACCTTCCAGCCCTGGGGCACGGTGACGAGCTTGCGGTAGAACATGTGGTCCTCGTGGCGTTCGAGGCCGGAGAGCTGCGACTCGACCGGGAACGGCACGATGATCTTCTCGTCGAGGTCCTTGCCGAAGACGGGACGTTCGTCCTTCTCGGCGCCCGCGAACTGCCAAGGGCCGTTCAGGTTCTTCCAGTTGTCGCGCACCTGCTGCGGGCGGGGGTACTCGGGCAGCGGGTTGTCCGGGTCGAGCTTGTCGCCCCACTCGGTGGTGAGGCGGTGCGTGGAGTCGTTGGTGGCGGTGCGCATGATCTCCGGCACCGTCTCGCCGCCGGCCTGGAGGCCGCCCTCGCCGTCGTAACGGAAGCTGACCCGCTGGTCCTTCTGGACCGGCGCCTTCAGCGTGACGGTCAGTGAGTAGGGGTCGCCGGGTGTGCGGGCGACGGAGGAAACCGGCATCGGCGTGGTGTCGACCTCGACCTTCAGATGGTCCTTGACCGAAGCGATCGTGCCGCCGACCTTGTCCTCGAAGGTCGCGCGGAGCCGGCGGCCGTCCTTGCCGACCGTCAGCGAGACCGGGTAGATCTCGAAGTCGGCGGGCGGGGTGAACGCGGACTCCGGGACGATCTGCTTCTCGGTGCCGGCGCCCGACCACCGCAGGAACATGTTCGCGCCGCCGATGTCCTGGAACATCTCGACCCGGACTTCCTGCGGCTCACCGGCGGTCAGCGCGACCGGTTCGCTGGTCTGCTCCTTGTCCCAGTCCGGCTCCCAGTGGTCGATGACCACCTTGTCGCCGATCCACACCCGGAAGCCGTTGTCGCCGGTCGCGTAGAAGGTGTAGTCGCCGCTCGCGGGGGCCTCGATGCGGCCGGTCCAGCGGGCGGTGGTGTGCTCGGTGCGGCCGGTCATGGACTCGAACGTCGAGGCCAGGCCCGGGAATTCGATCTGCGGGTCGAGGGCCACTCCCCCGAGGTCGGCGAAGTCGCGCGCACCCGGCGCGGACATGCTGAAGTACTCGCCCTTGAGACCGTGCACTTCGTCGTCGGCCGGGGCGACGGCGGACCGGGCATCGGCGGACGCGGTGTCGGCGGCCGTCGCGGCCGGGACGAAACCGCTCGCCGGCAGCAGCAGGGCGACGGCGAGCAGCAGCGAGCGGAGCAGTGGTCGGGAGCGGGTGGCGGGCTTTCGTCTCATGGTTTCCTCGGTGTCCTCGCGCGGGCGGGGGCGGAACGAGCGGGAGCGGAAGGGTTCCGTCCCTGGCATTACAACGTTGGAAAGAGTGCGCAGCGGAATGACAGCACGCCCGCTCGGCGGGTGTCCAGAGTTACGACACAAGGTGTTCGCGGGACGCGGGGCGGAAATGGCGTTGCTACGGGCGCGGGTTCGGCTCTACCGTCGACGTCATGAAGCGTGCCGCGATGACGACGACGCCGGAGAGTGTCCCGGCGCGCTGACTGCTGATCCAATTCGAAGCCCCGGGGCGAGTGCCCCGGGGCTTCGTCACGCGGTCACTCGCTCCACGCGAGCGAGGAGACCGCCATGCACGACCACCGCAGACTCGGCCGCGAATTGGGCCTGTTCGACACCGATCCGCTGATCGGCGCCGGCCTGCCGTACTGGCTGCCCGACGGCGCGACCGTACGGCACGCCCTGGAGGAGTACATCCGCGGCGTGGAGCGGCGCGCGGGGTACCGGCATGTGTACTCACCGGTGCTGGCCAAGCAGGAGCTGTACGAGATCTCCGGGCACTGGTCGCACTACAGCGACGACATGTTCCCGCCGATGGAGCTGGGCGGGGAGCGGTTCGTGCTGCGGCCGAGCCTGTGTCCGCACCATGCGCTGATCTTCCGGTCCCGCGCCCACAGCTACCGTGAACTTCCGCTGCGGATGGCCGAGTTGGGCGCCATGTACCGCTCCGAGCTGTCCGGGGTGCTCGGCGGACTGACCCGCGTACGCGCCATTCAGCTCAACGACGCGCACATCTTCTGCACCGTGGACCAGGTCGCCGAGGAGGCGCGGGCGGCGCTGGAGCTGATCCGGCGGGCGTACGACGCGCTCGGCATCCGTCCGGCCCGCTTCCGGCTGTCCCTGCCGGGGCCCGGCGGGAAGTACGTCGCCGATCCGGCTCTGTGGGAACGGTCCGCGGCGCTGCTCACCGAGGTCCTCGACGGGGCGGGCGTCGCGTACGAGGCGGCGGAGGGTGAGGCGGCGTTCTACGGCCCGAAGATCGATGTACAGATCGCCGACGGGGCCGGGCGCGAGTCGACCCTGTCCACCGTCCAGGTCGACTTCCACCAGCCCGAGCAGTTCGATCTGCGCTACATCGGCGCCGACGGCGCCAAGCACCGGCCGGTGATGATCCACCGCAGTGTCATCGGCAGCGTGGAGCGGGCGGTCGCACATCTTGTGGAGCAGCACGGCGGCGCCTTTCCGGGCTGGCTCGCGCCAACCCAGCTCGTGGTCCTGCCCGTCTCCGACACCGAACTCCCGCAGGCAAAAGCGCTCGTGGAGCGATGCGCCGCGCGAGGACTGCGGGCAGAGATCTCGGGGCCGGAGCACGGCACCCTGGGTGCCCGCGTCAGGGCGGCCAGGCTGGTGCCGTACCAGGCGGTGATCGGGGCGAGGGAGGCCGCCGGGGACTCGGTCGCGCTGCGCCTGCGGGACGGGCGGCGCGTGGACGCCCTGCCGGCCGTCGAACTCCTGGACAGGCTCGGGGCACTTGTCGGCGCGTACAGCACCGATCTCTGGGACGAGGAACGGGCCGAGGACGAGGAAGGGGAGGGACGGGAGGGGGTCTAAGGACACGGCTGATTCCATGGGCCTGAAGTCGGACCGAGGGGGAACGCTTGCCCTGAAAGCGGTACAAGCGATGCACGTGAGGTGAACACGCATGAACGGCACGAGGATCACCGACGTGATGCCCGAACCGGGCGTGGTGCGAGGCGACAACCCGGCGGGGATCCACGAGGCCCGCGACACCGCCAGGGCCTTCACCGGCGGCCTCACTCCGACACCGGGGTCCGGCGTGGTCGACACCATCGTCCTGGTGGTGTCCGAGCTGGTCACCAACGCCCTGCGGCACGGCGGCGGCCGGTACACGCTCGAACTGTCCGCGGCGCCCGACTCGGTGACCGTGGCCGTCAGCGACCCGAACCCGGCGCCGCCGCGCGAGCGCGCCCCCGATCTCGACGGCGGTGGCGGCGGGTTCGGCTGGCACATGGTCCGCAGGCTGGCCGGCTGGCTGGCGATCGCGCCCGGTCCGGGGCCCGGTCCCGGCAAGACGATCTACGCGGTGCTCCCGCGGTAGCCGCCTGTGGCTTCGGGTGGCCGAGTGCGGCCGTCGCGTGTCCGGCTCATGATCTTGGGTATTCGGGTCTCATGTTGAAACACCGACGTATCCGGATCCTGGCGGTTCTGCTCGTGAGTTGGGCCGCGACGGCCGGAGTGGAGCGCTTCGGAGGGGAACTGCCCTGGCCGTCGGCCGCCGGGCACGCACTGCTGTGGGCGGTGCTGGTCGCGTTCGTCTGGTGGTTCGCCGAGTGGACCCAGGTGCAGCGCCGCCGCTGACAGCCACCACCGATCCAAATGCTTACTCCGGTCGACAACCATTAGGTTCCGTATTACGGTTGTGCGTATGGAGAGCACTGAGGCCGGCACGTCCGAGGTCCCGCCCCCGACAGCGGCTCCGCTGCTGGGGGAGCCTCTGCCGGTCGAGTTCATGAACACGCTCTGGGCAGACCGGGACGGCGTGCACGACGAGCTGGCGCGTCCCGGAGGCCTGGTGGCCTGGCTGTGCGGCGTCCGGCCGCGCCTCCCGCGGGCCGACGGTCTGTCCCTCGCGCGGCTGCCGGAACCTTCTGCGGACGAGCTCCGACAGTTCCGGCGACTGCGTGACGCGCTGCGCCACCTCGCCGCCGTCACGACCGGCAATACAGGCGACACAGGGGACACGCCGGACACCGTTACGGGCGCCGCCTCCGACGCCGACGCCCTCGCGACGGCGGTCGCCGCCGTCAACGAGTCCTGCGCGTACACACCCTCCTGGTCCATGCTGGAGTGGACCGGGGAGAGCGGGCCGGGCCGTACGGCCGCCACCGACGGCGCCCCGTCCGGCTGGATCCTGTCGCAGCTCGCGGAGGAAGGCGTACGCCTCCTCGCCGGGCCCGGCAGGACCGAGCTGCGGGCCTGCCACGGTCCGCGCTGCGTGCTGTATTTCGTGCGCTCCCACCCACGCCGGGAGTGGTGTTCCGCCGACTGCGGGAACCGCGCCCGCGTCGCCCGCCACTACCGGCGCCACCGCGACGCCGCCGAGTCGGCGAAGGCGTGAGCCCGCCCGGCCCGGCCGGACGGATCGGCCGGACCGGTGTGGAACAACCAGACACTCGGGGCCCGAGGCAAGGAGACCGTCATGGTCGACGTCCATCACCGCTACGCGACAGTTCAGGGCCGACAGCTTTTCTACCGGGAGGCGGGACCGGCCGACGCCCCCGTACTCGTCCTGCTGCACGGCTTTCCCACCAGCTCGTTCATGTTCCGCCATCTCATCCCGGAGCTCGCGGACCGCTATCACGTCATCGCCCCCGACCACCTCGGCTTCGGCCTGTCCGACGCGCCGCCCGTCGGGGAGTTCGACTACACCTTCGACGCGCTCACCGACCTCACCCACCAGCTTCTCGCCGGGCTCGGGGTCTCCCGTTACGCCCTCTACGTCCAGGACTACGGCGCCCCGATCGGCTGGCGCCTGGCGCTGCGCGACCCGGACGCGATCACGGCGATCATCACGCAGAACGGGAACGGCTACGAGGCCGGACTCGTCGAGAGTTTCTGGGAGCCCGCCCGCGCGTACTGGCGCGAGCAGACCCCCGAGACGGTGGGCGCCATCCGCGAAGCCTTCAGCCTGGACACCATCAAGTGGCAGTATCTGCACGGCGTTCCGGACCCGAGCCTGGTCAGCCCGGACACCTGGCTCCACGACCACGCCCTCGTGTCGCGCCCCGGCAACGACCGCGTGCAGCTCAAGCTGCTGCTCGACTACGCGAGCAATCTGCCGCTCTACCCGCCCCTGCACGCCTATCTGCGTGACCGCCGGCCTCCCCTGCTGGCCGTCTGGGGGAGGAACGACGAGATCTTCGGTCCGGACGGCGCCCGCGCGTTCGCCGACGACGTGCCGGACGCGCAGGTGCATCTCCTCGACGGAGGGCACTTCCTGCTGGAAAGCACGCTGGACGAGGTCGCCGAGCTGATCCGCGAATTCCTCGCGAAGGCGGATCTGCCCGCCGGATAGCCGATCGGCCACTCATCGGAAGGTGTGGATCCGGACGTCTCGCCCGACCAGCGCGATGTCCGAATCCCGCCAGCGGGAGAGGTCTCCGGGCGGCACTCTCGACAGTGCACCGAGAGCGACCGGAGAGGCGGAGAGACGATGCGGACCATCGACACGGCAGGCAGGATCGGTGATCGCGTCGCAGCGCAGGACTGGAAGGCGATCACCGGCGACCTCGACGCGTACGGCAACGCCCTGACCGGGCAGCCGCTCCTCTCCCCCGCCGAGTGCCGCGCGATCGGCGCGCTGTACGACGACGGCGAGCGGTTCCGGACGACCGTGGACATGGCCCGCCACCGGTTCGGGTCCGGGCAGTACCGCTACTTCACCCATGAACTTCCCGACCTGGTACGGGAGTTGCGGGCCGCACTCTATCCGCGCCTGCTGCCCGTCGCCCGCGACTGGGCCGGGAAACTGGGCAAGACGGCGCCCTGGCCCGACACGCTGGACGAGTGGCTGACGATGTGTCATGAGGCAGGGCAGCCCAAGTCCGCCCAGATTCTGCTGCGTTACGGCGCCGGCGACTGGAACGCCCTGCACCGGGACGTGTTCGGCGACATGGTCTTCCCGCTCCAGGTCGTTGTCGGTCTTGACGTGCCCGGAACGGACTTCGGCGGCGGGGAATTCATCATGACCGAGCAGCGTCCGCGCGCCCAGTCGCGGGGCTCGTCGGCCACCATTGCGCAGGGTCACGGGCTGGTCTTCACCACCCGTGACCGGCCGGTGCGCTCCGCGCGGGGCTGGTC
This sequence comes from Streptomyces sp. NPDC060366, assembly GCF_042725135.1. Taxonomy (NCBI): domain Bacteria; kingdom Bacillati; phylum Actinomycetota; class Actinomycetes; order Kitasatosporales; family Streptomycetaceae; genus Streptomyces; species Streptomyces sp. NPDC060366. The sequence goes on along the minus strand of NZ_JBHXDC010000011.1, from coordinate 103,971 downwards.
GAACGCGCCCATGCGGCACGGTGTGAGCACGGTGCGCACCGGCCGTCGGCACACTCTCGGGCTCGTCTTCCACGACGCCGCGTGAGCCCGCCCGGCGACGACGACCGACGAGCATCGGCGGTCCGGGCGGTGCTCGCGCGGCGGCGTACGGCAAGAGCCGGGGCCGACACACTCTTCGCTGCCGGGCCCGCCCGCCCGGCGAGTGGAGAATCCGGGGATGACCGATTCCTCCCCGGACGCCGACTACACCGGCCAGACGCGGTGCGGTGGGCCGACGCGCACACCGTGGCGGGAGTTCCTGCGCACCGAGACGGGCAGTGCGGCCGTCCTGCTGGCCGCCGTGCTCGCCGCGCTCGCCTGGGCGAACGCCGACCTCTCGTCGTACGAGCGCCTCTGGCGGACGCATGTGGGGCTGTCGTTCGGGTCGCGGAGCCTGTCTCTCGAACTGCGGGAGTGGGTCAACAGCGGCCTGATGGCGTTGTTCTTCTTCGTCGTCGGTCTCGAGGCGCGCCGCGAGCGGGACATGGGCGAGCTGCGCGACGGACGTCGTATCGCGCTGCCCGTGTTCGTGGGGGTCAGCGGAATGCTCGTGCCCGTCGCGATCTATCTGCTGGTCAACGCCGGGAACGGCACGGCCTACGGCTGGGGCGCCGCGATGTCCACGGACACCGCCTTCGCCCTGGGCATGCTCGCGCTGCTGGGCAGGCGGCTGCCCACCGGTCTGCGTACGTTCATCCTGGCCGTTACCGTCGTCGACGACTTCGTGGCTCTCGCCGTCATCACCTTCGCCTACAGCGAGAGCGTCGCGCCCGTCGCTCTGCTGGTGGCCCTCGGCATCCTCGGCGTGATCATCGTGCTGCGCTACCAGGGGGTACGCCGGGGCGTCTGGTACGCGCTGCTGGCGATCGCGGCATGGGTGGCGCTGCTGGAGTCCGGTGTCGATCCGGTCGTCATCGGGCTGGTGATGGGCCTGCTCACTTCCGCGTACCCCGCCGCCCGCGGTGATCTGGAGCGCGCCACCGGCCTGTTCCGCCGGTTCAGGGAACAGCCGACGCCGGAACTCGAGCGTTCCGCGCGGCTCGGGCTGGCTTCGGCGATCTCGCCCAACGACCGGCTGCTGCGCATGTACCACCCCTGGTCCAGCTATGTGATCGTGCCGGTGTTCGCGCTGGCCAACGCGGGCATCAGGATCACCCCCGACGAGCTGTCGCAGGCCTTCACCTCCCCCGTCACGCTGGGCATCGTGTGCGCCTTCGTCGTGGGCAAGCCCATCGCGGTACTCACCGCCTCGTGGCTGGCCTCCCGTCTCAGCCACGGCCGGCTGCGTCCGCCGGTCGGCTGGGGCGCCGTCGCCGCCGGCGGGACGATCGCGGGCGCCGGGTTCACGGTGTCGCTGCTGATCGCCACCCTGGCCTTCGACGGCGATCATCTGGAGGAGGCGAAGATCGGCACGCTCACGGCTCTGCTCTGCGCGTTCGCGGTGACCTGGGCCGTCAGCGCGGTGATCGGGCTGCTGCCGAAACGGCGCCGCAACCGGGCGCTGCTGGGCACCGCCGAATCGATCGTCGACCTCGCGGTCCCCGTCGATTCCGAACGCGACAAGATCCGCGGCCCGTTGGAGGCGCCGGTGACGGTCGTGGAGTACGGCGACTTCGACTGCCCGTACTGCGGGAAGGCCGAGCCGGTCATCCGGGAGCTGCTGGCCGACTTCGGGGACGTCCGCTACGTATGGCGGCACATGCCGCTGACCGATGTGCATCCCGGTGCGATGCTCGGCGCCGAGGCGTCGGAGGCCGCGTACGACCAGGGCGCGTTCTGGGAGATGCACGATCTCCTGCTCGCGCACGAGGGCACGCTGCGGTTCGCGGACGCGCTCCGTTTCGCCGCCGACCTCGGTCTGGACACGGAGCGCTTCGAGCGGCACCTGCGGCGCCACAAGGGCGCGGCGTGGGTCGCCGACGACGTGGACTCGGCCGATCTGAGCGGTGTGTCGGGGACGCCGACCTTCTTCATCAACGGGCGGCGCCACCACGGGGCGTACGACATCGGCAATCTCTCGGCGGCGGTGCGCACGGCCCGGCAGCAGGCCGCGCTCGCCGAGCCGGATTCGTGACACCCGGCCGGCTTGTCGCCTCTGCCCGTGCGTCACCTCTGCCCGTGCGTCACCTCCGCCGGTTCGCCGTCACTTCCGCCGGTCCGTCACCTCCGACGAGGGCTCCCAGGTGCTCAACGGGTCGCCGTCCACGGCCAGTTCGGCCGCCGCCCGTTCGAGGGCCGGCCGGTGGCCGAAGAGGCCGGGCAGGCCGCCCGAGTGCAGGAAGACCGTGCGCCGGCCGGGTGTGATCTCGCCGGCCTCGACCGCCGCCGTCAGCCCGGCCATCGCGCGTCCGGTGTAGATGGGGTCGAGCACCATGCCCTCGGTGCGGGCCGCCAGCGTGAGGGCGGTCATGACGGGTTCGGTGAGGGCGGAGTAGCCGGATCCGACCTGGTCGAGGCGGATCCGCAGGGACTCCGGCGGGCAGTGCGTTCCGGAGAGACCGGAGACCAGGTGCGACACGACGCGGCCGGGGTCGGCGACGGCTCCGACGTGAACGCCCAGGACCCGCTCGGGTCCCAGCGCCGCGACCAGTCCGGCCATGGTGCCGCCGGAGCCGAGGGCGACCACCACGGTCGCCAGGTCGGCGGCCTGGGTGAGGAGTTCCTGTCCGCATTCGACATAGCCACGGGCGCCGAGCACGCTGGAGCCGCCGAAGGGGATCAGCGCGGGCACGGCGCCGCGGTCGCGCAGTGTGCCCGCCACATGCCGGGCGATGGAGGCGAGCTCCTCCTTGCCGACATCACCGGCCCACACCACCCGCGCGCCGAACAGTCCGTCGAGCGTGAGATTGCCCGACTCGGACGATCCGGGGCCGCCGGTCAGTACGAGGACGACGTCCAGTCCCAGCCGGGCGCCCGCCGCCGCTGTGAGACGCGCGTGGTTGCTCTGCGGCGCCCCGGTCGTCACCAGGACCGTCGCGCCGTCGGCCAGCGCCGCCCCGCAGGTCCATTCCAGCTTGCGCACCTTGTTGCCGCCGCCGCCGAGACCGATGAGGTCGTCGCGTTTGACCCACAGGTCGTCGGCGCCGAGGCCGAGTGCGCGGGCGAGCCGTGGCATCGGTTCGAGCGGGGTCGGCCAACTGCCGAGGAGAGTGCGGGACGGCTGCCCGTCACCCGTAGAGATGGTCACCATGGCTCTACTCTGCCTGCCGACGCTCCCGCTCGCCGCGCACGACGTGCCGTCGGACCACTCCACGTGACCACCTCGCGCGATCGCCGCGCGCGCGGCCTCCCCGACTCTGCCGACGCTGCGGCCTACTCGGCGTCCTGGTCTGCGGCCGTACGCCCGACCAGCCGTTCGTAGCGCTGGCGGGCGGCCTGCGGGGTGCCGAGACCGAGACCGAAGGCGACCTCCTGCCAGGTCATGCCCCGGCCGCGCGCCATCTGGAGGAGTCCCGCCTCCAGTTCGTCCATGTCCCCGCGGGCGCGCGGCACGAGGCTCAGAGCGGCGGTGATGTCGGCGTGGTCCACCTCCGGCTCACCCGCTTCCGGCTTCGCCGCCCCGCTGAGCAGGAACGACACGAGCCTGACCGCCTCGTGCGGCGCGATGACGGACGGATGCGTCTGCCGGCGGCGCTGGGTCTCCGTGGCCGCGTGCCGCTCGGCGATACGGAACAGGGACGCGTGCACGCGGTGCGCACGGGCCTGGTCCGGGTGAGGGGCGGTGAAGGGGTCGGAGGGGTGCTGATCGGAAGTCGATGACATGCACACCAGCATGGTTCGATACACAAGCCGATGTCAACAGTTCATGTTGAACACTTCGTTCAAGTCCGTCCTCATGGGCGGTACACCTCGCCGGGCTCCGGAAGCGCCGGGGCGAACAGCTGCGGAACGGTGACGAACGTGTAGCCGCGTTCCTTCAGCCGCTTGATGATCCCGGGCACGGCGGGGACCGTCCCGTCGTAGATGTCGTGGAGCAGGATGATCCCGTCGGCGGACGCGTCGTCGACGATGCGCTTCTCGATGAGGTCGGAATCGGTCGTGGAGTAGTCCTTGGCCGTGGCGCTCCACAGGACTTGCGAGAGGCCGAGTTCGCGGGAGATGTCCGTGACGTCGTCGTTGGTACGCCCCTGGGGCGGGCGCATCAGCGTGGGCTCGCTCCCGGTGATCTTCGCGATGGCGTCCTGCGTGCGGGAGAGCTCCTCGCGTATCCCGTCCCGGTCGAGATCGGTCAGGATGCGGTGGCTCCAGGTGTGGTTGGCGACCTCGTGCCCCTCGTCGGCGATACGGCGGACGGTGCCGGGATGGGCCAGTACGTGATTCCTGCCCAGCAGGAAGAAGGTCGCCGGCACCTTCTCCTCCCTGAGGATGTCCAGCAGCCGGGGCGTGTCCTCGCCGGGGCCGGCGTCGAAGGTGAGGGCGATGCACTTGGCCTCGGCGCAGTCGACGGAGCCGTAACTCCCCTCGCCGTCACCTCCCGCGTCCGCCCTGACTGAGGCGGGCGAGAGGGTCTGCGTGCCGCAGCCGGTGAGGGTCAGGGCGAGGGCCGCGACGACGGCGAGTGCGGCGGTGGCCGTACGGCGCACACGCGCGATCGGGGCGTTTTCGGGCATGGCGGAGCGGGGTGTGGCGGTTGCGGACATGTCGGTGCTCTCTCTGTGTTCTCGCGGCGCGTTTCCGCGCTCGGCGTTGAACCGCTCGGCGTCCACCGGTCACCGGCCTGCGGGTGACCGGGCACGACGGGACCCACCCCCGGGCCTCGCGGTGGTGTGCGCGCGAGCGGGGCTGTGCGGAAGGTGAGGTGGGCGCTGTCGCGCGGAGAAGGGCCCCCGGAAGGGCTGGTGCTTACATCCGGGGCCCGTCACCGCGAGCGGGCGCGGGATCGGCCGGACGGAGCCGGGCAGGGCAGAACATGCCGGGCCAGGCGGTTTCCCATGACATGCGAGTCACTATACACACGCTGTATACGCGGAGTGTATAGAGGTTCGGAAGCCCATCACCGAGGGGAGGCAGTACGGTGAACCCGCTCAATTCGTACGTTGGAGCGCCCCGTTACGGGAACACGCTCCGGGACAGGCAAGGCCCGCGCCGCAGGAGGCCATGGAAACGATGGACGTCAACCTCACGGTCGCCCTGGTCGTCGCAGCCGTCGCGGTGGTCGCGATGCTCGCCACGACGATCGTCCTGTTCGTCAAGGTCTTCCGGACCCGTGCGCTGCTGCGCGAGGCCGGGGTGCCGCTGAGCAACCGCGCCGCGTACTGGGGCGCCCTCATCTATGTGGTGAGCCCCGTGGACCTGCTGCCCGACCCCGTCTACCTCGACGACATCGGCGTCCTGCTGCTCGCCCTGCGGTCCCTGGCCGCGGCGTCGTCCGGCGCCGCGGCCAGGGGCCGTGAACGCAAAGAATCGCGGACGAGTGGCACTCGTCCGCGATCCCTGGGTGCCCCGTGAGAACCCGTTGGTTCCGGTCGGGTCAGCTGATGCGGTGGACCAGCTGGGTGTTCAGTTCGTAACGCGCGCCGACGATCTGCAGCTCACCCGCGGCCACCTTGGCGGCGAGGTCGGGCTCGGCCGCCAGGCGCGAACGGACCAGGTCGACCTGCGCGCTGACCGTGGCGTCGACCCGCGCGTCACCCTGCTGCGAGTGGTCGATCGCGGGCTTGATCTGGTCGGCTATGTACTGGAGGGAGGCGGGCAGGTGCGCGCCCGTCTCGTCCGCGTGGACAGCGGCAGCCACGGCGCCGCACGACTGGTGTCCGAGGACCACGATCAGCGGGACGCCGAGTTCCAGGACACCGTAGGTGGCGCTGCCGAGCACGGCGTCGTCCAGGACCTCACCGGCGGAGCGGACGGTCATGAGGTCGCCGAGCCCCTGGTCGAAGACCAGCTCCGGCGGAACGCGGGAGTCGATGCAGCCGAGTATCACGGCGAAGGGCGCCTGGCCGGACACGAGCGACTGCCGCACGCCCTGAGACTCGTGCGGGTGCTGCTGGTTGAGGGTGCGCCACCGGCGGTTACCGGCAGAGAGTTCCGCCAGCGCGGCGGCGGGGGTGCTGGGCCTGGGACGCGTCGTGGGCTTCCGGGTGGCGGCACCCGCCGGCGTGGCGCCGGCGATGAGTCCGCTTCCGGCCGCTGTGGCGACCGCCGCGGTGGCGACGGAGGCGCGGAGCAGTGCGCGGCGGCTGGTCGCCACCGGCATCTGAGCATGCGTGGTCATTTTCACGCACGGACGTTAACTCTCGTAACATTAAAGAACTTTCATACATGCGAAGTCTTGGCTGCCCCTTGAATATCCCTTGGTCATAGATGAGCCGAGTGTGACCATTTACGATCACTTCGCGACGTCCAGTGATGACCGTCGAGCACTCCCGGAACTCCTGTGCGCGATGGTGCGAGAGTCCCGAACTACGCCTGCGACAACGGGAGTTCAGGCCCAGTACATCCGCCGTTCAACAGGCCGCGCACACCGCTCAGCGGAAGACACCGCTGTAGGCGTTGAGGGCGGGCTGGCCGCCGAGGTGCGCGTACAGCACGTTCGAGGTCGCGGGGATATCCCCGCCGCGTACGAGATCGATCAGCCCGGCCATCGACTTCCCCTCGTACACCGGGTCGATGATCATGCCCTCCAGCCGGCCCGTGAGCCGGATGGCGTCGAGCGTGGACTCCACGGGGATGCCGTACAGATCTCCGGCCCAGCCCTCCAGGACGGTGATCTCTTCCTCCCTCAAATCCCTTCCCAGACCGATGAGTTCGGCGGTGGCGCGGGCGATCTTGGCGACCTGTGCGCGGGTTTCGCCGATCTTGGCGGAGGCGTCGATGCCCAGGATCCTGCGGGGCCGGTCCTGTCCGGCGAAACCCGCGATCATGCCCGCGTGCGTGCTGCCGGTGACGCTGCACACCACGATCGTGTCGAAGAAGACGCCCAGCTCCTGCTCCTGACGCGCCACCTCCTGGGCCCAGTTGGCGAAGCCGAGTCCGCCGAGAGGGTGGTCCGAGGCGCCGGCGGGGATCGCGTACGGGGTGCCGCCCCCGGCCTCGACATCCGCCAGCGCCTGGCGCCAGCTGTCTTTCGCGCCGATGCCGAACCCGGCCTCGACCAGGCGTATTTCGGCGCCCATGACACGGGACAGCAGGATGTTGCCGACCTTGTCGTTGACCGCGTCCGGCCAGTCGACCCAGCTCTCCTGGACCAGGACCGCTTTCAGTCCGAGGCTTGCGGCGACGGCCGCGACCTGTCGCGTGTGGTTGGACTGGATGCCGCCGATGGTGACAAGGGTGTCGGCTCCCCGCGCGAGGGCGTCGGGGACCAGATACTCCAGCTTGCGGGTCTTGTTCCCGCCGTACGCGAGACCGCTGTTGCAGTCCTCGCGCTTGGCCCAGATACGGGCGCCGCCGAGATGGCCGGAGAGGCGGTCGAGGGGATGGACGGGGCTGGGGCCGAAGAGGAGGGGATGGCGCGGGAAACTGTCGAGGGACATCTCGGGCTCCTTGAGGCTTGGGGTCAGTCGTCGCTGTCGTCGGCGGCCAGCGCGTCGAGAAGCGGGGCGAGGGTCTGCCAGTTGGCGCGCGTGGCCGCCGCGGCTCCGTCCACGTCTCCGGCGGCGCACCGCTCGATGATCCGGTCGTGCTGGGCGACCGAGCCCCGGCCGCTCAGCGAGGAGAAGCGGAGCCGCTCGACACGGCGCAGGACCGGTGTGAACTGTTCGAGCACGGCGTGCAGCGCCTGGTTCGCGGCTGCCGTGACGGCGACGCCGTGGAACGCGTCGTCGGCGGCCAGCGCCGCGTCCACGTCGTTCCTGGCCAGGGCGTCGGCGAAGCGGGCGTTGGCGGCGCGCATGGCGTCGAGTTCGGCGGTGGAGAGGTTGGGGAGGGCTTCCCGTACGGCCAGTTCGTGCATGGCGGCGGTGACGGACTGCGCACCCCGGGCCGCCCTGAGGTCGAGCGGGCTGACGATCGTGTAGCGGCCGGGCTTGGTCCGTACGAGACCGGTCTGCTCCAGGCGTCCCAGCGCCTCCCGGATGGGGGTGCGGCTGATGCCCAGCCACTCCACGAGATCACTGTCGTTGAGCCGCTCCCCCGGTGTGAGCGTGCCGTCGACGATCGCGTCCCTGAGCGCCTGGTAGGCGTTCTCCCGCAGGAGCGATCTGGAGACGAGCCCTCGGCTCTGGGGTACCGGCATGCAATATATTGCACATCGCCGAGTCGGATGCGTCAAGGCCGAGGAGGGATCCCGGGCGCGCCGGTCCGGTGCGGTTGCGGGTGTTCCGGGGCGCTCAGCGCACGCCGCGCGGGCGGAACTGGACGCTGATGCGCGCCCCCACCGCCCGCGCCGTCTTGGGGACGGCGTGCTCCCAGGTGCGCTGGCAGGAGCCGCCCATCACGATGAGGTCGCCGTGCCCGAGGGGCCTGCGAACGACGGAACCGTGCCGGTGCCGCGGCCGTAGCACCAGATCCCGCGGGGCGCCGACCGACAGGATCGCGACCATGGTGTCCTCACTCGAACCCCGGCCCGTCCGGTCGCCGTGCCAGGCGACACCGTCGTGGCCGTCGCGGTAGTAGCAGAGTCCGGCGGTCGCGAAGGGCTCACCCAACTCCTCGGCGTAGTGCGCGCTCAGCGCGTCGCGCGCCTCGTCCAGGACCGGGTGCGGGAGGGCGTCGGGCGTGCCGTCGCCCTCTCCGTAGAAGGCCAGCAACCTCGGGACCGCCACCTCCCGCTCGTACATCCGCCGGCGCTCGGCCCGCCACGGCACGCCGGTGGCCAGCTCCTCGTGCAGCGCGTCGGCCCCGCCGAGCCAGCCGGGGAGCAGATCGATCCACGCCCCGTCACCGAGCACGGTCCGCCGGATGCCGGTGAGCGGACCGAGCCGGATCTCGTCGGTCTGGTCGAAGAGGGACCCCTGCGCGTGTGCTGCCATACCTCCAGCATAACCACACATTCGAACGCTTGAGCGATTCGCGTTGTTCGGGTCCTAGCCGGTGGCCCGCCGCGCGGGCTCTCAGCCCAGCGCCTCCCGCCGGTCCAGCCACTCGCGCGGTACGCCGTCCACTCCCGTACGCGCGCCCACGACGCCGCCCGTGATGGCGCATGTCGTGTCGACGTCGCCGAAGGCCTCTGCCGTCGCCCACAGCGCGGCCTCCAAGTCGTCCTGGTGCCGGACCGCGGTCCAGAGCGCGAAGGGCACCGTGTCGTCGGCCCGGATGCGCTGACCGTTGCCGAGGATGTCCGACGCCTTCCACGGCTCGGTGTCGAAGGAGACGTCCACCGCCCGCGCGAGGCCGTCACGTACCGGCCCCGGCGGGGTCGCCTCCACGACCGCCGCGAGCGACAGTTCGCCGCGGACCGAGAGCGCCGCCGCGACGGCGACGGCCACCGCGCCCGCGATGCCCTGCGGATGGGCGTGGGTCACCTCCGCCGACAACGTGGCCTGTTCCACCACGCGTTCGAGATCGTCGGCGAACCACGCGCCGAGGGGCGCGACGCGCATCGCCGCCCCGTTGCCGAGGCTGCCACCCTCGAAGAGGGTGGGCGCGAGGGTCCGCCAACTCGCCGGTTCCGCGAGGAGTTGGGGCAGCAGGATGTGCATGCCGTGCCCGTAGCCCCGCGCCTGGTCGGCGTCGAAGGTGAGCGCGAAGCAGCCGGCGAGGCGGTCCTGATCGATGAAGCCGCCCTGGTCGAGGACCCGTTGGACGGCCAGCGCCATCGCAGTGTCGTCGGTCCAGTGCCATCGCGGCTCGCTCGGCGTGACGCGCGCCCTGATCTCCGCGTACGCCCGCGACCGGTCACGGAAGAGCGGGAACCAGCGCTCGCCGAAGGCGTCGCCGAGCGCGAGCCCTTCGAGGCTCCTGCGCGCGGCGGCAGCCGAGGGAGCGGATGGTGCGGCGGGTGCGGCTGTTCCGGACGGAGCGGTACGGGGCCGGGCCGGAGGTCGCGTCGGTGGGGTCATGCGCCCCATGGTGCCGCCGACGGCCTCCGGCCGTACATCCGTTTTGCGCCGCCCCCGGCCGGTGACCGCGCTCAGCTGAGGCAGTTCGCGGTGCGGGGGTTCGCCGGGTCGAGGGCGTTGAGGACCAGCCGGTACATGACCGTGCTGTAGGCGATACCCAGGTGCGCGCTCATGTCGACCGAACACGCGTCCTGGAGGTCCAGATTGTCCACCGGAGCGTCGGTGCCCGCCTTGAGGTACTGCTGGCGGTAGGGGGTGACCACCTCGTCGGTGCGCGTGACGACGGTCGTGTAGCGGACGCCCGGCACGGTGTCGCCGCCGGCGTCCAGGCGGGCGTTGACGTCGGAACCGATCGTCTGGTCCTTGGCCGCCAGCCCGGCCATCTGCGCCGCGGTGTCCAGCACGCGCAGCGACCTGGCCAGGGACGCCATGCCCGACGCCGTGGTGCCGTGGTTGCTCGGGGCGATGCCCACCAGGCGGTGGGTCTTCGCAGCGCCCCCTTCGAACTTCAGGTACCAGCGCGGCAGCAGCCCACCGCCCTGCGAGTGTCCGACCAGATCGACCTTGTCGGCGCCGGTGGCGTTCAGGACCTTGTCGACGAAGACGGCCACCTCCTTGGCGGACTCGGGGATGTGGCCCCTTCCCTTGAACACGTCGCCGTCGGGTGCGCCGAAGTTCAGGGCGTAGACGCAGTGGCCGGCCTGCTTCAGAACAGGTGACAGCCCTGACCAGTTGGCGTACGCGTTCGCCCAGGTGCCGTGGATCAGCACGACGGGCCGCGGGTGCGCGGCGCTCGGCTCGCACGCCCAGTCGTTGGCGCCGGGCGGTGACATCTCGGGGGCGGCCTGCGACCGGGCGAACGCGGCGGAGAAACTCGCCAGGCCGGCGTTGGGGGCGGCCGCCGAGGTGCGGGCGGAGCCCGCCGTGACGGAGATGGAGGGAGACGACGAGGATGAGGGCGCCGCCGCCGCGACGGCGATCGCTACGGATCCGACCAGTGCGGCGGCGACATGTCTGAGCTTCAACAGGGCTCCCACGGGTGAGGCCCCCGCTCGGCCCCGTACGTGTCCCGGCTCCGGCTCCGGAGTTCAGGGACACCACGCCGGAGACGGGGGCGTCTATCGATGACGCCCGCCATCCGACCCCATGCGGACCCGCACCGGCGGGATTGCCCCATCGGTGGGCGCGGAGCGCGGGCTCACACGCTCAGCGCCTCCCGTACGTCCCGCTGCGCGGCCACGCCGCCCGCGCCGGTGGAGGTGACCCGGCCGGACTCCAGCACGTAGTAGTGCTCGGCGGCGCGCAGCGCGAAGCCGACGTGCTGTTCGACGAGGAGTACGGAGAGCCCGCCCGCCGCGCTCAGCCGCAGCACGGTCTCCTCGATCTCGGCGACCACCGACGGCTGGATGCCCTCGGTGGGCTCGTCGAGGAGCAGCAGACGCGGTTCGGTGATCAAGGCGCGGGCGATGGCCAGTTGCTGCCGCTGGCCGCCGGACAGCAGCCCGGCCCGGCGGCCGAGGAGCCCGCGGAGCGCGGGGAAGAGGTCCAGCGCGGCGGCCATGGACGCCTTGCCGCCGCGCCGGCCGTCGGCGACGAGCTGAAGGTTCTCCCCGGCGGTCAACTGCTGGAAGCACTGCTGGCCCTGCGGTACGTAGGCCATGCCCCGGGCGACCCGCTCGTGCGGCGCCAGGCGCGTGATGTCCTCGCCGTCGAGCCGCACGGTTCCCCCCTGCGGTCCGAGGAGGCCGATCGCGGTGCGCAGCAGGGTGGTCTTGCCCGCGCCGTTGTGTCCCAGCACGGCCACCACCCCGTCGGCGGGAACGGTGAGGGACACACCGTGCAGGACGGAGCTGCGGTCGTAGCCGGCCCGGACGTTCTCGATCTCCAGCATCATGCCTCCTGCGCGGCGGGCGTCCGCGGGGGTACGGGAACCCCGGTGGCACCGGTGTCGGTGACGGGCGCGTGCCCGAGGTAGACCTCCTGGACCCCGGGGTCCGCCTGGACCTGCTCGACGGTCCCCTCGCTCAGCACCCGCCCGGCGTGCAGGACGCTGACGGTGCGGGCGAAGGAGCGCATGAAGTCCATGTCGTGCTCGATGACGACCACGGTCCGGTCGCGGCTCACCTTCTGGAGAAGCAGCCCCGTGGCTTCCCGTTCCTCGTGGCTCATCCCGGCCACCGGCTCGTCCAGCAACAGCAGCCGGGCGTCCTGAACCAGCAGCATGCCGATCTCCAGCCACTGCTTCTGACCGTGCGCGAGCACTCCGGCGAGCTTGTCACGCTGCGCGGTGAGACCGATCTCCTCCAGGGCGCGCAGGACGCTCTGTGGTGTGGACCGGCGTCTGCGCAGCAGCGTCAGGGCCGAGCGGCCGGCACCGGCGGCGATGTCCAGGTTCTGTTCCACGGTCAGCCGCTCGAAGACGGTGGCGGTCTGGAAGGTCCGGCCGATGCCCGTGCGGGCGATGCGGTGGACGCTGCGCCCGAGCAGTTGCCGGCCGTCGAACTCGACCGATCCGCTCGCCCGGGAGAGGCCGGTGACGGCGTCGACGAGGGTGGTCTTGCCCGCACCGTTCGGGCCGATGAGGAAGCGGATGTCGCCCCTTGCGACATCGAGGTCGACCCCGTCGACCGCGGTGAATCCGTCGAAGGAGACCCGCAGGTCGCGGATGCTGAGCAGGACGTCGGGTGTCGTCGTCCCCGTCATGAGGTCACCTCCGGTGCGGCGGGTACGGCGGACGGTGTGGTCGGTGGCGCCCCCGGTGCGACGGGTGGCGTCTCCGGTGCGGCCGAGCGGCGTTTGAGCAACGCGGCGAGGGACGCGAGCCCGCCCGGCAGGAAGCCGACCACCAGCACGAACAGCAGCCCTTGGGCGTAGGTCCAGGCCGCCGGGAACTCCTCCGAGAGCGCGGTCTTCGCCCAGGCCACGGCGATCGCGCCGAGCACGGCGCCGACCAGCGACGCGCGCCCGCCGAGCGCCGCGCCGATGACGAACTCGATCGACGGGACGATGCCGATGAGGGCGGGCGAGATGATCCCGACCGCGGGGACGAAGAGGGCGCCCGCGAGACCGGCGGCGCCCGCGGCGACGACGTACGCGAAGAGCTTCACGTTGGCCGGGTCGTAGCCGAGGAACCGTACACGTTCCTCGGAGTCCCGTACGGCGACCAGGAGTTCGCCGTAGCGGCTGTGGATGAGCTGACGGACCAGGATCATCAGGATCAGCAGCACGGCGGCGATGACGAAGTAGACCATCCGCTGGTTGACGGGGTCGTCCAGGTCGTAGCCGAAGAATCCCTGGATGTCGGTGAGGCCGTTGGTGCCGCCCGTGGTGCCCTGCTGGCCCACGAGCAGGATGACCATGGCGACGGCGAGCGCCTGGCTGAGGATGGCGAAGTACGCGCCGCGCACCCGGCGCCGGAAGATGAGTACGCCGAGCAGCGTGGCGACGGCCATCGGCAGCAGGACGGTCGCCGCCAGCGCGAAGACCGGGTTCTCGAACGGCCGCCACCACCAGGGCAGTTGGTCGACCTGTCCGTACAGCTGCATGAAGTCCGGGAGTTCGCCGGGCCCGGCGTCGGCGAGTTTGAGGTGCATGGCCATGGCGTAGCCGCCGAGGCCGAAGAAGACTCCCTGGCCGAGCGTGAGGAGTCCGCCGCGGCCCCAGGCGAGGCAGATGCCGACGGCGACGATCGCGAAGCAGAGGTACTTCGCGAGGAGCGAGAGCCGGAAGTCGCTGAGGAGCGCGGGGGCGAGGCCGAAGAGCGCGAGTGCCCCGAGGGCCAGGATCGCGGCGGCGCGCAGCCGCTTCGTGCCGGTCCGGTCAGTCATGCCAGGCTCCGGGTGCGCAGGGTGAACAGGCCTTGGGGGCGCCATTGGAGGAACGCGACGATGGCGACGAGGACCACGACCTTGGCGATGCTGACGGTGGTCGAGTACTCCATGACGGACTGGAGCATCCCGAGTGCGAAGGCGACGATGACGCTCCCCTTGAGCTGGCCGATGCCGCCGACGACCACGACGAGGAAGGCGTCGATGATGATGTTGGTGCCCATGGTCGGGCCGATGGGGCCGACCAGTGTCAGCGCGACACCGGCGAGGCCGGCGAGACCGGACCCGATGAAGAACGTCGTACGGTCCACCCGCGCGGTGGCGAGTCCGGACACCTTCGCCAGATCGCGGTTCTGCACGACCGCGCGGATGCGGCGGCCGAGCGGGGTCAGCCGCAGCAGCAGCGTGATGCCGACCACCGCGGCGATCGCGAGGGCGAGGATGAACAGGCGGCTGTTGGCGAGGGTGAGGCTGTCGCCGCCGGACTCGTACAGCGTGGTGTGACCGGTGAGCCAATCGGGCGCGCGGGTCTGCACGTTGGGCGCGCCGAAGATGTCACGGGCGAGTTGCTGGAGGATCAGCGAGACGCCCCAGGTGACGAGGAGCGTGTCCATGGGCCGCTCGTAGAGGCGTCTGATGAGCAGCATCTCCAGCAGGACGCCCAGCGCGCCCGCGACGAGGAAGGCCGCCGGCAGGGCGACGAGCAGGGACACTCCGGCGCTGCTGACGGTCTGCTGGACGACATAGGCGGTGTAGGCGCCGGCCATGATGAATTCGCCGTGCGCCATGTTGATGACGTTCATCTGCCCGAAGGTCAGGGAGAGTCCGAGCGCGATGAGCAGCAGTACGGCGCCGATGCTGATGCCGATGAACAGCTGACCGATGATCACCGTCATGACAGGTCCGCGGCCCAGTCGTAGCCCTTGAGGAACGGGTCCGGCTTGACCGGTCCCTCGGACTTCCAGACCTCGGTGATCAGCCCGTCGGGGCCGATCCTGCCGATACGCGCGGTCTTGTGGATGTGCTGTGTCGCACCGTCCACGGTGACCTTGCCCTCGGGGGCGTCGAAGGTGATGCCGTCGGACGCCTCGCGCACCTTGTCGACGTCGAAGGAGCCGGCCTTCTCGACCATGGCCTTCCACAGATGGACCGAGGTGTACGCGGCCTCCATGGGGTCCGATGTGGGCTTGTCCTGGCCGTACTCGGCCTTGTACGCCTTGACGAAGGCGGTGTTCGCCGGGGATTCGGTGGTCTGGTAGTAGTTCCAGGAGGTGAGCTGGTCCTTCAGGTACGGGGCGCCGATCGACTTGACCTCTTCCTCGGCGATCGAGACCGAGACGACGGGCATGGTGGCCGCGGTGAGGCCGGAGGACTTGTACTCCTTGAAGAAGGCCACGTTGCTGTCGCCGTTGAGGGTGTTGAAGACGGCGTCGGCCTTGGCGGACTTCACCTTGCCCGCGATGCTGCTGAACTCGGTCGAGCCGAGCGGCGCGTAGTCCTCGCCGGCCACCGTCATTCCGTTGGCCTTCGCGTACGCCTTGATGATCTTGTTGGCGGTGCGCGGGAAGACGTAGTCGCTGCCGACCAGGTAGAGGGATTTCTTGCCCTGCTTCTTCAGATAGTCGAGCGCCGGCACGATCTGCTGGTTGGTGGTGGCGCCGGTGTAGAAGATGTTGGGCGACTGCTCCAGGCCCTCGTACTGGACGGGGTAGAACAGCAGCGCGCCGTTCTTCTCGAACACCGGCTTGACGGCCTTGCGGCTCGCGGACGTCCAGCAGCCGAAGACCGCGGCGACACGGTCCTCCCGGATCAGCTTCTCGGACTTCTCCGCGAACGTCGGCCAGTCGGACGCGCCGTCCTCGCTGATCGCCTTTACCTGTTTGCCCAGCACGCCGCCGTCCGCGTTGATCTCCCCGATGGCGAGATTGAGCGCGTTGCGTACGGTGACCTCGCTGATGGCCATCGTGCCGGAGAGCGAGTTGAGCAGACCGACCTTGACGGTCTTGCCCGAGACGTCGGCCTCGACGCCCTTGCCCTCGGCCGACGCGTCACCCGTCTTGGCGCCGCAGCCGGTCAGTACCAGTGCGGTGGTGGTGACAAGTGCCGTACAGCTCAAGGCTGTTCGGATCGCGCGGGAAGCGGGCATCGAAGCCTCCTCGCCCCCGGACGGGGGCCGTGAAGTGCGGGTTGCGTTGACGGCAACGAGCCTCGGGGGGCGCGGTTTCCCCGTTGTTTCACGGCAATTAATACTTCCCGCAGGAAGTAACTCGACTATGGGCGCTCCTGGTTGGCGCGCCGGTCAGTGCGGCCGGTGGTCCTGCCGGTCCGGCCGCAGCTCGGTCAGCACGTCGAAGTCCAGTCCGTCGGCCCGCGCGAGATAGATGCGCTGGCTGACATGGCGCCGGCGCAGCCGCAGGTGTCCGCGCGGCCCTTCGTACGACACCTTGTCGGCGCCCGCGCCGATCGCCGTCACATCGAGGGTGCGGGCCCGCTCCACCAGGGCCGCGAGCAGCAGCACTCCCTCGTAGCAGGACTCGCCGAGGCTGCCGGGCAGGGGCGCCTCGATGCCGAACCTGCGGGCGTACAGCCCGTGGAAGTCGAGGGTGTCCTGGTTGGCGAGGGAGGCGAAGAAGCCGGCGGCGCTGTACAGGTCGGTGGTGGCGTCGGCGCCGCTGGCCAGCAGCATGTTCTCGTCCATGAGGGTGCTCAGGCGCGGCGCGCGTACCGGGAGTCCGGCCGAGGCGAAGGCGCGGTTGAAACGGACGGCGTCGCTGCCGACGAGCAGCATCAGTACGCCGTCGGCGGCCGACCGCTCGATCGCCCGCAGTACGGGGCCGAACTCCTCGGTGCCCAGCGGGAGATACGTCTCGCCGCAGACGACTCCCCCGCTCTCGCGTGCGTAGCCGTGCGCGGCCAGCGCGGTGCGGCGCGGCCACACGTAGTCGTTCCCGACCACGTACCAACGCCTGATACGCCGCTCGTCCGCCAGCAACCGCATCGCCGGGCGCAGTTGCGCGGCGGGGGTCTCACTCGTCAGATAGACGCCGTCTGTGCGCTCGCCGCCCTCGTACAGCGCCGTGTACACGTACGGCACCCGGTGGGCGATGCGGGGCGCGAGGACCTGCCGTACGGAGGAGATGTGCCAGCCGGTCACGCCGTGCACCGCGCCACTCGCCACCAGGGTCTCCACCTCGTCCGCCACCCGGTGCGGCGGGGCGCCGCCGTCCACCGGGACGAGGCGCAGCTCCCGGCCGAGGACGCCGCCGTTGCGGTTGACCTCGTCGGCGGCGAGCTGCGCGCAGAGCCCGCAGGCGGGGCCGAAGATCCCGGCGGGCCCCCGCATGGGGTGGACGAGCGCGACGCCGATCGACGTGTCGTCGGCGTGCCAGATGGACCGGCGCATCGCCCCATGATTGCCCGGTCCGGCCGGGGATCTCCGTGCTGTCCGCCCTGTGGAACGCGGAGCGTCCGTCCACACTTTGTACGATGGACCGGCCACCGGACCGAGGAGCGAGCGGCCCATGCCCTCTGCGCGTCAACCCCACGACCTGGTACGCCTGTTGACCGGTGCCGAGCGGCTGGTACTGCGCCGGCTGCGCACCGTGCTGGACGCCGCCGGCTGTTCGGTCGACGCCTGGCGCGTGCTGTCGCTGCTCTCGGACGGACAGGGCCACCGCATGAGCGCGGTGGCGGACTGCGTGTTCCTGCCGCCGCCGACGCTCACCAAACTCGTCGACCAGTTGGTCGACCAGAATCTCGTCCACCGCCGTGTCGACCCGCTCGACCGCCGCCGGATCCTGGCGTATCTGACCGACGGCGGGCGCGCGTTGTGGTCCCGGCTGGACCGGGAGATCCGCGACGACTGGTCACGGCTGCCGATGACGGTCGAGGAGGACGAACTCACCGAGTCGCTGGGCCGGTTGGTGTCGACGCTGGAGGCTTCCCCGGCCCGGACGGCCACCGGTTTGATCCAAACGACAGGCCCTAGGAACGGGCCGTGAAGGGCGGGTGCGTTCCGTTGAGGTAGTGGTCGCCGATGTCGCGCAGGCGGTGGGTGGGTGAGCTCTGCGCGGTCAGCGCGCGGGCGTTGCGCCAGAATCTGTCGAGCGCCGGTCCGCCGTCGAACGACGTTGCCGCTTCGGTGAGTTCGAGGATGCGTGTGGTGATGTCGACCGCGGATCTGCTGGTGACGGCCTCGGCCGCCGCGACCAGGACGGCGATCTCGGCGCGCTCGTCCATGCCGAGGTCACGCCCGGTGATCAGGCCCTGTTGCAGGGCGTCCGTCGCGCGTTCCACGACGGCGGCGGCGGTGTGCGCGGCGGTCGCCAACTCCCCGTAGGCGAGCAGGAGATACGGGTCGCCGCTGGGCCGTACGGCGTAGGTGGTCGCGCCCGCTGCCTCGGAGCGCGGTGCGGGCAGTACCGCCCGGCTGACGTCGCGGGCCTCGGCGAGGGCGCCCTCGGCGATGCCCAGGGCGACATGGCTGAGGACGAGGCGCAGGGCGAGCGGCGCGAGCGCGGTGAAGGCGGAGACCGCGTGCTCGTCGCGCGGTGTCGCGCCGAGGATGTGGCCCGCGTCCACGGGCACGTTGTCGAAGTCGACGCTGCCCGCACCGGTGAGGCGCTGGCCGAGCCGGTCGTCGTCGGTGCCGGCGAGTACGCCGGGGTGGGCCGGGTTCACCAGCGCGACCAGCAGCTCGCCGGTGTGCGTGGAGGTCGCCCCGACGACCAGCCGGTCGGCGACGGTGACACCGGCGGCGATGGTCCTGCGGCCGTTGAGGAGATAGCCCGAGCCGGCCGGGGCGAGGGTGAGTCCGGGGCCGCTCTCCAGTTCCGGCAGGTCGGTGCCGCCGCCGAGGAGCAGACCGTCGCCGACGGCGGGGGCTTCGGCCGTATCGTCCGACGCGCCGAAGAAGCGGCTGCTCCAGGACAGCACGTAGTGCCGGGCGATGAGTTCGCCGATGGAGCCGTCGGCCGCCGCGATCTCGCGGATCACGGCGGTGGCCGTGCGCCAGTCGGCGCCGCTCTCGCCGCCACCGTCGGAGGCCGTACCGGCCCGGCCGAGGGGCGGGGGCGGCGTCAGGAGCGCGGGCAGACCGGCTTCGCGCAGCCGAGCCACCTCGTCGTACGGCGGCTTGCCGGCCCGATCACGGGCGATCGCGTCGGCGGCGAGGTCGTCGGCCACCTCCCGCGTGACGCGCGGCCACATCGCGTCGTCGGCCACGGGGGGCTTGCGCAGGGCAGCGGTTCGGACCACGGGTTTCGTCGGCACGGTGCCGGCCACCTCCAACATCCCTAGGTTTCCCACTGGATTAGTAGGAATACTGGCACGGAGTCATCCCTGCCCCAAGTGCGTGTTCATATGGTGGACTCGCGTTCCGGTCAGCGAAACCGGGGTGGGGCGGCCCTCGGGCCGTCCCGGTCATTTCAGGGGTTCGTCCAGGCTTCCGGGTCCGCCGCAAGGGCGGACACGTCGTCCGGCAGCCCGGCCGAGGCGACGTCCGCCAGCGTCACCACGTCCAGAATCTGGCGGACATTCGCCCGCACCGCGATCCACAGCGGCAGCAGCGACTCGGCGGGCCCGCTGTAGGAAAGCTCCGGCGGTCGGACCCCGCGCACCGAGACGAGGGGTCCGTCCACCGCCCGGATGACATCGGCGACCGTGATGGAGTTCGCGGGCCTGGCCAGCCGGTATCCGCCGTTGCCGCCGCGCCGGCTCACCACGAGCCCGCCGCGGCGCATGTCGTTGAGGATGCCTTCGAGGAACTTGTGAGGGATGTCCTGGGCGGCGGCGATCGCCTCCGCCTTCAACGGGGCGTCGTCGGGGGACGTGGTGAGCTCCAGCGCGGCACGTACCGCATAGTCCGCTCTGGCTGAAATGCGCATGTGCGCAGTATCGCGTACGGCTCCGGGCCGGGCCGTGCCCGGTGAGCCGCCCCCTCACCCCGATCAGCCACCCACCGGGTCGAACAGCCGGTTGGCCGGGCGCTCCAGCCCGTAGTGCTCGCGCAGCGTCGTACCGGTGTACTCGGTGCGGAACAGGCCACGCTCCTGGAGGATCGGCACGACCTGGTCGACGAAGACCTCCAGACCGGAGGGGAGCAGCGCCGGCATGATGTTGAAGCCGTCGGCCGCGCCGCTGTCGTACCAGTGCTCGATCGTGTCGGCGACCTGCTCCGCCGTGCCCGCGAAGGTGCGGTGCCCGCGGCCACCGCCGAGCCTGCCGATGAGTTGACGTACCGTCAGGCGCTCTCGTCTGCCGAGCTCCACGACCAGGGTGAAGCGGCTCTTGGCCCCCTGGATCTCGTCCTCGGTGGGGATGTCGTCGGGCAGTTCCTCGTCGAGGACCAGCCGCTCGGCGGGCACGCCGAGGAAGTTCGCCAGTTGACGCCGGGCGTACTCGGGGACGATGTGCCGGTCCAGCTCGGCGTCCAGTTCCAGGGCGTCGGCCTCCGTGTCGCCGATGACCGGCACGATCCCCGGCAGGATCTTGATGCCGTCCGGGTCACGGCCGAGGGCCGCCGCGCGCTGCTTGACGTCCTTGTAGAAGGCGACGCCCTCCTCCAGGGTCTGCTGTGCGGTGAACACGGCCTCCGCGTAGCGCGCCGCGAAGTCCTTGCCGTCCTCGCTGGACCCGGCTTGTACGAGCAGGGGGTGACCCTGCGGGGAGCGGCGTACGTTCAGCGGCCCGTCGACCCGGAAGTGGGGGCCGCGGTGCTCGATCCGGCGGACGCGTTCGGCGAGCGCGTACACACCGCGTGCCTTGTCGGCCACCACCGCGTCGTCGGCCCAGCTGTCCCACAGTTTCGTGGCCACGTCGATGAACTCGGCCGCCCGCAGATAGCGCTCGTGGTGGGGTGGGGTGTCGTCGAGGCCGAAGTTGCGGGCGGCGTCGGCGCCCGCCGTGGTGACGATGTTCCAGCCGGCGCGACCGCCCGAGACATGGTCGAGGGAGGCGAACCTGCGGGCGAGGTTGTACGGCTCGTTGTAGCTGGTGGACGCGGTGGCGATGAGGCCGATCCGGCTGGTGACGCCGGCCAGTGCGGTGAGCAGCACGGTGGGTTCCAGAATGCTGGCGGGCCGGCGGCCCGGGTCGCCGTGCAGGGCGGGGCCGTCGGCGAGGAAGAGCGAGTCGAGTCTGCCGCGCTCGGCGATGCGGGCCAGGTTCTTGTAGTGCTCGACGTCCGTGCCGTCGGCGGGACTCTGCGGGAGCCGCCAGGCGGCCTCGTGGTGGCCGACGGTCATCAGGAAGGCGTTGAGGTGCAGGGGCTTGCGGTCCGGGTCGCGTGACATGGGTCTTCTTCTCCTGGGGCGGGGTGACGGGTGCGTGAGTGGCGACGCTTGGTGCCGGGTGCTCGGTGCCGGGTGTTCGGTGCCGGGTGTTCGCGACGCTCAGAGCGCGAGGTACCGGCCGTCGTGGAACAGCAGCGGGCGCCGGCCGTCGTCGTGCGCGGCGTCCTCGACGCGGCCCACGACGATCCGGTGGTCACCGGCCGGGACGATCTGCTGGATGCTCAGCCGCAGCCAGCCGGCCACGCCGTCGAGCACGGGCTCCCCCTCCGGCAGCCGCCGCCAGGCCGTCGGCGCGGCGAACCTGTCTATGCCGCTGGTGGCGAACGTCCGTGCCAGCGGCTCCTGTTCGGCACCGAGGAAGTTCACGACGACCGAGGAGGCGCGCTCGATCGTCGGCCAGGACGAGCCGGTGAGGGCGATACCGAACGACACGAGCGGTGGGGAGAGGGAGAGGGACGTGAGCGAGGTGGCGGTGAAACCGACCGGACCGAGGCCGGCGTCGGCGGTGACCACGACCACTCCGGCCGGATATCGGCGGAACACTTTCTTGAAACGCTCCGGGGCGATACCCGAAACGAGATGCGACGACACGGTGACAGTCAACGTCTCCCCCAGAAAGAGAGGTGGAAGCAGCGGAAAAGGGCATGCGGTGGCCACACACGGAGCCGTGGGACGAGTCGGTACTACGCGTTTCGGTACTACGCGTTTCGGGGCGCGCGAGGCGGGCCGGACGCGATCGCCGGTGAATTCATCGGTGGACCGTGGCGCGAGGAGAATTCAGGCGCGACAACAGGGGCAGGGCACGTAACGCGGGATCCGCTGCCGAATGGTCATGAATTGATTGTCCTGCGCACGTACGGGCCGGGTCAACAATGCAACTTCCTGAATTAACTCGAAGCGACTCGCCGGTCGGGACGGGACCGCTCACCGGTCAGGACACGTTCGTCAGCTCGGGCCAGGGCCCCAGTGGATCCGCGTACAGCGCGCCCAGCGCGACCGCCGCCCCCGCCGTGGACAGCACACCGCCCGTGAAACTGCTTGCCACGACGGCCTGTTCGGGGTCGTCGCAGACGAGGGAGCGTCTCGCGACCTCCGTCCGAAGATCGTCCAGGCAGTGCGGAAGCAGACCGGTGCCCGGCTCGACCACCACCACTACCTCGGGGTCGAACATGTCCAGCAGCAGTGCCACGGCCCGGCCCACGAGCCGGGCCCTGCGGCGGAACAACTCCAGCGCGCGGGCCTCCCCCGCCACCGCCCGCTCCAGCAGGGCGGGGAACGACGGTACGGGGACGCCCTGTTCGGCCGCGAGGCGCACCATCGCCTGCTCGGAGACCTCCGATTCGAGGCTGCCGTCGCCGCCGACAGGCAGATGCGCGATGCTTCCCGCGCCGTGCCGGGGCCCGAGGTGCACCTCTCCGGCGGTGGCGAACGCGGCGTCCACCACCGCGCCGACGAACAGCAGGACGGCGCTCCCGCGCGTCGACGCCTCGCCGACCAGTTGCTCGGCGCGCGCCAACGCCCTTGCGTGGCTGTCCACATGGACCGGCAGCCCGGTCGCGTCGGCGAGGTGGTCCCGTACGGCCACGTTCCGCCAGCCCAGTTGGGGATGGCGGACGATCACCCCGGCGCCGGGGTCCACCCGGTGGCCGGTCGCCACGCCGAGGGCCAGCACCGAACGGCCGCCCGCGTGCGCGGACACCAGCCGGGGCAGCCGCTCGGCGAGGGAGTCCAGCACCGCGCCCGGCCGCGGACGGATGTCCTCGTGCGGCCGCCGGTCCTCGGCGACGATCCGGCCGCGCAGATCCATCAGGGACAGGGTCGAGTTGGTGACGGCGATG
Organism: Streptomyces sp. NPDC060366; assembly: GCF_042725135.1. NCBI lineage: Bacteria > Bacillati > Actinomycetota > Actinomycetes > Kitasatosporales > Streptomycetaceae > Streptomyces > Streptomyces sp. NPDC060366. The sequence goes on along the minus strand of NZ_JBHXDC010000011.1, from coordinate 81,034 downwards.
TGCGCGCCCGCGACCAGATGGCGGCCGGTGTCGATGTCCACGGGGACGTGCGGACGGCCGAGGCCGCGCGGCCCGGTGGTCTCCGGGCTCTCCCGGATCAGCCCCCGGGCCAGCAGGTGCGCGCTGTGCCCGGTGACGGACGCCGGGGACAGTCCGGTGAGGCGTGCGACGGTGCTGCGGGCGACCGGGCCGTGGTCGAGGACGGCGTTCAGCACGGTCTTCGTGCCGGGCGCGCGGCGTGGCGGTGCGGTGGCCGGCGGGATGTCCGCGCGGCGCAGCGGGGTGGGTCGGCGGGGGACGGGCACCGGCGGCTTCTTCACGGGTGTCTTCCAGATCCTGGATGGCAGCGGCGGCGACCTCGGGGACATGTCCCGTCGAGGGTCGGCCGGACCGCGTGGGCGTGGTGACGTCAGCCCTGGCGACACGCCGCGGAGCACACACGCTTGAGATCGATGTGACCTCTCGTCGTCAGGTGCGCGGATCGCTGCATGCCGGGCAACGTAACCGCGCCGGCCGAACCCGGTCAATCACCGGCCGCATCCTGGACGGGCGCGGGTGTGCCCGAGCGGGGCGTGTCCGCCCCGCTCGGGCGTACCGCTCACTTCAGATACGGACCGGCGGTCCCGATCCTGCCCGGGGCCGCGTTCGCGCCGCCGAGGTCGAGGACGTACACGCGCAGATTGCCCTTGCCGGGCGCCGGGACGTCGAGCGTGCCGCCCGTCACCGTGCGGGTGTCGCCCGTGACGGCGTCCCGGTAGGTGCCGTTCGGGATTCCGGTGTACTTCGCCGCGCCGGTGACCGTGACGAGGGCGAAGCTGTCCGTCCCCGAGGCGGCGTCGGTGTAGCGGCGCTTGAAGGCCATCTGGCCGGTGATGCCGTCGGTCGAGTACTGGCCCATCTGGAGGGCCGGCACGCTCCGCCGGATGTCGCCCAGCCGCTGGAGGTGTCTGACGAGCGGCTTGGCCAGGGTCGTGGCGACCTCTCCGGTGGCGGAGTCGGCCTTGCCGAATTCGGACGCCTTGACGTCACCGGCCAGATGGCCGCCGTAGTAGGCGCGGCCGGTGGTCGCCAGCGGGCAGGAGGGCCCGCAGTCGATCCTCTTGCCCTTCTGGAACTCGATCTCCGATCCGTAGTAGAGGGTGGGGATGCCGCGGAAGGTCCACATCAGGGACATGTTCTCGGCCCACGCGTCCGTGCCGCCGGTGTAGCGTTCGGCGCTCTTGTTGGGTCCGTAGTCGTGGCTGTCCACGTAGACGACGTTGTAGGTGGCGTCGTTGGTGGAGTCGTCGGAGTCCTTGCCGTTGTGGAAGGCGTTGCCGGCGTCACCGAAGTTCATGTGCATCCGCATGTCGATGATGTTCATGCCGGAGAACCGGCTGCGGTCGGGGGTGTGGTAGGCGTTGCCGTCGAGGAACGCGTTGGTGGAGGTGGGCTGTGCGGCCACGCCCGCCTGGTTCTCGTACTCGTACATCTCCAGTGCGGCCTTCGCGTCGTCCGCGGCGTACTCCTTGCGCTCCTTCCAGGTGAAGAACTGCGCGGAGTGGTTGACCGAGCCGCGGTTCCACTTGTCGTTGACGAACGCGCCGACCTCGCCGAAGACGAAGAAGTTCTTGGCGGCCTCGGCGCCGTGCTTCCGCGTGACGCGCTCCTGGATGGCGGGCAGGAAGCGGCGGTTGAAGGTGGTGCGCGGGATGTGTACGGCGGTGTCGACGCGGAAGCCGTCCACGCCCATGTCGATGTACTTGTCGTACGCGCCGATCAGATAGTTCTGGACGGGCGCGGACTCGGTGTTGAGGTCGGCGAGGTCGTCGTGCAGCCAGCAGGAGCGGGAGTCCTCGCCCTCCCAGTTCCCGAGCCAGCAGTTGTGGTAGTACGCCTTCGGGAACATGCCCGAAGTGGGGCTGGGCCACTGGCAGTTGTAGATGCGGTAGCCCTCGGGCGAGGTGTGCTGGGTGGGTTTGCCCCAGTCGACGCAGGTGTTGCCGGACGGTTCGGCCGTCGACCACAGGTCGCCGTTGTAGTAGGACTTCCCGGATTTGGGCTCGACGGTCAGGCCGTCGTACTCGAACCCGTCGCTCTTCTCGTCGTAGTACCAGGACCAGTCCTGGTCCCGGACGCCGTACACGGTCGGGGTGTACAGGCCCTTCGCGCCCCAGCGCGAGGAGTGGTTGTAGACGACGTCCTGGTAGATCTTCATGCCCTTGGCGTGGGCCGCGTTGATGAGGTCCTGGTAGGAGGCGCCGGCGGACTCCAGTCGCGGGTCGACCTTGTAGAAGTCGTAGCCGTGATAGCCGTGGTAGTCGTAGTCGGACCGGTTGAGGACGACGGGGGTGATCCAGATCGCCGACATGCCGAGGGCCTTGATGTAGTCGAGCTTGTCGACGAGCCCTCTGAAGTCCCCCCGGAACATGGGGTCGTTGTTCGCGGCGTTGCCGGACTTCACGTGCTGGTTGCCGCCGCGGTTGTTGCTCGCGTCGCCGTCGTTGAAGCGGGCGGTGAGGACGAAGTAGATGGGGTCCTTGCGCGGGTCGGTGCCCAGTGGCTTTCCCGGATCGGCGGCGGGTGGCCGGTCGCCGGTGGTGGCCTCGGCCGCCGTGGACGCAGCGGAGATGTTGCCCGCCGCGTCGGCCGCCCTGACCGTGTAGCGGTAGGTGGTCCGCTCCTCCAGGTTCGCGTCGGAGAGCACCGTGGAGCCGACGTCGGTGACGACCGTGCCCTTCGTGCCGCCGGTGCGGGTGACCTGATACTTCGTCACTCCCCGGTCGTCCTCGGACGGTTCCCAGGTGAGGACGACGGCGACGCCGTCCGCCTTCGCGGTCACCTTCGCCGGTACGGTCGGGGCCCGGGTGTCCGGCGGCTCGGCCGCGCAGGGGTCGTCGGCGTCCTTGGTGACGGTGCCGTTCCTGACGGTGCTCAGTCCGGCCGGGACGGTGTAGTCCTTGCCGTTGTTGTTGTCCCACACGCCGTTGCCGTTGTTGAACGTGGCCCGCATCCCGGTGGCGGCGCCGAGGTCCACGGTCCTGCGCACCCAGCCGGTGCAGGCGGGCTCCATGCCGACGCCCGGGACCGGGGTCCAGGCGCCGCCGTCGGGCTGATAGTGCAGGTTGGTGGTGGTCCAGCCGACGTTCGCCGTCGCGTAGTAGACGTCGGCCGTGTTGCCCTCGCCGGGGTCCGGGTCCGGTCCGGTGTCGGCGCACGGGTCGCTGTGGGCCACGACGCCGTCCTTGACGGTGATGTTCCCGCTGCCCAGGTCGTAGTTCTTCCCGGCGTTGTTGTCCCAGACCCCGGCTCCGTCGTTGAAGGTGGCCTTGAGTCCGGGCGCGGCGCCGAGGGTGACCGTCTTCTTCACCCAGTCCGTGCAGGCGGCCTCCATCCGGACTCCGGGCACGACGGTCCAGTCGCCGCCGTCCGGGGCGTAATGGAGGTTGTACGCCGACCAGTTCTTGGTCTTCGTGTAGTAGAAGACCGTCGCCGTGGTCTCGGCGGCGGCGACGGGCATCGATGCCGTGTTCGCGGTGTCGGGTACGGCGCTGAGGAGCCCCAGCAGACCGACGGCGGCGGTCGCCGCGGCCAAGGGGCGTCTGAGCCGGTGAGGTTGAGGGTGGAGCGGGTGCGAGTCGCGCGTCATCCAGGACTCCTGCGGAGAGGTGCCACGGTCACGACCGCGGCGGCCGGGACCCTGACGCGCCTCAGGGGTCGGCTGAACAGCACGGTCCGGCATGGAAGTTGTGCCGGAATGTTGCTGCAAGCTCTTGCAGAAAGGAAGTTACCGCCGCGCGACGGACCCGTAAAGCCCTTGCGCGCGGGGGAGTTGGGGCCGTCTACCCGGCCCGCCCCGCCGCCGGTTCGTCCTCGGTCTCCGGACGGTCCGCACCCGCGGCCTGCGCGATATTGCGCGCCATACCGCCGAACACGACGGCGTGGAACGGAGCGACGCTCCACCAGTACGCGTGTCCCAGCAGCCCGCGCGGATGGAACACGGCGCGCTGCCGGTAGCGGGTACGGCCGCGCTCGCCCTGCTCGACGCGCATCTCCAGCCAGGCGAGTCCGGGCAGCCGCATCTCCGCGCGCAGCCGCAGCAGCCGGCCCGGTTCGATCTCCTCGACGCGCCAGAAGTCCAGCGAGTCACCGACCCGCAGCCGTGCGGCGTCACGGCGCCCCCGGCGCAGCCCGACGCCGCCGACGAGGCGGTCAAGCCAGCCCCGTACGGCCCAGGCCGGCGGGAAGGAGTACCAGCCGTTTTCGCCGCCGATGCCTTCGATGACCCGCCACAGCGCCTCGGGGCCCGCGTCGACGGTCAGTTCGCGATTGTCGGTGTAGAGGCTGCCGCCCGCCCAGTCGGGGTCGGTCGGCAGCGGGTCGCTCGGCGCCCCGGGGACGGCGGCGGAGGACCAGCGGGTGGTCACCTGGGCGTCCTGGATCCGTTTGAGGGCCAGGCGCAGTGCCTCCTCGAAGCCGATGGGCCTGCCGGGTCCGTCGGGCAGGTAACCCGCGATGTCGTGCTCGTGGCAGACCACTTCGTGACGCAGGGACTCCGCGAGCGGCCGGGCGATCGAGCGGGGTACGGGCGTGACCAGGCCAATCCAGTGGCTGGAGAGGGTCGGCGTGAGGACGGGCACGGGTGCGATCAGCCGGCGCCGGAGCCCGGCGACGGCGGCGTACGTGTGCATCATGTCGAGGTAGGTGAGGACGTCGGGGCCGCCGATGTCGAAGGAGCGGTTCACGTCGGCGGGCATCCGCGCGCCGCCGACGAGGTAGCGCAGTACGTCCCGGACGGCGATCGGCTGGATACGGCTGCGCACCCAGCTCGGTGTGACCATCACCGGGAGGCGTTCGGTGAGGTAGCGCAGCATCTCGAAGGACGCCGAGCCGGACCCGATGATGACGGCGGCGCGCAGCACGGTGGTGGGGACCCGCGAGTCGAGCAGGATGTGTCCGACCTCGGCGCGGGAGCGCAGATGTGGTGAGAGGTCCCGCTCCGGTACGCCGGCCGGGGTGAGGCCGCCGAGATAGACGATGCGCCGGACGCCCGCGGCGTGGGCCTGTTCGGCGAAGATCCGAGCGGCCTCGCGGTCGGTCCGCTCGAAGCCGGATCCGGTGCCGAGCGCGTGGACGAGGTAGTAGGCGACGTCGATGCCCCGCATCGCGTCGCGTACGGACTCGGCGTCGGTGACGTCGCCGCGTACGGCCTCGGCGCGGTCCGCCCAGGTGTGGTCGCGCAGTTTCCCGGGCGTACGGGCGAGGCAGCGCACCCGGTGTCCGGCGTCCAGGAGTTCCGGCACGAGCCGGCCGCCGATGTAGCCGGTGGCGCCGGTGACCAGACAGTGGAGCGCGGGTGCCGCGTCCCTACCGTTCGCCGCGTCGCCGTTCGTCATGGAAATCCTCCGTCGGCCGTGTGCGTCGCGTCCACCTTGCCCCGGTACAGGCGCTTCCGCCCGTTCGGTGACCGGGACAGCCACTACAAGGGCAGGAACGCGGCCGCCGTGGCCGCGCCGAGCGAGGCGCCCGCCGCCGTCTGGGCGACGGAGTGGTAGCCGAGCCGCACCCGCGACCAGCACACGGCGGCCACGAGGCCGTACGCCGCGAGCCACCACGGATCGTGGACGGCGGCGAGCATCGCGGTGACCGCGGACGCCACCGCGGAGTCGACGCTGATCTTCCATACGGTGTTCACCGCCAGCAGGACGACCGTCATCACCCACAGCGCGGTCATCGCGATCAGGATGCCGTCGGGTGCCCGTCCGGCGATCATCGCCAGCGCACCGGTACCGATCGAGCCGAGGATCACCAGGAAGATCGGTGCCCGCTGGGTCCGGTCCACGACATGCCGGTCGCCCCATCTGCCGCGCCCGCGCTCCCACTCGATGTACGCGGCCGGCACCAGCCCGGCGCACACCGCGCCGAGCAGCCCCCAGGGGACGCCTGTCCAGTCACCCGCCGCCGCGGCGCCTATGCCGACCATTCCGGCGAGCAGGGTGTTGCGGGGCTGGAGCACGTCGGTCGTCCGGCGGGCCGCCTCCGTGGTCACGTTCGGCTCCTGCGACGTACGGCTCACGCGGCGTCCGACGCGCGCGCCTCGCCCGCCGCGATCCGCCGGTTGCGCCGGACCGACGACCAGAAGGACCAGCCGATCAGGACGACCCCGACGAGGCCGGTGATGATCTCGCTGATCTGGTACTGGATGGTGATGAGCAGGATCACGGCGAGCGCGCCGATCGCGTAGTGCGCGCCGTGCTCCAGATAGACGTAGTCGTCGAGGGTGCCCTGGCGGACGAGATAGACGGTCAGCGACCTGACGTACAGCGCGCCGATACCGAGGCCGAGTGCCATCAGCACGATGTCGTTGGTGATGGCGAACGCGCCGATCACCCCGTCGAAGGAGAAGGACGCGTCGATGACTTCGAGGTAGAGGAACATGAAGAACGCGGCCTTGCCGGTGACGGCGACGAGCGAGGGGCCGCCCTTGCCACCGCGCCCGGCCGCCGTCCGCGCCTCGGCCTCCTTCTCGGCCTGCGCGTCCTCCTCGTCGGCGAGCCGGTTCTCGAAGTAGCTGGAGAGCCCGCCGACGATCAGATAGGTGACGAGGCCGGCGAGTCCGGAGGTGAGCACGGTCTGGGCCTTGTCCGCGTGTTCGCCGCCGTGCTGGTGGGCGTGGGTCGCCACCGTCATGGAGGCGACGAGCAGCACGATCAACGCGAGGCAGACGGCCAGCATGTCGACCTGTCCGAGCCTGGCCAGCGGGCGCTCGATCCAGCCCAGCCACTTGATCTCGCGGTCCTCGAAGATGAAGTTGAGGAAGATCATCAGCAGGAACATGCCGCCGAAGGCGGCGATCGACGGGTGGGCGTCGGTGACCAGTTGCTGATAGCGGTCCTTGTCGTTGACGGCCAACTCCACCGCCTTGACGGGGCTGAGCTTGGCGGTGACCGCGACGATGACGACGGGAAAGGCGAGTCTCATGCCGAACACGGCGATGAGGACACCGATCGTGAGGAAGATCTTCTGCCAGAAGGCGCTCATCTTCTTCAGAATTCCGGCGTTGATCACCGCGTTGTCGAAGGACAGCGAGACCTCGAGCACGGTCAGGATCGCGACGACCCCGAGTGCGGCCCAGCCGTCGTAGAACACCGCCGCCGCCAGACCGAGCGCGGTGAATCCGAATGCCCAGCCGAAAGTTTTCAGTACCACGACTCACCATGCCTTCCGCCGACATGCTAAGCGATCTTCACTCACGCATCCCGTTAGAAGACCGGATTCCGGGCAACACTTGCCAGGCGGCAACTATTAGGCCACGGTGGGACCGGACGGGTCCTCAGGCAGTGGCAACGCGGCAGAGCGCCCACACCAGCGAAGGCGATGACGTGACGATGAGTACGCACTCCCCCGCCGCTCCGGCCCCTATGGGCTCCGGAGCGGTCATCACCCGAACGGACACAGACACACTGTCAGACGAGCTTCCGTGGATCGAGGACACGGGGAAGGTCTCCCCCAAGGACGCGCGGGCGCTGTCCAAGCTCTTCTTCGACCGGCTCCAGGTCCTCGAAGAAGGCACGCCTGAGCACCAGTACGCCCGCAACACACTGATCGAGATGAACCAGTCCCTGGTCAGATACGCGGCGCGGCGCTTCCGCAATCTGGGCAGCGGCGACATGGAGGACGTCCTCCAGGTCGGCACGATCGGTCTGATCAAGGCCATCGACCGGTTCGACCTCTCCCGCGAGGTGGAGTTCAGCTCCTTCGCGGTGCCCTACATCCACGGCGAGATCAAGCGGTTCTTCCGGGACACCACATGGGCCGTCCATGTGCCGCGCAGGCTCCAGGAGTTGCGTACGGACCTGGCCAGGGCCCAGGACGAGCTGAGCGACAAGCTGAACCGCGGGCCCACCGTGGCCGAGCTGGCGGAGCATCTCGGGCTGACCGAGGCGGAGGTCAACGACGGGCGGGTCGCCGCCAACGGCTACACCGCCGGTTCGCTCGATCTGCCGACCGACAGCGGGGACGAAGCACCGGCCGTCGTCGGTGGGCGCGTCTTCGCCGACACGCTCGGCGCGTGCGATCCGGCCATGCAGCTCGTCGAGGACTTCCACGCGCTGGCACCGCTGCTGGGGCGGCTCGACGAACGCGACCGCGGGATCGTCGAGATGCGTTTCGGGCGCGAGATGACACAGTCGGAGATCGGCGCCGAGCTGGGTGTGTCGCAGATGCATGTGTCCCGGCTGCTCTCGCGCATCCTGACCAACTTGCGCACGGGCATGCTCTCCGAGGAGTGAGGGACGGCAGTTCCTGATCAGCGGGGGTGCGGGCGCCGGAACGGGCGTCCGCACCCCCCGTTCAGCTCTGCGGGGGCGACGTCGGAGCGGCGTCCGACGGGAGGAGCGGCGGAGCCGTGGGCGACTCGCCGTCCGGTCTGCCGAACCAGTCGAGGCAGACCGCGAGCGCGTCGTCCGTCGTATCCGCCTTGCGGAACTCGGCGAGCGCGCGCAGCACGGCGCGCGGCACCGTCGCCGCGGGCAGCAGACCCGTCGAGTTGATCGCGCGGGCCAGCGCCCGTTCGCCGTACGCCTCACCCTCCGGCGAGACCGCTTCGTACACGCCGTCGCTCACCATGAACAGCCGGTCGCCCGGCAGTACGTGGAATTCCTGGGCCTCGTAGTGGGACTCCTCGAACATGCCGAGCGGAAGCTGCGCTTCGAGGGGGACGCGCTCGACGGTCCGGCCGCGGCGGCGCCACAGCTGCGGCGATCCCGCGTCCACGACCTCCACGCGGCCCGTCGCCAGTTCGAAACGCATCAGCAGCGTCGACACGTGCGACGCGCCCCGGTGCTGCTCGTAGATCGCCTGGTCGGCGAGGGCGGCCTGACCGGCGATGTCGAGGCCCGATCGGCGGGCGTTGCGCAGGGCGTTTACGGCGAGATTGCTGAGCAGGGACGCCTGGATGCCTTCGCCCATGCCGTTGGTGACGGCGAGGGTCAGCTGATCCGCGTCGGTCGCCCAGTCGAAGTTGTCCCCGTGGATCGCGTAGGCCGGCTCCAGCTGGGCGCCGATGGCGAACTCCTCGGCGCCGCAGGCGCGCCCGGGGAGCAACTGCCACTGCATCTCGGCCGCGAGCGTGAGCCTGCTGATCCGCCGGGCCCGCTGGTAGGCGTCGGTGTCCCGCTCGGCGACCAGGATCTCGTGCCCGAGCAGATCGGCGACGTGCGTCAGCTCGTCGACGGCCTCGGGGGTGGACCGGTCACCGGGCAGCCGGACCGAGAGGATGCCGATCCGCTCACCACGGACGGTCACCGGCAGATGGTGGTCCACGGCGTCGCCGTGCCGCACCTGCTGCTCGCGCGGTTCCTGGCTGCCGAAGGCCCGCCCCTCGGGACTGTTGTAGAGGGAGAGCGGCTGTTCCTTGCCCGGCAGCGGGTCGTACGGGGTGAGGACAGTGAACCCGTAGTCGGCGAGGAACAGCTGTACGCGCCTGGCACCGTGCGAGGCGGCGAGCGCGTCGCGGACCCTGTCCACGAGCGCGTACGGCGCGGCTGAGCGCACCGATTTTCCGAGTACATCGTCGCGTTGTGTCACGGTCTCTCAGACATTCCTGGTAGGGGCGGGGGTGGCCGCACGGGCGCAGTCGTCCGTGGGGCAGAGCTGACAGGGGCGGCCGTCGGGTGACACAGTGGAGGGATGTCCCCCCTCACCGGTCAGCCGCGTCCGCGCGAGAAGATGGCCGAGGCAGCTCGTACCGCCTCGGAGCTTCTTGAGGTGCTGTGGGGACGCGGGCAGGAGGCCGCGCCGTCGGGAACGGTGTCGCCCTCGCAGCTCAGGGCCCTTCTCGTGCTGGAGAAGTACGACGGGACGAACCTGCGCTCGCTCGGCAAGGCACTCGGCTCCCGTCCCCCGTCGGTCAGCCGGCTGTGCGACCGGATGGAGGCCCTGGGCCTGGTGGAGCGGCGCACCAGCGCGACCAGCCGCCGCGAGGTGGAGCTGCGGCTGAGCCCGCGCGGCCGCAAGGTACTGGACGAGCACCGGGCCATCCGCGCCCTTGAGGTCAGCGCCGTGCTGGACGGTATGAGCCCCGCGGCCGTGGCCGCGCTCACGGAGGGGCTGACCGCGTTCCACGAGGCGGCGTCCGCCCGGCTCGACGCGGCGGCGGAGACGCGTTCCGCGGACGACCGGGGCACCGCGGCGGACAGCGCCTGACGTCATCGCGCTCCATTTCCGCGTGTGCCGCGTGCGACCAAGAATGTTGTCATAGGGAAACATTCGTTTACGTGGTGAACCCTACCGCGCGACGGGCCGGTCTCAGAACGCGCGCGGCAGCTTGACCACGGTCACGAAGAAATCGTCGATGTCCCGGATCGCCTTGATGAACTGGTCGAGATCGACGGGCTTGGTCACATACGCGTTGGCGTGCAGCTTGTAGCTGCGCAGGATGTCCTCCTCGGCCGCCGACGTGGTGAGGACGACCACCGGGATATGGCTGAGGTCGGGGTCGGACTTGATCTTCTCCAGCACCTGCCGGCCGTCGTACTTGGGCAGATTCAGATCCAGCAGGATGAGATCGGGGCGCGGCGCCTCGGCGTGCTCCTCGCGCTGGTAGAGGAAGTCCAGGGCCTCCAGTCCGTCCCGTACGACATGCAGGGTGTTGCCGATCCTGTTGTCCTCGAACGCCTCACGCGTCATGAGCTCGTCACCCGCGTCGTCCTCGACCAGCAGTACTTCGACGGGGTGCGGCTGGGGAGAGGTGCTCATGCGGTGCTTCCTTCGGTGGTGGCGGTGGCCGGCGAGGGCGGCTCGACGGCGGGCGGCGGCGGTTGGGCGGGGAGGGTGAAGGCGATACGGGCGCCGCCCGTGTGGGCCGTGTCGATCCAGATGTGGCCGCCGCTGTGCTCGACGACCTTCTTGCAGAGTGACAGACCGATGCCGGTACCCGCGTACGCGTCCCTGGCGTGCAGTCGCTGGAAGATGATGAAGACCTTCTCGGCGAACTCCTCGGGGATACCGATGCCGTTGTCGGTGACGCTGAACGTCCAGGAGTCGGCCCCCTCCTCACGGTCGACGGCGACCGTGATGTGCGGAGCCCGGTCGGGGTGGCGGAACTTGACCGCGTTCCCGACGAGGTTCTGCCAGAGCATCGTCAGCAGCGTCGGATCGCCCATGACCTCCGGCAGCTCCGCCGGGCGCTCGACGACGGCGCCGGTCTCCTCGATGCTCACCGAGACGTTGCGCAGGGCGCGGTCCAGGGCCGCGTCGAGGGCGACTTCCTCCTGCGCGTCCTGGACCCGGCCGACGCGGGAGAAGGTGAGCAGGTCGTTGATGAGGACCTGCATGCGCTTGGCGCCGTCGACGGCGAAGCCGATGTACTGCGTGGCGCGGTCGTCGAGCTGGTCCCCGTAGCGCTTCTCCAGCAGCTGGCAGAAGGAGGCGACCTTGCGCAGCGGCTCCTGGAGGTCGTGCGAGGCGACGTACGCGAACTGCTCCAGCTCCGCGTTGGAACGCCGCAGTTCCACCGCGGCGGCGTCCAGGTCGGCGGCCTGACGGGCGAGTTCGGCCTGGTCGCTCCGGGAGGTGGCGAGCTCACTGACCACCCGCAGCCGCATGCCCTCCACGGCGTCCGCGAGCGTCCGCAGATCGGCGGGCCCGTGCGCGGGGATCGCGTGGTCGAAGTCCCCGCCCGCGACGCGGCGGGAGGCGGCACGCACGGTGTCCAGCGGCCGTACCACCGTGAAGTGCACGAGGACGGTGATCGCCACTCCGGTGAGCAGGAACGCCACCAGGGCGGCGACCAGCGCCCGGTCGCGGTCCGAACGCGCCTCGGCGAACGCGGCCCGTGCCTTGCGCTGTTCGTCCCCGAGATGCGCCTGCTGGGCGTCGAGCGCCGCGCGGACCCGGTCGAACGCCTGCTTCGCCTCGGTCACCGAGGCGACCTCGTCGCTCCCCCCGTCGCTTCCTCGGCCCGCCAGCGCCGGGTCGGCGAACTCGGCACGCCACTCGCGCGCGGCCCGGTCGACCGCCCGCAGGTCGGCGACCGGCCGGTCGAGCCCGTCGACGAGGTCGCGCAGGCGTTCGCGCGCCACGGCCTCGTCGGCGAGACCGCGCCGGTAGGGCTCCAGCACGTCCTCGTCCTTCGTGAGGAGGTAGCCGCGTACGCCCGTCTCCTGGTCGAGGAGGGCGGCCTGGAGCCGGAACGCCTGGGTACGGGCCGGGGACACCTCGTCGATCAGATGGTCTCCGGTGTCGGTGGCGCGCGCGAGCATGGCCGCCGCCGCTCCGCCGGCGACCAGCGTCATGACGCAGAGGGCGGCGACGGCCAGCAGGAACCAGCCCTGGACGGTCAGCCGCCGGAGTATCCGTACCCGGTGGCCGAGCGGTGGCCGTGGGGCCGGGGGCGGCGGCGTGGACGGCGGGGTTACGTCGCCCGGGGGCGGCGCCTCGTCCGCGGAGGGGGGTGGCGTCCCGGCGGGAAGCCGCGTGGACTGGGACATCAGGTGGCACCGTTCCATTCGAGGTGAAGCACGGCCACGTCGTCGGCCAGGCCGCCGCCGCTCGCGGCGAGGGTCTGCGCGGAGTGGATCAGCGTGTCGACGAACGCGTCGGCCGCCTCGTGTGCGTGGCGCCGGGCGAGTTCCAGCAGTCCCTGCTCGCCCAGCCGTTCGTGGCCCGTTCCGATACGGCCCTCGATGAGCCCGTCGGTGAACATCATCACCGCACCGTGCCGGTGAATGGGGACGGCGGTCACCGGCCAGGACGCCCGGCCGGGGAGCAGACCGAGCACCGGACCGCCCGTCACCTCCTCCAGACTCACGCCGGTCTCGGGCGAGCGGATCAGCACTCCGGGGTGGCCGGCGCGCTGGAGGTTCATGTGGTCGTCGGCCGGCGACCGGGTCAGACAGGTGAGGGTCGCGAAGATCTCCGGGCCGGACCGCTCGGCGACCAGTATCTGTTCGAGCAGGGTGAGCAACTGCTGGCCACGTGCACCCGCCAGGACGAAGGAACGCCACGCCACGCGCAGGCACACCCCGAGCGCTGCCTCGTCGGGCCCGTGCCCGGACACGTCGCCCACGACCGCGTGAGTCATGCCGTCGGGCGTCTGGACGACGTCGTAGAAGTCGCCGCCGAGCAGGGCCTGGGAGCGGCCCGGCTGGTAGCGGGCGCATATGGCGACCGTCGAGTCGAGGAGCAGCGGGGTGGGCAGCAGCCCGCGCTCCAGGCGGGCGTTCTCCTGGGCGCGCAGGCGGCTCGTCTGGAGCGCGGACGCCGCCTGTTCGGTCTGCTTGCGCTGCATCGCGTAACGGATCGCGCGGACGAACAGATCGGGCTCCACCCGGCCCTTGATCAGATAGTCCTGGGCTCCGGCGGCGACGGCCGCGAGACCGGACCGCTCCTCGGCGAGCCCGGTCAGCACGACCACGGCGGAGCCGCCGGAGTGGACGAGGACGCGTTCCAGGGCCTCCAGGCCCTGGGCGTCCGGCAGATGGAGGTCGAGCAGGATGCACTGGGGCACCTCCGCCTCCAGCGCGGTGATCGCCTCCGCGAGCGTCCTGGCCAGACTCAGCCGCAGCGGGACCTCGCTGTCGGCCACGAGTTCCTCGACGAGGAGCGCGTCGCCGGGGTCGTCCTCGATCAGCAGCACCGTGGGCGTGCGGCCGTTCCACGGGGCCTCCGCCGGGTCGTCCCCCCGCGTCGTGTCACGGCTCGCGGGGACGTGGTCCCGGGCGCCGGGCGACGGGGAGGTGCCGGGTCTGCCTGAGGTGGATCTGACCGCTGTGTTCGGGCCGGTGCCCATGGCAGTTGTTCTCCTCTCGCCACAGGCGCCGCGCCCGTGGGACCTACGGGTGCGTCCGCGTTGAGACTAAAGCGATCAGTTACCCCATGACAACATTTTCCGGAATCACCCTCGGCCGGCCTCGAACGATCAGGCGCGCGTACGGGCCGACGCCATGGTCGTCCTGGTGGCCGATGGTCCCGTTAGACGCCCGGGGACATCGGGTACCTGTGCGCGGGCCCGGTCGGCGCGCGGCCTTCGGAGTACCCGGAAGAGATCCTGACAGAGACAAGGACCACATATGCGGATCGGTTACAAACTGGCCTCAGAGGCGTTCGGTCCGGCGGAGCTGGTACGGCAGGCGGTCCTGGCCGAGCGCGCGGGTTTCGACTTCGTCGAGATCAGCGACCACTTCCACCCATGGCTCGACAACCAGGGACATTCGCCCTTCACGTGGACCGTGCTGGGTTCGATCGCGGCGAAGACCGAACGCATCGGGCTGGCGACGGGCGTGACCTGTCCGACCGTGCGCTACCACCCGGCGGTCATCGCCCAGGCGGCGGCGACGCTCGCGCTGCTCTCCGACGGCCGCTTCGTCCTCGGCGTCGGTTCCGGCGAACGCCTCAACGAGCACGTCGTGGGCCCCGGATTCCCCGCGGACGTCCGCACCCGCCACGAACTGCTGCGGGAGGCCCTGGACATCATCCGGCTGCTGTGGAGCGGCGGCTACCGCAGCTACGAGGGCAGGCATCTGCGCGTCGAGGACGCGCGGATCTTCGACCTGCCCGCCGAACTGCCGCTGATCGCGGTGGCCGCGAGCGGACCGCTGTCCGCGCGGATCGCCGCGGAGCTGGGTGACGGTCTGTTCGCCACCGAGGCGAAGCCGGAGATCGTCCGGCACTACCGCGAAGCGGGCGGCGCCGGGCCGCGTTACGCGGAGGTGTCCGTCGCTTGGGCGGCGGACGAGCGCACGGCGGCCCGTGCCGCGCTGGACACCACGCGCTGGGCGGTGACCGGCTGGAAGGTGATGAGCGAACTACCCAATCCGGTGAACTTCGAAGCGGCCACCACCACCGTCCGGGAGGAGGACATCCTGGAGAAGTTCGCGTGCGGGCCCGACCCCGCGCGGTTCGTGGAAGCCGTCCAGCACTACGTCGACGCGGGCTTCGACCAGCTCGTCCTGATGAACGCGGGGCCGGACCCGGACGGCTTCTTCGACTTCTACACGAGCGAGCTCGACGCTCCGGTACGGCGGCTCACGTCGAGGGGTTCATCGGCCCGATCCGACTGAAAGGGTTCAGCAAGGCCGCCCAAATCTCCTGCCCGGCGCAGCAATTTGAGCGCGACACCTTGACGGGCCAAGGGGGCACCCCTACTTTCACGCAGTGAATCGATTCACTGTCGAATTGTTCTGGGGTTGACGTGATCAGTAGACGCCGCATGCTCACCACCACCACCGCAGCCGCACTGGGCAC
Organism: Streptomyces sp. NPDC060366; assembly: GCF_042725135.1. NCBI lineage: Bacteria > Bacillati > Actinomycetota > Actinomycetes > Kitasatosporales > Streptomycetaceae > Streptomyces > Streptomyces sp. NPDC060366. The sequence continues at coordinate 65,809 of NZ_JBHXDC010000011.1, read as the reverse complement.
CACCCTCGCGGCGGCCAACACCCCGTCCGCGCAGGCCGCCGGGCAGACCTCGGCCGGCGCCGCCGCCGGCTCGGGCCGGGCCGGCGCGCTGCGTGTCAGCTCGCCCACCGTCGAGTACGTACGCAATCCGCTCGGCCTCGACACCGCGAAGCCCCGGCTGAGCTGGCCCCTGCTGTCCGACACGCCGGACCAGGCGCAGAGCGCGTACCAGGTCCGGGTCGCCTCCGGTCCCGACAAGCTGGCCGAGCCCGACGTGTGGGACAGCGGCAAGGTCGTGTCGGACCGGTCGGTGCTCGTGCCGTACGCGGGGCCCGCGCTCAAGCCTCTGACGCGCTATCACTGGTCGGTGCGGGTCTGGAACGCCGCCGGCGAGGTCTCGGGCTGGAGCGAGAGCGCCTCGTGGGAGACGGGGCTGATGAGCACGGCGGCCTGGTCCGCGAAGTGGATCGCGGCGCCGGCGGCGCTGAGCGGCGCCCCGAGCCTGCGGGGCGCGTCCTGGATCTGGTTCCCCGAGGGGGAGCCGACCGGCAACCTGCCCGCCGGGACGCGTTGGTTCCGCCGCACCGTCGACGTCCCGGCGGGTGTCACCGGCGCCCGGCTCGTCATCAGCGCCGACGACGCGTACACCGTGTACGTGAACGGCACCGAGGTGGCACGCACCGAGCCCGACGGGCCCGCCGAGAACTGGCGTCGTCCGGCCGTCGTGGATGTCACGGCCCAACTGCGCGCGGGCGCGGGTGTGCTGGCGGCGACCGCGGTCAACGCCACCGAGAGCCCGGCCGGTCTCATCGCCGTACTGGAACTGACCGCGGCGGACGGCACCGCCACCACGGTCCCCACCGACGACGCCTGGAGGACGACGAACGCGGAGCCGTCCGGCGCCGACGGCGCGTGGCGGCAGGCCGGTTACGACGACAGCGCCTGGCCCGCCGCGAAGAAGGGCCCGGCGTGGGGCTCGGGGCCGTGGGGCGCGGTGGCGCCCGCGTTCTTCCCCGCCACCCAGTTGCGCCACGGCTTCCGTCTGGCCGACAAGCCAGTGGCGCGCGCCAGGCTGTACACGACGGCGCTCGGCCACTACGAGGCGCACATCAACGGACAGCGGGTCGGCAAGGACCACTTCGCGCCCGGCTGGACCGACTACCGCAAGCGGGTGCAGTACCAAACGTACGACGTCACCGGGCTGGTGCGGCGCGGCGCCAACGCGCTGGGCGCGCATCTCGCGCTCGGCTGGTACGGCGGCAACCTCGGCATGTTCGGACCTCACCACTACGGTGACCGGCCCGCGCTGCTGGCCCAGTTGGAGGTCACGTACAAGGACGGGACGAGAGAGCGGGTCGTGTCGGGGGACGGCTGGCGGGCCGCCGCCGGGCCCATCGTGTCGACCGACATGCAGGCGGGCGAGGAGTACGACGCCCGGCTGGAGACGAAGGGCTGGACGTCACCGGGGTTCGACGACAAGGACTGGCTCGCGGCCGAGCCGGTCGAGGGCGTGGACACGGAGATCGTCGCGGAACTGGACGGCCCGGTGCGGGTGGCGAAGGAGCTGCCCGCCAAGAAGGTCACGCGCGTGGCTCCCGGGGTCTTCGTCTTCGACCTCGGCCAGAACATGGTCGGTTCGGTACGGCTCCGCGTGTCGGGCAAGGCGGGCACCACCGTGCGGCTGCGGCACGCCGAGGTGCTGAACCCGGACGGTTCGCTCTACACCACCAACCTCCGTACGGCACGGGCCACCGACACCTACACCCTCAAGGGCGGGGGTGAGGAGACGTTCGAACCGCGCTTCACCTTCCACGGCTTCCGCTACGTCGAGGTCACCGGCTTCCCGGGCACGCCGCGAGCGAGCGCGGTCACCGGTCGGGTGATGCACACGTCGGCGCCGTTCACCTTCGAGTTCGAGTCCGACGTCCCCATGCTCAACCAGCTGCACAGCAACATCAGTTGGGGCCAGCGCGGCAACTTCCTTTCCATACCGACCGATACGCCCGCCCGCGACGAACGGCTCGGCTGGACCGGTGACATCAACGTCTTCGCGCCCACCGCCTCGTATGTCATGGAGTCGGCGCGCTTCCTCACCAAGTGGCTCCAGGACCTGCGGGACGCGCAGACCGGTGGCGGCTCGTTCACACACGTCGCTCCGGACATCGCGAACGTCGGTGACGGCTCGGCCGGTTGGGGAGACGCCGGCGTCACCGTGCCGTGGGCGCTGTACCAGGCCTACGGCGACGAGCGGATACTCGACACGTCGTGGGACTCGATGGTCAAGTGGCTGGACTACCTGCGCGCGCACAGCGATGAACTGCTGCGCCCGGCGGACGGTTTCGGTGACTGGCTCAACATCGAGGACGAGACGCCGAAGGACGTCATCGCGACCGCCTACTTCGCGCACAGCGCCGATCTCACGGCGCGGACGGCGCGGGTGCTGGGCAAGGATCCCGCCCCGTACGACACGCTGTTCGGCCAGATCCGCGACGCCTTCCGGGCGGCGTACGTGAGCGCCGACGGCCGGGTGAAGGGCGATACGCAGACGGCGTACGTGCTCGCCCTGTCCATGGATCTGCTGCCCGAGGCGGCCCGCAAGCCCGCCGCCGACCGGCTGGTGGCGCTGATCGAGGCGAAGGACTGGCATCTGTCGACCGGCTTCCTCGGCACTCCCCGGCTGCTGCCGGTGCTCACCGCCACCGGCCACAACGATGTCGCCTACCGCCTGCTGCACCGGCGCACGTTCCCCGGCTGGGGCTACCAGATCGAGAACGGCGCGACCACGATGTGGGAGCGCTGGGACTCGATCAGGCCGGACGGCAGTTTCCAGGACGCCGGGATGAACTCCTTCAACCACTACGCCTACGGGTCGGTCGGCGAGTGGATGTACGCGAACATCTCCGGCATCGCGCCCGGCCGGGCCGGGTTCAAGGAGATCGTCGTCCGGCCGCGGCCCGGCGGTGAGGTCAGGCGGGCGGGCGGCCGGTACGTCTCGGTCTACGGGCCGATCACCACCCGCTGGGAGACGACGGGACGCGGCGGCTTCGAGCTGGAGTGCTCCGTACCGCCCAACACCACCGCCGAGGTGTGGGTACCGGCCGCGAAGGAGCGCGACGTCAGGCATACGCGGGCGAAGTTCCTGCGGATGGACGACGGTTGCGCGGTGTACGTGGTGGGGTCGGGACGGCACCGGTTCACCACCTGATCGCGGGACCGGTCGCGGGACTGATCGCGGGACCGGTCGCGACAGGCTCCACCGGGTACGGGTGCTGCCCGTACCCGGTGGAGCGGGTCAGCCGCCGAGCAGCGGCGGCAGTCCGAGCAGACCGCCGAGGAGGCCGTCGACCGGATTGCCGTTGCCCGCCGGCTCTTCGGCAGGCGGGTCGGCCTCGTCCTCGGTCCCGGTCTCGTTCTGGGGGTCCGCCGGGGGCGTCCCGGCGCTGCCTCCGGCCGGCGGCGTCGTGCCGGGAGCGGGCTGTGCCGGAGCGGGCTGTGCCGGAGCGGTGTCCGCGACCGTGCCGCCCTCCTCGTCGCGCTCGTCCGATACGCCGCCCTCAGCGACCGGGGCGACCCGGCCCACCGGTTCGTCGGGATCCGCCGTGGCCGAGGGAGGTACGACGCCCGCCAACCGGCCCCGGTCGGAGGGCGGCGTCCCGTTCGGGATGGTCGGCTCCCGGGTGGGCCGCTCCGCCTCGGCCACCGCCTCGGCCTCTGCCCCCTCGGCCTCGACGGCTTCCGCCATTCCCTCCGTCACCCCGGGTATCCGCAGGAACGGTGCGCCGGAATCGCCCCCTACCAGCGAGGCGGCCACGGTCGTCGCGTAACACGCGCAGACGATGGTCACCGCCCAGCCGAACCGGCGCAGTGTCCGGCCCCGACGACCGCTGGCGTCGACGAACACCGACCGGCTCTCCGCCCGGCCAACCGTGTGTGAGTCGTCGTTGTGTGCGCTGTCCCTGTGTGAACTGTCCTTGTGTCCGGTCACCGCGCTCGACACGCCCCCTGGTCTCCGCTCCTGGTCCGCGCGTTGTCGATCCACGCGCACAGACATCAGTTCGGAGCCGGCAGCGATGCGGATTGGTCGGATTGCCGAAGGGCCGAAACGCGCCGGTCGGACGTCTCGCCCAGCCGCTTCGGTCAACCGCGTACGGTCAGCGCCGCCGTGTGTTCGCGCACCTGCTCCGGCGTCAGATAGACGTTGGTGTACTCGAAGTCGTGCAGCGAGGCCGGCTTCTGCGCCTGGAAACCCGTCCGTACGAAATCGTCCCCGGCGACGGCGTTGAGCACCCAGTTGGTGAGCACCCGCGCCTTGGCGACATTCGTCCGCAGCGCCGACCAGTGGTAGCCGCGGGCCACGGCCTGCGCCGGGAGCCCGCGCAGTTCGACACCCATCGGCTTGGAGACGGCGTCCCTGCCGCCGAGATCGACGACGAGGCCGAGGTCCTTGTGTTCGTACCGCCGCAGGGGCTGGTTGCGTACCGTCGCGATGACGTTGTCGGCCGCCGTGCGGCCCTGCCGCTGGGCGTGCTGAGCGGTCGGCGGGCAGATCGCGTCGCCGCCCTTCGCCAGGTCCGGCACCGCCCCGGCGTCGCCGAGGGCGAAGACACCGTCGAGCCCGGACACCCGCAGCTCGGGCGAGACCATGAGCCTGCCGTGCACCGTCTCGGCGCCGAGGGTGCCGATCAGCGGGCTCGCGACGACGCCGGCCGTCCAGATCAGCGTGCGGCAGGGCAGCACCCGGCCGTCGGTGAAGGTCACCTCGTCGGGGCCGGCCTTGGCGATCGACACCCCGAGCGAGACCTCGATGCCGCGCTTGCGGAGGATGCCCAGGGCGGTGGCGCCGAGCTTGTCGCCGAGTTCCGGCATGAGCTTGGGGGCGATGTCGATGAGGTGCCATTTGATCTGCTTCGGGTCCAGCCTCGGATAGCGCCGTACCGCGTGGCTGGTGACGCGTTGCAGACAGGCGGCCGTCTCCGTGCCCGCGTATCCCCCGCCGACCACCACGAACTGGAGGCGTGCCTCACGCTCCTTCTCGTCCGTGCTCGCGTCCGCGAGGTCGAGCTGCGCGATGACGTGGTCGCGTACGTAGGCGGCCTCGGCGAGCGTCTTCATCCCGCGTGCGTTGTCGACGAGTCCGGGGATGTCGAAGGTGCGGGTGATGCTGCCGGGGGACAGCACGATGAGGTCGTACGGCTGATAGGTGATCTCGCCGGTGATCTTGCGGATGACACAGATCTTGGCCTTCGGATCCACTCCGATGGCCCCGCCGGGGATGATCCGCGTGCGGTGCTTCCTGCTGCGGCGCAGTGAGACCGCGACCGACTGCGGGGTGAGCACGCCCGCGGCCACCTGCGGCAGCAACGGCAGGTAGAGCTGGTAGGAGACGGGCGTGACCAGCGAGATCTCCGCCTCTTCCGGCCCGAGCTTCCGCTCCAGGCGCTGTACACACTCCACGCCGCCGAAGCCTGCGCCCACTACGAGAATCCTCGATCGTGCCACGGTGTCCGTCCCTTCCGGTCCTGCTGGGTCGCCCTTCACCTTCCCCGGGACCGGTCTCTCTCACGGAATGATTCACTCCGTCGGGGATTTCACCACCGCGGTGCTGTTCCTGACGACCAGCCGGGTGCCGAACTCGATGCGGGTGTCGGCCTGGTCGGGCCGGGCCTCCGGGCGGGTCTCGGGACGTCCGTCGGACCGGTCGGTCCGGGGGCCGCCGCTCTGGTGCCCGCGCCGCAGCCGCAGCAGCATCCGGGCGGCCTCCTCGGCCATCTCCACCAGCGGCTGGTGGACGGTGGTCAGCGCGGGGCTGGACCACTGGGCCAGCGGGATGTCGTCGTACCCGACCACGGAGAGGTCCTCCGGGACCTGGACCCCCAGCACGCGCGCGGCCTCCAGGACGCCGAGCGCCTGGAGGTCGCTCCCGGCGAAGATCGCGGTCGGCCGCTCGGGGAGCCGGAGCAGTTCCATCGCGTGGTCGTAACCGGCCTGGACATGGAAGTCGCCGAATCTCACGAGGCGGGGATCGACCTCCGCGCCGGCCATCGCCATGGCCGAGCGGAATCCGTCGAGGCGCGCCAGGGAGCAGAGCATGTCCTCGGGGCCGGTGACGACCGCGATGGCGCGGTGGCCGAGGTCGAGCAGATGGCGGGTGGCGGCCAGTCCGCCTGCCCAGTTGGCCGATCCGACGGAGGGTACGTCGGGTTCCGGGTCGCCGGCCGGGTCGATGATCACGAACGGGATGGCCCGTGACCAGAGCTTCTGCTTGAGCTCGTCGGGGAGGGTGGAGAAGACCAGCACCACGCCGAGCGGGCGGCGGCGCAGGACCCCTTCCACCCACTCGGCTCCCGGTGAGTGCCGGGTGCCGGTCTCGGTGAGTACGACGCTCACACCGGCGCTCTTGGCGACGTTCTGCATGCCCCGGATGAGCTCCATCGACCAGGCGCTGTCCAGTTCGTGGAAGACGATCTCGATGAGGGGCGCCTCGGGGACGGACGGCGCGGACCGCCGGTAGCCGTGTGCCTCCAGCAGCTCCTCGACCTTGACGCGCGTCGGGGCGGAGACATCGGGGCGCCCGTTGAGCACCTTCGAAACTGTCGAAAGGGAAACGCCCGCCTGGGAAGCCACCTGAGCGAGGGTGACTCGCCCCGTACTCCTGTCATCTCGCATGGGCTGAAGGATAAAGCACGGCCTTGTGTAACGGTTTCGCCGAGTGATGACAGCGATGTTGACCGGCACCTTAGAGAACCTTACGGTCGCTCCCCACAGAGACTTTCGGGCAGATTCCCGATACTTTCGAGAGGTCGACCGATGAAGACACGCGCACGGTTCCATCGGGCCGTCGCAGGCGGCGCGGCGCTGGTTCTGAGTCTGGGCCTGGCGGCCTGTGGCGGTGGCGGCTCCTCCTCCGGCGACTCGGACGAGTTCCACGTACTCGTCTACGGCGACGCCGCGAACCGGGTGGAGAAGCAGATCGTGGCGACGTTCAACAAGACTTCCGAGGTCAAGGCGGTCCTGGACACCGTCCCCGGCGCCGACTACCAGCAGAAGCTCCAGACGGTCATCAACACCCCGCAGGCGCCCGACGTGTTCTTCAACTGGGGCGGCGGCAGCATCCAGCCCTTCGTCGAGGCGGATCTGCTGCTGCCGCTGGACGACATGATGAAGAAGGAACCGGGGCTGAAGTCGAACTTCCTGCCGTCGGTCTTCGAGACCGCGCAGGTCGACGGGAAGTCGTACGGGATACCCATGCGCGGCACCCAGCCGGTGCTGCTGTTCAACAACAAGAAGGTGCTCGCGGACGCCGGCGTCGATGCGCCGCGCACCTGGGACGAACTGCTGGCCGCGGTGAAGACGCTGAAGGGGAAGAGCGTCACGCCCATCGCTCTCGGCGGCGGCGACAAGTGGACCACGATGATGTGGTTCGAGTACCTGTACGACCGCGTGGCGGGCCCCGAGCTGTTCAAGAAGGCCCTGGCCGGCGAGAAGGACGTGTGGGACAGCGCCGACAGCCGCAAGGCGCTGGACATGCTGAAGGAACTGATCGACGCGGGAGCCTTCGGCAGCAACTACGACTCCGTCAAGTTCACCGACGGCAGCTCCCCCGCCCTGCTGGCGAGCGGCAGGGCGGGCTTCGAACTGATGGGCTCCTGGGCGTACTCCACCCAGCAGGAGGCGGACCCCGACTTCGCCAAGAACGATCTCGGATACAGCGGCTTCCCGGCCGTCGAGGGCGGCAAGGGCGACGCGGCCAACCTCGTCGGCAACACCAACAACTTCTACTCGGTCCGCAAGTCGACCGAGCACGCCGACGCGATCGCCGAGTTCCTGAAGCTCATGTACTCGGACGGGTTCGTGGAGGAGCAGCTCGCCATCGGCAATCTCCCGACCACCACGAACACGGGCAAGTTCCTGGACGCCGCCGACAACCCGGAGTACCTGAAGTACCAGTACGACCTGGTGGACAAGGCGCCCGCGTTCCAGCTGTCGTGGGACCAGGCGTATCCGCCGAAGAACATGACGCCCATCTATGTGGCGGTCCAGCAGTTCTTCAACGGACAGCTCGACTCGGACGGCTTCATCAAGGCCATGCAAGCCCTCACCACCGTCTGAGAGTGACGTCCTCCATGGTTTCTCTCACCTCCCCCGTGAAGGACGGGCGCCGGCCGGTCCGCTCCCCTGGGCCGGCCGGCGCCGCGGCCCGCCTCAGGACAGGCCGGCCCGGTATCGGCTGGGCGCTGCCCGCCGTCGTGTTCTTCGCGCTGTTCGCAGTCGTGCCGCTGGTACTGGTGGCCGTCCTGTCCTTCACCACCTGGTCGGGCCTGGGCTCACCGGAGTTCGCCGGGTTCGACAACTGGGTCACGCTGTTCCACGACCCGGTGATGATCAAGAGTCTGTGGCTGAGCGTGCTGCTGACCGCCCTGGGAGTGGTGGTCCAGACGCCCCTGAGCATTCTGCTGGGTGTCTGGGCCGCCGGCCCGCAGCGCAACCGGGCCGTGCTGTCGGCGGTCTTCTTCGTCCCGCTGCTGCTCTCGGCCACCGCCGTCTCGGTCCTCTGGCGGGCCCTGCTGGAGCCGAACTTCGGTATCCCCTCGCAGGCCACCTGGCTGTTCGGGGACGGCAACCTCCTGGGCGACCGTACGGGAGCCATCGCCGTACTGGTCCTGGTGAGCACCTGGCAGTTCACCCCGCTCCACGCGCTGATCTACCAGGGCGCGGCCCGCGCGATCCCGGCCGTGCTGTACCAGGCGGCGGAGATCGACGGCGCCGGGCGGGTGCGCCAGTTCTTCCACATCACCCTGCCGCAGCTGCGCAACTCCGTCATCACGTCGGTGATCCTCATGGTGGTCGGCGGTCTCACCACCTTCGACACGGTGCTGATCCTCACCCAGGGCGGACCGGGCACCGACACCACCATCAGCGCCTACTACATGTACCAGAAGGCCTTCAAGGGCTTCGAGTTCGGCGCGGGCGCGGCCATCGCGCTCCTGCTGGTCGTGGTGGCCACCGCCGTCTCGCTGATCGTCGTGCGGGTCTCCGGCTACGACAAGATGGCCGGCACCAAGGAGGGCATGTGACCAGGCATCGCCCCAACTACCTCGCGGGCGTGGCCGTCACGCTCTGGCTGTTCGTCGTCGGTCTGCCGCTCTACGTCATGCTCGGCGCCGGTGTGCAGTCACGCGCGGACTACGGCGCGAGTGGCCCGCTGGGCTTCCCGGACCATTTCACCCTGTCCAACTACGTCGACAGCTTCTCGAACGGTTTCGGCCGGTACTTCGTCAACACCCTGATCGTGACGGCCAGTGTGGTGGCGATCGTCGTTCTCCTCGTACCGCCCCTGGCGTTCGCGATCGTCCGCAACCGGGGCCGGAGCACATCGGGCGTCTTCCGGCTCTTCCTGCTGGGCCTGGCGATCCCCGCCCAGGCGGTGATCGTGCCGATGTTCTACGTCATCAGCAAGGCCGGGCTCTACGACAACCTGATCGGCGTCATCCTGCCGACGGCGGCGTTCTGCATGCCGGTCTGCGTACTCATCCTGACCGGCACCATGCGCGACATCACCGACGACCTCTTCGAGGCGATGGCCATCGACGGGGCCGACGCGCGGCGGGTGTTCTTCCAGCTCGTCGTGCCGCTGTCGAAGAGCGGTCTGTCCACCGTCGTGGTGTTCGCCGCGCTCCAGGCGTGGAACGGGTTCCTGTTCCCGCTCGTGCTCACCCAGTCCGAGGAGACCAAGGTGATCACTCTCGGCCTCTACAACTTCCAGACCCAGTACGGCGTCGACATCCCCGGCCTGCTCGCCGCCGTGGTGCTGTCCACCGTGCCCGTCCTGCTCGTCTACCTGTTCGCCCGCCGTGCCCTGGTCCAGGGGCTGATGGGTGTCGGAGGAAAGTGACAGACAACGTGACCACCGTCGCCCCCTCCACGCGGGCCGTTCGCGCCGCCCGGGTCGAGGAACTGATCGCCGCCATGACCCTGGAGGAGAAGCTGGGCCAGCTGTACGGCCTGTGGGCGGGTGCCTCCTCGGACGGCGCCGAAGTCGCCCCGCACCAGCACGACATGGACGAGCCGCCCTCCCTGGACGAGTTGATCCCGCACGGACTCGGCCAGTTGACCCGGCCGTTCGGCACCGTCCCCGTCGATCCCGCCCTGGGCGCACTCTCCCTGATGCGCACTCAGGAACGGATCGTCGCGGGCAACCGCTTCGGCATCCCCGCGCTCGCGCACGACGAGTGCCTTGCGGGCTTCGCCGCCTGGGGAGCCACCACCTATCCGGTCCCGCTGTCCTGGGGCGCCGCCTTCGACCCCGGTCTCGTCCGGGAGATGGCCGCGGCGATCGGGCGCGACATGCGGTCGGTGGGCGTCCACCAGGGGCTGGCCCCGGTGCTCGACGTGGTGCGCGACGCGCGTTGGGGCCGGGTCGAGGAGACCATCGGCGAGGACCCGTATCTGGTCGGCACCATCGCGACCGCGTACGTCCAGGGGCTGGAGTCCACCGGTCTCGTGGCCACCCTCAAGCACTTCGCCGGCTACTCGGCCTCCCGCGCCGGCCGCAATCTGGCCCCGGTGAGCATGGGCCCCAGGGAGCGCGCCGACGTCATACTCCCGCCCTTCGAGATGGCGGTCAGGGAGAGCGGCGCGCGCTCGGTGATGAGCGCGTACACCGACACCGACGGCATGCCCGGCGCCGCCGACGAGGAGTCGCTGACCGGTCTGCTCCGGGACGTCTGGGGCTTCGAAGGCACGGTCGTCGCCGACTACTTCGGTATCGCGTTCCTCAAGACCCTGCACGGGGTGGCCGCCGACTGGGGCCAGGCGGCGGCCGAGGCCCTGACCGCGGGTGTCGATGTCGAACTGCCCACCGTGAAGACGTTCGGGCAGCCGCTGCGGGACGCGATCGCCGCCGGGGACGTACCGGAGGCGCTGGTCGACCGGGCACTGCGCCGGGTGCTGACGCAGAAGGCGCAACTCGGTCTGCTCGACCCCGGCTGGAGCCCGGTGCCGCCCGCGCTGGCGGGCGTCGACCTCGACGCGCCGCACCAACTGCGGGACAGCGTGGACCTCGACTCCGCCGCGCACCGGGACATCGCGCGCCGCCTCGCGGAGCGGTCGGTGATCCTCCTGCGGAACGACGGCGTCCTGCCGCTGGAGCGGCCCGTCCGGATCGCGGTCGTCGGGCCCCAGGCGGACACACCCACGGCGGTCCTCGGCTGCTACTCCTTCCCGGTGCACGTCGGGTCCCAGCACCCCGACACCCCCGCCGGGGTGCAACTGCCCACGCTGCTCCAGGGGTTGATGTCGGAGTTCCCCGGCTGCGAGATCGTCACCGCGGCCGGCTGCGGCGTCGACTCTCCGGTCACCGACGGGTTCGCCGCCGCGCTGCGGGCGGTACGCGGCGCGGACGTGATCGTCGCCGCTCTCGGTGACCGGGCGGGACTCTTCGGCCGCGGTACGAGCGGGGAGGGCTGCGACGCGGAGTCCCTGGCCCTGCCCGGGGTGCAGCAGCAGTTGCTCGACACACTGCTGGACACCGGTACGCCCGTGGTGGTCACGCTGCTCGCCGGGCGGCCGTACGCGCTGGGCGGCGAGGCCGTCGAGGCGTCGGCGGCGATCGTGCAGACGTTCTTCCCCGGCCAGGAGGGTGTGCGGGCGCTTTCGGGCGTGCTGAGCGGCCGCGTCGACCCTTCGGGCCGGCTGCCGGTGAGCGTTCCCCGGCACGCCGGGGGGCAGCCGTCCACCTATCTGGCGGCGCGGCTGGCGCAGGCGGGCGACTCCTCGAACATCGACCCGACGCCCGAGTTCGGATTCGGGCACGGGCTGACGTACACCGCGTTCGCCTGGTCCGATCTGACGGCCGACAGCACCGCGCCGACCGACGGTGAGCTGCGGCTGTCCTGCACCGTGCGCAACACCGGCGGCCGGGCCGGTACGGAGGTGGTGCAGCTTTATCTGCACGACCCGGTCGCCTCGGTCGTGCAGCCGGTCCAGCGCCTGATCGGCTATCTGCGCGTCCCGCTGGAACCGGGCGAGGCGGCGAGGATCAGCGCCACCGTCCCCGCCGATCTCGCCTCCTTCACCGGGCGCGGCGGGCGGCGCCTCGTGGAGCCGGGCGAGTTGGAGCTGCGGCTCGCCGCCTCCAGCACCGACACCCGGCTCACCGCCAAGGCCGTCCTGACCGGTCCCGTACGGGAGGTGGACCACACACGCGCGCTGCACGCCCGGATATGCCGGGAGCCGTGACAGATCACCCTGATGCGCGGTCAGTAAACGTAATCAACAGGGCATATGACTCGTCACAATGGGAAATCATCTGCCGGAATTCCGCGCTGCCGCGCGCCGTATCGACCGCCGTCAGTTCGTCACCCGCGCCGGCGCCGCGGCCGTGCTCGCCTTCGCGGCGAACATGCCGGCCGCCGGCGCGGCGACCGCCCGCAGGCTCAACCCCAGGGACATCACCAAGGACCCCTTCACACTGGGCGTCGCCTCGGGCGACCCGCAGCCCGGCACGGCCCTGCTCTGGACCCGACTGGCGCCCGAGCCGTACACGGCGGACAGCGGTCTGCCGGCCGAGCGGGTCGAGGTGGAGTGGGAGGTCGCCCACGACGAACTCTTCGCCGTGCTCGTCAAGAGCGGCACCGCGACCGCCCACCCCGAGTTCCACCACAGCGTGCGCGTCGAGGTCGCGGGGCTGTCGGCCGACCGCGTCTACTACTACCGCTTCCGCGCGGGCACCTGGATCAGCCCGGTCGGCCGTACCCGTACCGCACCCGCCGCCGGGGCCCGGATCACCGAGCTGAAGTTCGCCACGCTCTCCTGCCAGGCCTACTACCACGGCTACTTCACCGCGTACAAGCACCTGGCCGCCGAGGACCTCGACGTCGTCATCCACCTCGGCGACTACCTGTACGAGTACGCCGTCACGGCCGTAGGCGGCGCCCGCGACTACACCGACCGCAAGCTCCCCGCGCACTACAACTCCGAGACCGTCACGTTGCAGGACTACCGGCTGCGTTACGGCCTCTACAAGTCCGACCCGGACCTGGTGGCCGCGCACGCGGCCCACCCCTTCATCGTCACCTGGGACGACCACGAGACCGAGAACAACTACGCGGACGAGACCCCCGAGAACGACGTACCGCCGGAGGAGTTCCTCCTCCGCAGGGCCGCCGCCTACCGCGCCTACTGGGAGAACCAGCCGCTGCGCACCCCGCAGCAGCCCGACGGCCCCGACATGCGGCTCTACCGCCGGCTGCACTTCGGACAGCTCGCCCAGTTCGACATCCTCGACACCCGCCAGTACCGCTCCAACCAGGTGCAGGGCGCCAACTGGCAGGTCCCGGGACCGGAGTCGAAGGACCCCGAGCGCACCATGACCGGCGAGACACAGGAGAGGTGGCTGCTCGACGGCTGGAAGGACTCCGACGCGACCTGGAACCTGCTGGCCCAGCAGGTGACGTTCGCCCAGCGCCGCGACGTGCCCCGCGCGGACTTCAGGCTCTCGATGGACGCGTGGGACGGCTACCCGGCCTCCCGCAAGCGGATCCTGGACGGCGCGAAGGCGGCCGGTCTCGACAACCTGATGGTGCTGACCGGCGACGTGCACGTCGGCTACGGCTTCGACCTGAAGGAGGACTTCGACGACCCGAAGTCCCGTGTCGTGGGCACGGAGATCGCCACGACATCGGTCAGCAGCGACATGGACGGCGCCGAGAAGCCGTCCAACTGGTCCAACCTCACCTCGGCCAACCCGCACATGAAGTACTACAACGGACGCCGGGGTTACACCACATTCACACTCGCCGAGGACCGGGCGACGGTCACCTTCAATACACTCACCGGCGTGACGAAACCGGGCTCCGAACTCACAAAAGCGGCGTCGTTCGTCACGGAAGCGGGTAATCCGGAACTGAAGCCCGCATGACCGAGCCGAGTCGGCACAGGCCAGGATCGAGCTGAGGACTTGAGAAGACGGAGCACGGCGGTCGGAGCGGCCGCACGGACACCGCGAAAGATCAACAGACCTGCCACACCCGCGAGTTGCTGTGGCACACTGTCCGCCATGGCGGCGGCGGTGCTCGGGGGGGCGAAATGAGCGAGCCACGGTCGGCTCCGACGATCGGTCAGATCGTGCTCAGCAGACAGCTGTTGGCGCTGCGGGAGAAAGCGGGCCTCACCCGTGAGCAGGCCGGTCAGCTGCTACGCGTCACGGCCGCCACCGTTCGCCGGATGGAGATGGCGGAGGTCGCGCTCAAAGTCCCGTATCTGCAGATCCTTCTTCCCGCGTACGACGTCCCCGACGACGAGATCGACGTCTTCCTCCGGCTGGCCGACGAGGCCAACAAGCCCGGCTGGTGGCAGCGGTTCCACGATGTGCTCCCCGACTGGTTCAGCGGCTACGTCAGCCTCGAAGAGGCCGCGGTGACCATCCGCTGCTACGAACCGCACTTCGTACCGGGGCTGCTCCAGACCGAGGACTACGCGCGGCACATCCTGACCAGCGGCGCCCTTGGACAGCAGATGTCCGACCCGACGCGGATCGACCGCCAGGTCGCGCTGCGCCTGGAGCGCCAGTCCCTGCTGACAAGCACCGACGCGCCCGTCTTCTGGGCCGTGCTGGACGAGACCGTACTGCGCCGACGCGTCGGGTCGCCCGACGTGATGCGCGCACAGATCGACCGGCTGCTCGAAGCGAGCGAACTGCCCAACGTGACACTCCAGATCGCCGAGTTCGCCGCCGGCCACCACCCCGGCACGTACAGCCCCTTCGTGCTGTTCCGCTTCGGCATCCCCGAGGTGCGGGACATGGTCTACATCGAGTATCTGACCGGCGCGCTCTATCTCGACGAGGACAGCGAGGTCTCCGAACACATGGAGGCCATGGACCGGATGGTGGCCCACGCGGAATCCGCGAGCCGTACGAGGCAAGTACTGTCCGACTTCCGCGCCACGCTGTGACCGCCGGGCCCGGCACCGAACCCCCGCCGGGCCCGTACTCCCTGTTCCCGCCACCCCCCTTCCTCGGATCAGAAAGCCAACGGAGCACCGCATGAACGCAGGTACACCCAAGACCCAGGTCGACACGAGCAAGCCCCACCCGGCACGGGTGTACGACTGGCTCCTGGGCGGCAAGGACAACTACCCCGTCGACCGGGCGGTCGGGGAGCAGCTGCCCGACCTGGGGAAGCGCAGCGCCAGGCAGAACCGCGCCTTCATGCACCGCGCGTCCGCGTGGCTGGCCGGCCAGGGCGTCGAGCAGTTCCTCGACATCGGCACCGGTATCCCGACCGCGCCGAACCTCCACCAGATAGTCCAGGAGATCAACCCGAAGGCGCGGGTCGTCTACACGGACAACGACCCCATCGTCCTGCGGCACGCCGAAGCGCTGCTGTACAGCAGCGCGGAGGGCGCGACCGACTACATCGAGGCGGACGTACGCGAGCCCGAGGCGATCCTCGACCACGCGCGGGGGCACCTGGACTTCGACCGGCCCGTGGCGGTCTCCCTGATCGCGCTGATGCACTTCATCCCGGACAGCGACGGTCCGTACGACATCACCCGCACCCTCCTCGACGCGCTCGCGCCCGGCAGTTATCTGGTGCTTTCGCACGGCACCTTCGACTTCCACAAGGAGCTGGAGGCCCAGATCACCGGGACCTACGGCAAGGGCGGTATCGAGCTGCGGTTCCGTACCCGGGACGAGGTGGCGCGGTTCTTCGACGGTCTCGATCTCGTCGAGCCCGGACTCGTCACCGGACCCGAGTGGTACCAGGACACGGCCGCGCCCGAGCCCGAGGAGAACGCCGTCTACGCGGGAGTCGCCCGCATCTCCTGAGGCCCCGGCCACGCGTTCCCGGTGCGCCCGGCCACGCCAGAGGCGAGGATCGCCCGACGGGGTGACGATGGGTGGTGGTGCCTATCGCGGGAGGAGGCCCCCATGGCTTACCCGGAACGCTATGAGCTGGTGTTCGAGGAGCCCGCACCGGCGGATCCTGCGGGTCCGCCGGTGCCACGGGAGGACGTCGAACGGGACGTGGTGACGGTACGGCGTACCGCCAAGGCCGGAGCGGGCGGATTTCCGGTCTACGAGGACGACACGGGCATCGTGCGCGCGGAGATCAGCGACCGGGGCGAGGTACGGATGCTGGCGAGCGGAGGCCAGCAGGCACTCAGCACGCCGGTGAAGGCGCGGTCGCTCGGCTCGTGACGGAGCCGTCCCCGCCTTCTCGGTGAGGGGCGGGGACGGCTCCGCTGAGGCCGGGTTCGGCGGCCGGAATCGCCGGGTTCGGCGGGGTCGGTTCAAAGGGGCGTGCGCAGGCCGGAGAGGCCGTCGCGCCAGGCAGGGAGCAGTCTGTCGGCGAGGCGCGCCTCCAGTACGCCGGTGGCGTCGATACCGAAGGCAACGTCCCCCTCCAGCCACGGCTCCTCCTCCAGCAGTCCGCCGACGACCTCGTGGCGGACGAGCTGTTCGTGGGACGCGTCGCCCGCCACATGCGTGGCGTAGAAGTGCACCGCGGCCTCTCCGGCGTCCGCGCGGCGCATGGCCTCGACCAGCCTGCGGGACGTGGGCGAGGACACCACCTCGACGGCGGCGAAGTGCCCCACCAGGGCGCCGCGCAGCGCGCGGTGCAGACCGAACATCGACATGAGGTTGACGTTCGCCAGCATCTCCCCCGTCGCCGCGTCGACGTAGCGGCCGTACGCCGTGTCCAGGCCGAGGTCCGTCATGAGGCCGGCGAAGAGCCGTGAATGCATCCGGTCCGCCCGGCCGGCGCCGAACTCCTCGAACTCGACCGCGACCATCGCCGCCTTGGCCCTGCCGCGCAGCCGTGGGATCACCCAGGCGTGCGGGTCGGCTTCTTTGAGGTGGTAGACGGAACGCTGGGCTGCGTACTCACGCAGGTGCCACAGCTCGCCCTCGTCCTTGAGGTAGTGGGACGTGCTCGCGCCGTCCGGTGGTTCGAGCAGGAGGTCGGCGAGCGCCTCGTCGACGTCGGTGCGGCGTTTGGTGTCCGCGCGCAGCGCGTCCAGGAAGCGGCGTTCGAGATCGGCGCGGACGGCGAGCAGCGCGGGATCCCACTCCCAGGCGGGGTCGACGCCGCAGAATCCGCGGTAGTGCAGTTCGTAGCAGAGGTAGAGCGCGAGGTGCAGGTCCTCGCCGTACGGGTCGGCGGTGTCCGCCGTGGCGCTCGACGGAAGGGGGGTCCTGGAACCGGGTCGGCCACGCAGGGCACGTACGACTCCGTAGCTGAGGTCGCCACGGCCCGTCGGCAGAGCGGGACCGGTGGGCCGGACGTCGGCGTTCACCACTGACTTCACTCCTTGACCTGATCGAACTGATCAGCGTGCTCGGTTCAATCATTCTCGCCGTTTTACCCGAACTATCCCCTTTCGTGTTGACCTGGTCGGTGACGGCGGGCGGACCGTGGGTAACGTCCGGCGGCGCCTCGCCACCGCCCGGCGGTGCCCGTCGTTTCCGGCTCGCGGGGCGGCCCGCCCCCTTCGGCGCAGGCGTGGCGCCGGGTGCCGCCGTTCGGGTGATCGGACCCGTCGGTGGGGACCGGTCCGCGGCGCTCACCGCCCGCCGCCGGGGTTCAGCGCGTCGGCAGCGCGTCCAGCCACCGCGTCAGGATCCCGTTGACCTCCTCCGCGCGCTCCTGCTGCACCCAGTGCCCGCAGCCTTCGAGGATGTGCGAGGAGAGAAGTCCGGGGAGGGTGCTGGGGAAGTTCCGCACGGCGTCGGACATCCATGCGAGGGAGGCGTCGAGGGCACCGCCGATGAAGAGGGAGGGCTGGGTGAGCGGGGCGCCGTCCCAGGCGGCAAGGTCCTCCCAGTCCCGGTCGACGTTGCGGTAGCGGTTGAGCGCCCCGGTCGGCCCGGTCCGCTCGAACTCGCCCGCGTAGTGGTCGAGATCGGCCTCCGAGAGCCAGGCTGGCAGCCGGCCGGCGGGGAACCGGTCGCGGAGTCTGCCGCCCGGCGCCACGAAGAAGAGGCTCCCCTCGCCCTCCGGCGGCATCGTGTCGCCCGAGATCCCCGCATAGAACCCGGCGAGCCACCCCCGGACGTCCGGCTCGATCTCCGCCTCGGCGCGGCCGGGCGTCTGGAAGTAGCTGACGTAGAACTCCTCGTCGCCGCCGATGTGCGCGAACGCCTCGGTCGGGCGGGGGCCGCCGCGCGGCGCGTACGGAACGCTGAGGAGCGCCGCCGCGGTGAAGACGTCGGGGCGCAGCAGCGCCGAGCCGGCGGCGATGTTCGATCCCCAGTCGTGGCCGACGATCGTGGCGGTCTCTTCGCCGAGCGCGTGTACGACTCCGACGTTGTCGGCGACATGGGCGAGCATCCGGTAGTCCTCGACGGCCGGGGGCTTCGATGAGCGGCCGTAACCGCGTACGTCGATTGCCACCGCGCGGTACCCGGCGGCGGCGAGCGCGGGGAGCTGGTGGCGCCAGGAGTACCAGGACTCGGGGAAGCCGTGGACCATGAGGACGAGCGGGCCGGTGCCCTGTTCCACGAGGTGGATACGGCCGCCGGGGACGTCCACCAGACGGTGCTCGGCGCCGGGCGGGGTGACGGTGGGGGCTGCGGCGTACGGCGTGGTGGGCTCCGGCATGTGGTCCTCCTGTGGGTGATCGTTTCCGCTCACCATCATTCGGCGGCCGTCGCGCCCCGGCCAAGGGAACTTGCCGGGTCGGCAAATCGCCGCCGGGGGCCGGGCCCGTCTTCCGGTGCGGCATCCTGGGCCGGGAGACGAATGGCCCCCTGGGTAAGGTGCGTTTCCATGTCGGATCGACGGGTCAATTCCATGGACGCGGCCCCTTCCCCCGAGCCGGCGCCCGGCCCCCGGTCCGCCGTGGGGACGGATCTCCATCTGGAGCTGAGCGGGCGGGGATCGCGTCGTGAGCAGTTGATGCTCGCCCTGCGGGAGGCCATCACGTCCGGCCGGCTGGCGCCCGGCACGCGCCTGCCCCCGTACCGCGCGCTCGCCGTGGACCTGGGCTTCGCCCGCAACACCGTCGGCGAGGCGTACGCCGAACTCGTCGCCGAGGGCTGGCTCACCGCACGCCAGGGTTCCGGCACCCGTGTGGCGCCGCGCGCCACGCCGCTGCCCGCCGCGAAGGACCGCGCCCGCCACTGCGCGCCGCCGGCGCCCCGGCCGGCGTACGACTTCATGCCGACCTCGCCGGACGCCTCGGCGTTCCCCCGTTCCGCGTGGCTGACCTCCGCGCGCCGGGCGCTCAACGGCGCGCCGAGCGACGCGTTCGGCCCGGGCGACCCGCGGGGCCGTATCGAACTGCGCACCGCGCTCACCGAGTACCTCGCGCGCGCCAGGGGCGTACGTACCGCGCCCCACCGGATCGTCGTCTGCGCCGGCTTCGCCCATGCGTTGCGCATCCTCGGCGAGGTGCTCGACGGCGCGATCGCCGTCGAGTCGTACGGGCTCGCCTTCCACCGTTCGCTGCTGACCGGCGCCGGGCTGCGCACCGTGCCGCTGACCGTGGACGCGGACGGCGCGCGGACCGCCGAGCTGGCCTCCCTCGACGCCGGCGCCGTACTGCTCACGCCCGCCCATCAGTTCCCGACCGGGGGTCCGCTGTCGGCGGAGCGGCGGACGGCCGCCGTGGACTGGGCGCGCGCCACCGGGTCGGTGGTGCTGGAGGACGACTACGACGGCGAGTTCCGTTACGACCGGGAGCCGGTCGGCGCCGTGCAGGGGCTCGACCCCGACCGGGTGATCCATCTGGGCTCCACGAGCAAGAGCCTCTCCCCCGCCCTGCGACTGGGCTGGCTGGCCCTGCCCGAGAGGCTCGTGGACGAGGTGCTCGCCGTGAAGGGCGTCCGCGAGCTGTGGACCGGGGTCTTCGACCAGCTCACCCTCGCCGACTTCATCGCGTGCGGCGCGTACGACCGGCATGTGCGTCTGATGCGGCGTACGTACCGGCGGCGGCGCGACCGGCTCGTCGCCGTCCTGGCCGAGCGGGCTCCGCACATCGCGGTCAGCGGTATCGCCGCCGGGCTGCACGCCGTGCTCGACCTGCCGCCGGGCACCGAGCAGGACACGGTGCGCGCGGCCGGGCGTCTCGGCCTCGCGCTGGAGGGGCTCGGTGCCTTCCGGCACCCGGAGAGCACGATGCCACCGCGCGAGGGGCTGGTGATCGGCTTCGGAGCCCCGCCCGACCACGCGTTCAACGGCGCGCTCCAGGCCCTGTGCGCGGCCCTGCCGCCCGCCGGAGAACCGTTTCGTGGTCCTGCGATGTGACACCACATGGTGCAACCACTGTCCGGTTGCTATGGTCGGTCGCATGACCGCAATGACGCTCCGTATCCCGGACGAGATCAACGCATCGATCAAAGCGGGGGCGGCAGCGGCCGGACTGTCCCTGAACGCCTACATCGTGCGAGCCGCCCAGCGACAGGCCGTGCTCGACTCCGCCCGCCGACTGGCCTCGCTCGGGCTCGGCGACGACCTGGGCGGCGAGGGCGACGCCCTGTGAAACGTGGTGAGATCTGGACGCTCGGCGACGGGCGCAACGTCCTGATCGTCTCGCTGGACGGTCTGGAGGAGGCGTACGGAGCGGTCCTGACCGTCGTACTGCACGACGCGGGTCGCTACCCCGACACCGCGATGTCCGTGGTGATCGACCACCCGCTGCCGTCCACGGCCGTCGCGGTCAACCTCCAGCAGTTGAGGGTCACACGCTTCGACGGTGCGAAGCCGCTCGGTCCGGTCGACACGGCGGTGATGGACCGCATCAGCCAGGCCCTGCGCGCGGTGCTCGACCTCTGATTCCCGGACTGCTGCTCAAGAGCCGGTGAGCCCTTCACCAGGGCTCACCGGCTGCCGAGCGCTACGCCTGGGCGGTCAGCCGGAAGGTCTGGTTCGCCGCCTCGGTGCAGGGCTGCTGGGTGAGCGTGGCGCCGTTCGCCGTACCGGTGCTCACGGTCAGGCACTTGTTGCTGTGTCTGGCGGCGAACCGGTAGCGGTCGGTGGTGCCGATCCGCTGCGGCTGCCACTGCTGGTTGGTGGCGCCGGTGTAGCTCCACAGATGCGCACGCGCTCCGTCGGCGGTGGCGGTGACGCCCCCGTCGATGTCCCACACCTTGTTCGCGTGGCGGTTGACGACCTGGTAGTAGCCGTTGCTGGTGGGTCTGAACTGCCAGGTCTGGTTGTTGGCCGCCGGGGCGGAGCAGGACCACTGCTGGAGTCCGGTGCCGTCCGCCGTACCCCAACCGGTCGCGTCGAGGCACGCGTTGCTGCCGGTGTTGACCACCTGGTACCAAGTGGCCGGGTCGATGGTGCCGTTGCCCGGGTTGCCCGTGTCGGTGCCGGTCCATACGAGGGTGGCGACGGCGCCCGCCGGAATCGTGTACGTGGCCGAGCGTCCGGCGTCCGTGATCGAGAAGGTCCTCGCCGCGCTCGCGCCGTTGACGACATACGCTGCCTTGCCGCCGTCCGGGTTCTGCCAGACGACGTTCTGCACGCCGCCCGCGCCCTGGCTGGTGGAGCCGATACGGGTGGCGCCGGGCTTGACGAACTTGGTCAGATGGCCGAGGACGTAGTACTCGGCGTTGCGCGTGACCGTGTTGCCGTTGATCTCGACCACGCCGTTGCAGCGGGTGGTGCAGTGGCCCTGGTGGGGGCCGCCGTTCTGGTTCAGGGCGAGGTTCCACATGATCGTGGTCTCGCCGCCGTTGCGCATGTTGGCCACGACGAGGTTCTCGGCGTGCCACTTCAGCGTGTCGGCGAAGGTGTTGGCCGCGTTGTCACTGTCGGTGCCCGAGCACTCGGTGAAGAAGACCCGCTTGCCGGCCTGCCTGATCTGCGACTGGCTGGTGGGCTGGCCGCCGTAGCAGTGGAACGCCGCGCCGATCACGCGGTTCATGCCCGGCGTCTCGGAGAAGACCTGGAGCGGGTAGTTGGGGTGGTCCCAGTTGTGGTCGTACGCGAGGAGGTTGGTGGGCAGGTTGGCCGCCGTGAGGGTGCGGTCGAGCACCTTGAAGAACGCCGCCTGCTCGGAGGCGGTCATGCTCATCGACGGGTAACTCGTCGCGAACTCGGGCTCGTTCTGCACGGTGAGGTCGGTGAGCTTGATGCCCTGCTGCTGGTAGCCCTGGATGGCCTTCACCAGGTAGTCGGCGTAGTTCTGGTAGCGGTCGGTGCGCAGACTGCCGCCGTTGAGGCTGTTGTTCGTCTTCATCCACGCGGGCGGTGTCCAGGGGCTGCCCATGAAGCGGACGGCGGGGTTGATCGACACGGCCTGCTTGAGGACGGGGATGATCGCCTCGTGGTCACGGCCGAGGTTGAAGTCCCCCTGGTTGTCCTCGTAGGTGTAGGCGGCGCCCTGGTTGAAGTCGGTGCCGCCGAGCGGCTGGCGCAGGTAGTTGATGCCGATGCCGTCGCCCTGGGCGGAGAAGAGCGAGGTCATCAGGGCGTTCTTCTGGGCGGCCGGAAGCTGGTTGATCAGATGGCCGGCCGCGCCGGTGACCGAGGCGCCCGCGCCGGTGAACTGCTGTTCGCGCTGGGCCGGGTTGACGTTGATGTCGATGGCCTGCGGCGAGGAGTTGAAGGTGATCTGGCCCGCCGAGGCCAGCTTGCGGCTCCCGTCGGCCGTGGAGATCCACACCTGTGCGGTGGGGTCGGCGGCCTGCGCGGTACCGGACGTGGTGAGTCCGAGGCTGCCACCCAGCGTGAGCACGCTGAGTGCGACGACGGCTTTGCGAACGACGTTTCTGTGCAGGGTTCTTCGCATACGTGGGGGCTCCTGCCGGTTCGTGTGTCGAACGAATCGCCTGCGGCCCGGGGCGTCCCGCGCCGTGGCCGGGGTGGCGCATCGGCGACATGAAAGCACGCTTACTAAGTACTTAGTAAGTCGTCGTGCCGAACTTGTTTCGGACGGCGCTCCCACCGCCCGCCGAGGCCCTGACGGTGATCCGCGGAGCCGTAGACTGCGCCCGGTGAGCAACAGACGAGCGGGGGAACGGGCCGGCGCCCCGACCGGGTCCGCCCAGCCGCGCACGCCGCGCAGCCCGGGGGCGCGGCAGCGGCGCGAGGAAATCCTGCGCATCGCCATGGAGACATTCGCGGCGCGCGGCTACAACAACGCGTCACTCGCGGAGATCGCGGATCGCGCGGGACTCACCCAGGCGGGGGTGCTGCACTACTTCCGTTCCAAGGAACTGCTTCTGACGAGCGTCCTGGAACTGCGGGACCAGACCGACATAGAACAGCTCGGCCCCGACCGCCCCCGCGGTCTCGCCTTCCTGCGCCATCTGATCGACACCACCCGCCGCAACTCCGAACGCGAGGGCATCGTGCGGCTGTACGCGGTGCTCTCGGCGGAGAGCGTCACCGACAGACACCCCGCGCAGGACTACTTCCGCAACCGGTACACCGGGCTGCGGGCGTTCGTGGTGGACGCGCTGCGCGAGGCGGCCGAACTGGGCGAGGCCCGCGAGGACCTGGACGTCGAGAACGTGGCGAACGCGATCATCGCGGTGATGGACGGGCTCCAGGTGCAGTGGCTGCTGTCACCCGAGTCGGTGGACATGGCCGCGTCGACGGAGCGTGTGGTGTCGTCGTTGCTGGCGTCCATCGCGCCCGCCGAGGACTGACGCCCGGCCCGGATCTCACGAGGGGCGCGTCGCCCGCTGTTTGGCACGGATCAGGCCGGCCGCCCACTCGCACCACTCCTGCGCGTCGGCCTCGTAGCGGATGCCGCGCCGGCAGGTGAGGTAGGGCCCGAGGTGGCCCGTGGTCCGTACGAACTCCTCCTCGTCACGCCCCGAGAGGATCGAGGTCTCCGTCCTGCGGAGCGCGGCCAGCTTCTCCCGGGCCTCGTCCGCGCGGCGCCCGAGATGCGTGAGCAGCGCGTCGGGCTCGACCACGTCGGCGCACTGCACCGCCACGGTCAGCTCGTCCCGCAGGTTCGTCGGCCGCAGCGGCCCGGCCGCGAAGTCGACCAGCGCCTGGGTGCCCGTGTCGGTGAGCGAGTACAGCCGCTTGTTCGGCCGTGACTCCTGCACCACTTCGACGGCCCGGACGAGCCCCTCCCCGTGCAGCCGGGTGAGCTCCGCGTAGAGCTGCTGGGGCCGGGAGTGCCAGAAGTTGGCCACCCCGACGTCGAAACGCTTGGTGAGTTCGTAGCCACTGGCCTCGCCCTGGATCAGGGCTGCCAGCACGGCGTGCCGCAGAGACATGGCGTCACCCTATCCGGGCGGTCCGGGGCTTCCCGAAGCGTGATTACTCATCTACATTATTAGTCATGGATAAGACTACGGAGGCAAGGAGTCTTGTCGCGGTCGGCGACAGCCTCAGCGAGGGAGTCGGCGACCCGTACCGGGGCGGCGCGCTGAAGGGCTGGATCCACTACTTGACGTCGGCGCCCCCGGGGCGCCCCGGCGACATCGCCGCACCGGTTCCGGGGCTGGAACTCGTCGCGAATCTGGCGCGCAGCGGCACCACCGTCGCCACGCTGCGCCGCGATCAACTGGAGCACGCCGTCGCGCTCGCGCCCGCGTACATCACGTGCGTGATCGGGGTCAACGACGTGATCGCCGGCCACTTCGACATCGCGCGATTCGAGGAGGACTACGCCCATGTGCTCGCCGAGTTGAGTGCGGCGGCGACCGCCGGCGTCCTGACGATGACGCTGCACGACGTCGCTGCCGCGCTGCCCGTGTCGGGGGCGAGACGGGCGGAGTTGCGGCGCCGGATCGCAGAGGCGAACGAGGTGATCGAGCGGGAGTCGCGGCGCCACGGGGCCTGGATGGTCGACGCGCGCGGGGCGGCCCGTGTGGACAGGGCCGGGATCGTCTGCGTGGACCGGCTGCATCCCAACCGGCGAGGCCACCGCTATCTCGCCGCACTCGCCGGTGACGTCCTGCGCGCACGCGGCGGCGCCGTGCCGGGACCGGGGGCGGCGGTCCCCGACGCGGATCCGCTGCGCGAGCGGATCACCTCCGGGGTACGGCACACTCTCTGGGTCGTCCGGCATCTCGTACCGCCCCTGGCCGGGGCGCTGTTCACTGTCCGGAGGGCCGGGCGCGTACGTGCATCCGCTCCCCCTGCTGACCGAAAATACTGAGGAACTCCACTGCTTCCGGGCCCGCGTTGGCCCAGCCATGCGGGGTACGCGTGTCGAACTCCGCGGCCTCCCCCGCGCCCAGCACCAGATCGTGCTCGCCGAGACGCAGCCGGAGCCGCCCGGCCAGTACGTAGAGCCATTCATAGCCCTCGTGCACCCGCTGTTCCAGCTCGCCGGTCTGCTGCCCGCCGGCCGGCATGATCTGCTTGTACGCGTGCAGACCGCCGAGATGGCGGGTCAGGGGCACGATGGTCATACCGTGCCGCTGATAGGAACGCATATGGACGCGGGGGTCGCCGGTCGCCGGCGCGTCCACCAGTTCGTCGAGCGGCACGCCGTACGCCTTGGCGAGCGGCAGGAGTAGTTCCAGGGTCGGTTTGCGTCCGCCGGACTCCAGCCGGGACAGGGTACTGACCGAGATCCCGGTCGACTCGCTCAGCTGGGCCAGAGTCGTGCCACGCTCGCGGCGCAGGACGCGCAGGCGCGGTCCCACACCGTTCAGGACGGTCGAGAGGTCGTCGTCAGCCATCCCTCCATTTGCCACCTCGGCAAGAAGGTTTGTCAAACCGCGAGGCCTGGACGGAGCATCTCCAGCGGATGGAGGTGTTTCACATGAAGGTACAAAAAGTAGATTTCGATGTGGTGGTGATCGGTGGCGGAGCCGCCGGGCTGAGCGGGGCGCTGTCGCTCGCGCGGGCGCGCCGCTCGGTGCTGGTGATCGACTCCGGCGAGCCGCGCAACGCCCCGGCGTCCCATGTCCACGGCTACCTGGGACGTGAAGGCGTCGCGCCCGCCGAGCTGGTGTCCGTGGGACGCGAGGAAGTGGCCGGCTACGGCGGCGAGTTCCTGTCCGGCAGGGTGGCGACGGTCGAGGGGTCGGTCACCGACGGGTTCCGTGTCGTACTCGAAAAGGGCGCGGCAGTGGCGGAGGTGACGGCGAGAAGGCTGCTGGTGACCACCGGCCTGGTCGACGAACTGCCGCCGGTTCAGGGCATCGCCGAGCGGTGGGGGCGCGAGGTGCTGCACTGCCCCCACTGCCACGGGTGGGAGGTGCGCGACGCGCCGATCGGCATCCTGGCGACCGGGCCGCTCGCGGTGCACCAGGCCCTGATGTGGCGGCAGTGGAGCGATGACGTGACGCTGTTCCGGCACACCGCGCCCGATTTCGACGACGAGCAGTACGAGCAACTGGCCGCGCGCGACATCGCCGTCGTGGACGGGGAGGTCGTCGCACTGGAGGTGAGCGACGACCGGCTCGGCGGCGTGACGCTGGCCGGCGGGCGGGTGATCCCGGTCCGCGCGGTGGTGGTTCCGCCGCTGTTCACCGCGCGTGGGGGCGTCCTCGCGGAGCTGGGGGCGAAGGCGGTCGACGTGGAGATGGCCGGTCAGGTGGTGGGCACTCACCTCTCCACCGATCCGGCCGGAGTGACGTCCGTGCCCGGTGTGTGGGCCGCGGGCAACGTGGTCGATCCGACGGCGAACGTGATCGGCTCCGCGGCGGCGGGGCTGCGTGCGGGGGCCGCGGTCAACGCGGATCTGATCGCCGAGGACACGCGGCGGGCGGTCGAGGTGAGGCGCGATCGGCGCGAGTGACAGAAGCGGCATGTGACGCGGTGGCAGCGCGACGGCATCGATATATCGGATTGACGAAGGAGACATATCTATGACCCACGGTCAGAGCTCGGCGGACCTCCGCACCGACGGAGGTACGGACGGAGGTACGGACGGCGGCACGGAAAGCGGCACGGCCAGTGGCACGAACCAGGAGTTCTGGGACTCTCGTTACGGCGAGAGCGACCGGATCTGGAGCGGTAACCCGAACACGGTCCTGGTCAGAGAAGTCGCGGATCTGAAGCCCGGCCGGGCTCTGGATCTGGGCTGCGGCGAAGGGGCCGACACGATCTGGCTGGCCGGCCAGGGGTGGCGGGTCACCGCCGTCGACATCTCCGGAGTCGCCCTCGCCAGGGCCGGGCGGCACGCCGCCACGGCGGAC
The DNA here is from genome assembly GCF_042725135.1 of Streptomyces sp. NPDC060366. NCBI lineage: Bacteria > Bacillati > Actinomycetota > Actinomycetes > Kitasatosporales > Streptomycetaceae > Streptomyces > Streptomyces sp. NPDC060366. The sequence continues at coordinate 38,760 of NZ_JBHXDC010000011.1, read as the reverse complement.
GCGGGCGTCGCCGACCGTATCGACTGGCAGCGGCACGATCTGGCGGTCTCCTTCCCCGCCGGGACGTTCGATCTGGTCTCGGCCCAGTTCCTGCACTCACCGGGCGACATGCCGCGCGAGCGGATTCTGCGGAACGCCGCGGCGGCCGTCGCGCCCGGCGGGGTGCTCCTGATCGTGGGGCATGCCGGACTCCCGTCCTGGGAGCCCAACCCGCACCCCGAGGTGCACCTCCCGACGCCCGCCGAGGTCCTTCAATCGCTCGAACTGCCCGACGGGGAGTGGGAGGTACTGCTCAGCGACGAGCACGAGCGGATCCAGACCCGGCCCGACGGAGAGCCGGGCACCCGTACGGACAACGCACTGAAGCTCCGCCGTCGCGCCGTCTGACACGGCGCGTACGCCGGGGGTGCTCTCAGTCGCCGGGCGGGCTCGTCCCGGCCCGCCCGGTGATCGGGAGCAGTGCCGTTCGCAGGTCGGCTGCGTCGCGGTGGAGTACCCCCGTCATGCCGAGCGCGACGGCGGCGTCCACGTTCTCCTGCCGGTCGTCCACGAAGAGGCAGCGGTCCGGGGCCACACCCACGCGTTCGGCGGCGATCTCGTAGATACGGCGGTCCGGCTTGGCCACGCCCACGAGGGAGCTGTTGACGACACTGTGCGCGAGGTCGGTCAGGCCCAGCCTGGCCAGATCGTCGTCGAGCCACCGGGTGGCGTTGCTGACGAGCACCAGCGGGCAGTGCTCACGAACCTGCCGCAGCAGGTCCACGACCGTCTCGTCCACCCGGAAGTCGGCCGTGCTGAACGCCCGAGCCAGGGCCTCGGCCTCGTCCTGCGCCACGCGCGGAAGCAGGCCCCGTACGATCGAGTCCGCCCACTCCTCGCGGGTGATGGTCCCGAGCAGCAACGGCAGATCGTTCTCGGGCGCGAATCCGACGGCCGCCGTGGTGCCTTCGGGCAGTCCCGCCGCCCGCTCAAGGCGGGTCACCTCGGACGTGTCGAAGAAGCGGATGACGCCGTCGATGTCGCACAGCACCGCGCCGAACGTCTCTGCCGTTCCCAGAGGCTGTACCCCGGCCGGCGTCGTATCCGCCCGTCCCGCCTGTTCCGCGCCTGCCCCCATCGCCCCGCTCCTCACCGTGACTCCCTTTCCCCGGCCCACGAGGGCCCCGTCGCCAAGCGTGCCGCCTCCACGTACACGCGGACAAGAGGCCTGTTGCCGTCCGCGCGAGGGTCTCAGAGGCCCATCTCGACGTAGTCCAGGTCGGTGAACTCCACCTCGAGGCCGGTCGCGCGGCGGCCGTTGTCCTTGAAGTACCGCTCCTGGAGCCCTTCGGCGACGATGCCCCGCAGTTCGCCCTCGTTCGCGCCGGTCTCGTGCGCGGCCAGGAGGCGGGCCGCGATCTGGGGCGGGAGCAGTTCGGTGATGCGCCGCATCCGGGGGTCGTCGGTGGAACCGACCGCCGCCGTGAAGCCGAAGCGGGCACGGGTCTCGACCACGATGCCCGTACTGGTGGCGGCCTTCGTCATCGCCTCCTTACGGATGCGGGGCTGCCAGTCCTTCCGTACCTCCGCCCGCAGCCGCTCGGCGAGCGCGGCCCTGGGGCGCTTGAGGTCACCCTTGAGATAGCGCTCGACGGTGCGCTGGGAGCAGCCCAGCCGGCGCGCGACCGCGCGGGTCGAGCCCTTCTCCTTCTTCAGGAGGAACCGTATCCGCGCGCCCGCGGACTTCGGGATCGGTCGGGTCGCGGTGTTCTCCGCGGCCTTGGTGATGCTGTCACCGATGATGCCCACGGCTCCTACTCCCCCTCGGCGACGGCATCGACGCCGTCCTTGATGTGCCGCGCCGGGTTGAGGCCCTCGTCCAGCAACTGAGCAGCCCAGAGGAGCGGTTTGGTGCCTTCGTGCTTGACCATGCCGGGGCTGACGCCGAGCCGGAAGGCGCCGGGGGCCGGCCTGCCGTCGGCTGTGCGCGGCAGGAGGTCGAGCGGGCTCGGGCTGTCGGAGAGGAAGACGACGCCGTCGGAGAGCAGCGCGATCGGCAGGAGCGCGTCGTCGTCGAAGTACAGACGGCCGGCCGGCGGCGGCGCGGACTGGGTGGCGACCGCGGTCTTGAGGAGTTTGCGGTGCATGTTGGCCCGCGCGGTGGCGATGACCGCGGCGCGGATGTCGGGTCGCCAGGTGGGGCGTTTGAGGGCGGGCCAGCGCTCACCGGGTCGGTACGCGGCGCCCTGGGGTCGCTCGCGGAGCTTGCCGATCCCACCCTTGACCGTCGACTTGATCGCGGCGAGGACGGCGGCAGCGCCGGGGTCGGACCTCTTGTGGGTCTCCATCGCGGCGAGGAAGGCGTCCTCGTCCAGGTCGGTGGTGACGCCGAGTTCGGCCATCGTCGTCCGGTAGGCGTCGGCGAGACGCTTGTACCAGGGGTCCAGATACGGGCCGTTGTCCGGGCGCACCCACGCTTCGACGGGGCGGAGGGTGACGGGCAGTGCGTACGTGGTGATCAGCTCGTGCGCGTAAGCGACCGTCGGCGTGGCATACCAGGCCGGTCCGGTGGGGCGGCTGCCGCGCGGAGTGAACGGGGAGGGCAGGCGGGGGTCCATCTCGATGCCCGACAGGTCGATCAGCCAGCTGCCGGGCAGCGCCTTGTCGAAATCGGGCGAGGTGAGGTGGACGGGCTCGCCGAGGCCGACGGGCAGGCGGTTCGCCGCGGCGAGGAAGGCGGTGTTCACGTCGATGCCGACCGCGTACTTCCTGGCGCACTCGGCGTCGGTGAGCAGCTGCGGATCGCGGATCCAGTCGTGGGCCTCCTCGTCGATGACCTGGTCGGGGGTGCGCCAGTGGCCGCGTGGGTGGAGCGCGGCGACGACGGGGTGCTCGTCGGGGGCCTCGGGTGGTGCGGGGTCCACGGCGCGGGTGAGGGAGCCGGGCACCGGGCCGGAGGCCCAGATGCCGGTCTCGGCGTCCTTCACCGGCCGGGTCGGCGGGCGCAGGGCGGTCATCAGTTCCAGACCGGAGACGGCGGTGGAGCCGCACGGGGTGATGACCCGCGCGGCGTACGTGCCGAGCACACGGGCCAGTTCGGCGGGCGGCAGGGCCGCCGCGCCGGGCCAGCCGCGCTGATCGAGGGCGTCCCACGGGAGCACGGCCAACTGCACGCACTGGCGGCGTCCTTCGCGTGCCGGGCGGTAGATACGGGCCCATGGGCCGAAGCCGCGCTTCGTCATCGTCCATTTCGCCCTGGTGACCTGCTTGTTGACCTTGTGGTCTTCGGGCAGCCGCAGACCGCGCCGGTCCTCCAGTACGGCGGGCAGGCCGAGGCGCAGCGCGGCGGACTCGGTGAGGACGATCAGCGGGTCGGAGTCCCTGCCGTTGCGGTCCAGTCGGGGCGCGCCGAGTCCGGCGTCGTTGAGGGCCCATTCGACGAGAGCGGGGATGTCCTTGGCCGGGCATCGCAGGACGAGGCCGCCGGCGCAGTAGGCGTTTCCGTCGCCGTCGAGCACGGCGAGCGGACCGTTGACGAACTGGTCTCCGGGGGGCGGGAGTTGGGCGATGGGGGCGGAGGCGGGACGGCCGGGTGCGCTGTTCCTCGGTGCGGGCCGCTGCCGGGCGACCGCCGGTCGGGGCGGGGCCGGAACGGGTGGTACCGGAGCCGGCGCTGCCGGAGAGGCCGGGGCCGGGACGGGCGTTGCCGGAGAAGCCGGGATCGGGGCGGGCGCCGGTTTCACCGACGGCTTCGGGGCCGGAGCCTTGACCGGAGCGGGAGCCGGGGCCGGACTCGGGGCCTGAACCGGTGCCTTGACCGACTCCTGTCCCGGCCCCGAGCCCGGCTCCGCGTGCGCCAGTTGCTCCGCGATGCCCTCCAGGAGCTTCGCGTACGCGGCGCGCGTGGCGCCCTGCGGTTCGCTCCGACCGGACTCCCACCCCGCGACCGTCGCGCGCGTCACGTCGAGCGCCGCGGCGACCTCGGCCTGTGTGAGGCCGTAGTCGCCGCGCAGCCTCGCCCGCTCCGCCGGTTCGGGCAGATGCGTACGGCGCGGCCCCGACTTGAGGAGGGCGTCGACGGGGTCGGACTTCTTGGGCATCGGCACTCGCTCCTTCGCGCGTCAGCCCTGTGCGACGGCGGTGGTGCGGTGCGGCGGGGCCATGACGATCCGGTACATGAAACCGGATCGTAGCGCGCGTGGCCGGGTTCTACCGTCCGTCGACCGGCGCGTCCCCCGAGGTGACGGCGGCCAGACTGCCGCTGCGGGTGAGTTTGGCGTACCAGTGGGCGCTGGCCTTGGGGGTGCGCCGCTGGGTGGCGTAGTCGACGTACACCGCGCCGAAGCGCCTGCTGTAGCCGTAGCCCCACTCGTAGTTGTCGAGCAGCGACCACAGGAAGTAGCCCCGTACGTCGGCTCCCGACTCGATGGCGCTGTGTACGGCGGCGAGATGGTCGCGCAGATAGTCGATCCGCTCCGGGTCGTGGATCTCGCCGTCGGGGTTGGCGTAGTCGTCGAACGCCGCGCCGTTCTCGGTGATCATCACCGGCAGTTCGGGGTGGTCCCGGCGTACCCGCATCAGCAGTTCGTACAGACCCTGCGGGTCGATCGTCCAGCCCATGGCGGTCCGGGGGCCGGGCGTCTGGTGGAAGGCGACGTCGTCGGCGCCGGGCCACGGGCTGTGGTCGCTCACACCGTGCCCGTCCGAGCGGTGGGCGGGCGGTCCCGCGTGGTGGGAGACGAGTGTCGGCGAGTAGTAGTTGACGCCGAGGAAGTCCAGCGGGCGGTTGATCAGCTCGGTGTCGCCGTCCTGGACGAAGGACCAGTCGGTGAGGGACGAGGTGTCCGCCATGACGTCCTCGGGATACGCGCCGTCCAGCATCGGTCCGGTGAAGACCCGGTTGGCGAGCCCGTCGATCCGGCGGGCCGCGTCGAGATCCGCCTCGCTGTCGGTCAGGGGCCGTACGTGGTGGAGGTTGAGCGTGACGGACAGCCGCGCGTCCGCCGGGAGCCGGTCGCGCAGTGCCTGTACCGCGAGCCCGTGGCCGAGGTTGAGGTGGTGGGCGGCGCGCAGGGCGTCGACGGGGTCGGTTCGGCCGGGCGCGTGGACCCCGGAGCCGTAGCCCAGGAACGCGCTGCACCACGGCTCGTTGAGTGTCGTCCAGGTCTTGACCCGGTCGCCGAGCGCGTCGGCGACGAGGGCCGCGTACTCACCGAACAGTTCGGCCGTACGCCGCTCGGGCCAGCCGCCCGCCTCCTCCAGATGTTGCGGAAGGTCCCAGTGGTAGAGGGTGACGACCGGTTCGATGCCCTTGGCGAGCAGGTCGTCGGTGAGGCGTCGGTAGAAGTCCAGGCCCTCCTGGGACACGGGGCCGGTGCCGGTGGGCCGCACACGTGGCCAGGAGACCGAGAAGCGGTACGCGCCGACGCCGAGGTCGGACATGATCGCGGTGTCCTCGCGCCAGCGGTGGTAGTGGTCGGCCGCGATGTCACCGGTGTCGCCGTTGCGGACCTTGCCGGGGGTACGGGAGTAGACGTCCCAGATGGAGGGGGTGCGGCCGGCTTCCCGTGCGGCGCCTTCGATCTGGTAGGCGGCGGTCGCGGTGCCCCAGAGGAACTCGGGCGGAAAGATTCGTACGGAGGGGGATGTGGCCACGAGGGTCCCTTTCAGGAGTTGAACTGTGTGCCGTGTGCGGTGTGTTGGTCCGCGCCGCCATTCGTGGCGCGCGTGGGCGCAGGGGGCATCGGCGGGGCAGCAGGGGAGGCGGGGGCAGGAGACCAGGGGATCAGCCCTTGACCGCTCCCTGCATGATCCCGCCGACTATCTGACGGCCGAAGACGATGAACATCGCCAGCAGCGGCAGGGTGCCGAGCAGCGCGCCCGCCATGATCACGGACTGGTCGCGCACATAGCCCGCGCTGAGCTGGGTGAGGGCGACGGGCACCGTGGGGTTGGTCATGTCGAGTGCGATGAACGGCCAGAAGAAGTCGTTCCACGCGTGCACGAACGTGATCATGAAGAGGACGGCCATGGGCGGCCGGGCGATCGGCAGCACGATGCTCCAGAAGATACGGAGCGAGTGCGCGCCGTCCAGGCGCCCCGCCTCGATGAGTTCGTCGGGCAGCGCCTCCTTGAGGTACTGCCGCATGAAGAACACCCCGACCGCGCTGACCAGCGTCGGGAAGATGACGGACGGGAGGGTCTGCCCCCAGCCGAGTTCGGCCATCATCATGAACAGTGGTACGACTCCGAGCTGCGGCGGCACCATCATCGTGCCGATGACCAGCAGCAGGAGGAGGTTCCGTCCCCTGAAGCGCAGCTTGGCGAAGGCGAAGCCGGCCAGGGTGGCGAAGAAGACCGTCGACAGCGCGATGGCGCCGGCGACGATCAGACTGTTGATCATCGCCTTGCCCATGGCCGCGTCCTGCCAGGCGATCCCGAGGTTCTTCAGCAGATTCGGACCCGGCAGGAAGGGCGGCGGGGTCTGCGACACACGGGTGTTGTCGGTGGAGGCGGCCACCACCGTCCAGTACAGCGGAAAGAGGGAGACGAGCGCGGCGATGCCGAGCAGGAGGTAGGCGAGCGGTCCGGCGTGGTGCTGGCGGCCGGCGCCGGGACGCAGCGCGAGGCGCGTCCGGCGGCGGCCGGAGGTCGCGGGGGCCTTGGATGCCCGCTCGCGCGCGTCCGCCCGGACGGGTGCGGTGTCGATGGTCATGCGGCTGCTGCTCCCTGGTCAGGACGTGGCGGACGGCGTGGACTTGGCCTTCTTCGTGACCTTGGCGGCCCGTGCCGGCCGGCCCGCCTTGACGCGGGCGGCGACGCGTTGGAGGACGAAGACGAGGACGAGGATCAGGAACATGGCCCAGGCGATCGTCGCGGCCCGGCCCATCTGGTAGTTCTTCCAGCCCTCTTCGTAGAGGAGCAGCCCCAGCGTCTGGTACTGGTTGTCGGCGCCTCCGCTGATCCCGTTCGGTCCCTGCCCGAAGATCAGCGGCTCACCGAAGAGTTGGGTCGCGCCGATCGTGGAGAGCACGATGGTGAAGATGATCGTGGCGCTGATGCCGGGGATGGTGACCTTGCGGAACTGCTGCCAGCGTGACGCCCCGTCGATGGCGGCGGCCTCGTACAGGTCCCTCGGTATCGCCTGCATCGCCGCGAGGTAGAGCAGGGCGTTGTAGCCGGTCCAGCGCCAGATGACGATGGCGGAGATGGCGAACTGGGCGGGCCATTTCTGGTTCTCCCAGTCGACGTTCTCGATCCCGAAGAAGCTCAGGCCCCAGTTGATCATGCCGAAGTCGCGCTCGAAGAGCATGGTGAAGACGAGTGCGGCGGCGGCGATGGAGGTGGCGTACGGGGTGAGGACGGCGACCCGGAAGAACGTGGAGCCACGGAGCCGGTAGTTGAGGAGATGGGCGAGGACCAGCGCCATCAGCAGCTGCGGGACCGTGGAGATGACACCGATGGTGAAGGTGTTGGTCAGCGCGTTCCAGAACCGCTCGTCGTCGATGAGTTCGGTGAAGTTGGCGAGTCCTCGCCACTCCATCATGTCCATGGTGGACAGCTCGACGCGGTGCAGCGAGATCCAGAAGGTGTAGATGAGCGGGTAGAGGCCGAAGGCCCCGAAGATCAGGAAGAACGGGGCGATGAAGGCATACGGCACCGCTCGTACATCCAGCCGGTGCAGGATGTTGCGTCGCGACTGGCCGGCGGCTGCGTCGCGGCCGGCGCCGCCCTTCCCGGTGGAGCCGTCCGGTGTCGGGGGCGGCTGCCCGTCGGAGCGGGCTGCCGGGGTGGAGGTGGCCACGCGGGGCGTCCTTCCTTGAGGTCCGTGGTTTGTCAATGTGTGGAGTGGTGAAGTGCTGGGGGTGTCCCGGCGGCCGGGCCGGTCAGGTGACACCGGCCGCCGGGACCTGTCCCCCGCGGACTCAGCGCGTGAGCTTCTTGATGCGCTCGTCCGTCGTCTTCCACGCCACGTCCGGGCTCTTGCCCTGTCCCTCGATCAGCTGGAGGCCCGCCGAGAAGGTGTCCTTGATCGTGCCGTCCTTGCGTCCGAGGATCTGCTCGTCCGGGATCTCCTTGGCCGCGTCACCGAAGATCTGGCCGATCGGGGCGTCGCTGAAGTACTCGGACTTGCCGTTGGCGACCTCGGGTATGTCCAGCGCCGTCTTGGACGACGGGAAGTTGCCGAGCTTCTCGAAGATGACGGCCTGCTGCTCGGGCGCGGTCAGCCACGCGACGAGATCGGCGGCCTCCTTCTTCACCGGGCTGTTGTCCATCACCCCGAGGAACGCGCCGCCCCAGTTGGCGCCCTTGGGCGCCCTGGCGACGTCCCACTTGCCCTGGTTCGCCGGGCCGGCCTTCTCGCTGATGTGCGCGAGCATCCAGGCGGGACAGACCGCCGTGGCGAACGTGCCGTTGGCCAGTCCCGGGTCCCAGCCGGGCTGGAACTGCCTCAGCTTGGCGGTCAGTCCGGACTCGGCGGCGTCGGCGGCCAGCTTCCAGGCGTCCTTGACCACGGGGTTGTCGTTGTAGATGAGTTCGCCGTCCTTGTCATAGAACTGCTTCTCATCGCCGTAGATCATCGCGTTGAACAGGCCGCTGGAGCTGTCCATGAAGGCGACCTTGTCCTTCTTGTTGCCCTCCTTGAAGTCCCGGCCGACGTCGACGTACTTGGCCCAGTCGCCCGCCCACAGCTTCTCCACCTCGGCGCGCTCGGTCGGCAGACCGGCCTGCTCGAACAGGTCCTTGCGGTAGCAGACCGCCATGGGACCGATGTCCGTGCCCAGTCCGAGCAGCTTGCCGTCGTCGGTGGTGACCTGGCTCGACTTCCACGGCAGGAAGTGGTCGAGGCCGGGCGTCTTGGACAGGTCGGCGAACTTGTCCGACCGGGTGTCGACCAGCTCCTTGGCCCGGCCTATCTCTATGCCCTGGATGTCCTTGAGGCCGCTGCCGGCGGCCAGATGGGTCTGGAGCGCCGTGTAGTACGTCTGCTCGTCGCCGGCCACGTCGGCCTCGATGAGAATGTCGGGATTCTCCTCCATGTACCGGTCGAGGAGACCCGACTCCTTGAACCCCATGACACCGAACAGCCCCATGCTGATGACGGTCTTGCCGTCCTTCGTCTTCGCCTCGCCCGTGTCACCGCCGCCTCCGCAGCCGGCGACGAGCACGAGGGACAGACCGGCCGCCGCGACCGCGGCGAGGGTCGGAAAACGCTTCGGGGAACGGTGCGGCAACCGGTTCGGGGAACGGTGCGGGAAGCGGGACGGGAGAGCGGAGAGGGTGGATCCGAAGCGATGACGGGCGGTGCCCATGTGCTTCCTCCTTGCGGGGCGCTCGACGCGCCGAAAGTGACTCACTGAACACACCGGACGCGGGCCCGGCATCCGGTGAACGGGAGAATGGGAGCGCTCCCAGTCGGTTGTGGAAGACTCTGCGGAGAACGTCGCACCGTGTCAAGAGTTGAAGACGTTTCCGTTGCCCGGAGATGTCCGGCGCCGACCGGCGCGCAGCGGTACGTCGCGGGTCATGTGCCCTGCGCAGGCGGAACAGGGCCGCCCTCCGGGGCAGAAGTCAGGAGAAGCGATGAGCAGCCGTAAACACCAAGGTCAGCGGCCAACTCTTGAAGCCGTCGCCGAGCTGGCGGGGGTGGGACGCGGGACGGTCTCGCGGGTCGTCAACGGGGCGCCGGGCGTCAGCGCGAAGGCCCGCGCCGCAGTCGAGACGGCCATCACGAAGCTGAATTACATACCCAACCCGGCGGCGCGCAGTCTCGTCACGAGCCGGACGGACTGCGTCGCGCTGGTGATCCCCGAGTCCGAGAGCCGGCTGGCGGCGGAGCCGTACTTCTCCGCCGTGATCCGTGGGGTGAGTACGGAACTGGCCGACACCGAGATGCAGTTGCTGCTTATCCTGGTGCGCGACCGGCGCGAGCTCGACCGGCTGACACGCTTCGCCGCGGCACGCCGGGTGGACGGCGTCCTGCTGGTGTCGATCCACGACGACGACCCGCTGCCGGGCCTGCTCGAAGAGATGCGCATGCCGACGGTCCTGGCGGGCCGGCGCTCGCCCGACGAGTCGTTGAGCCATGTCCACTCCGACAACGTCGGCGGTGCCGCGACGGCCGTACGGCACCTGATCGACGCCGGACGCACGACGATCGCGACGATCACCGGCCCGCTGGACATGGACGTCGGCAACAGCAGGCTCCGGGGCTGGCGCGAGGCACTGACCGAGCGGGGCAGGGCGCCGGACGAACGGCTCGTCGCGGTCTCGGACTTCACCGAGGAGGGCGGGCGTACGGCGATGAGCGACCTCCTCGACCGCTCCCCCGGGATCGACGCCGTGTTCGCCGCTTCGGACGTCATGGCGGTGGGCGCGCTGACCGAACTGCGCGAACGGGGGCGCCGGGTGCCCGACGACGTGGCGGTGATCGGCTTCGACGACTCGGTCATCGCCCGGCACACGACACCGGCGCTGACCAGCGTGCGGCAGCCCATCGAGGCGATCGGCCGCTCGATCACCAGACTGCTCCTGGAGGAGATCGCCGAGCCCTCGACGGCCCACCAACAGCTCCTGCTGCCGACGACGTTGGTGGTGCGGGACTCGGCGTGAGGGCGGACCGGTTCGTGGCGGCCTCGGCGGCGCTCCCGGCCTGAACGACCACCGGGCGGTGGTGAGTCGGCCGCGTCACGCGGGGCTTCCGCCAAGGCCTCCACGGCCGCCGTCTCCCGCCGCGTCCGGGACCAGCACGACCTTTCCCGTCACCGTCCCGGACTCGGCGAGTGCCATCGCTTCGGCGGCCCGCGACAGCGGTACGCGCGCCGCCACCTGCGGGGTAATCGCCCCGTCGGCGAGCAGGGTCAGCACCTCGGTGAGATCGGCCCGGAGCCGGGACCGGAAGGCGTCGGCCCGGCGCTTGCCCGCCCAGATGTTGAAGAAGTGGGCGTGCCTGCCGTTGGGCAGCGCGTTCCAGAGCTGGAGCCGGCCGACGACCTTCAGGACGGGCCACTTGGACGAGCCTTGGACATCGCGGGTGGAGGCCGTGCCGTACGAGACGAGTGTGCCGCCGGGGGCGAGGAGCCCGAACGACGTGACGACGCCCTCGCCGCCGATGTGGTCGAAGACCGCGTCGACCCCGTCCGGGGCGATCTTCCGGACCTCGGCAGCGAGGTCGTGCGTGCGGTAGTCGATGGGGACGGCGCCCAGTCCCCGGACGGCTTCCTGGTGCCGGAGCGAGGCCGTGCCGATGACGCGGGCGCCCGCGCGGCGGGCGAGCTGGACGAGGGTGGATCCGACGCCGCCGTTCGCCCCCAGTACGAGTACGGTCTGGCCCGCCCGCACACGGGCGACGCGGTGCAGCATCTGCGTCGCGGTGATGCCGTTCACCACCAGGGTCTCCGCCTCGGCCGGGTCGACTCCTGCGGGCACCTCGACCAGGTCGGCCGCCGGTACGAGCACATGGCTGGCCCAACCGCCGGTCTTGGTGAGCACGGCGAACCGGCGTCCGACGAGAGCGGCGTCCCCGCCGGGCCCGACCGACGCGACGGTGCCCACCACGTCGTAACCGGGAGTGAAGGGGAACGGCGGCTGGTCGAAGTACTTCCCGCGCCGCATCTGCTGCTCGGCGAAGGAGACGCCGGTGGCCTCCATCACCAGGAGGACCTGACCGGGCCCCGCGGTGGGGACGGGCCGCTGCCGGACCTGGAGTCCGGCCGGTTCGACGACGCCGGGGAGGACGACCTCGGTCATCACTGCCCGGTCACTGGCCTGGCGCAGTTCGTTCATGACACTCAACCCCTTTGATCGTCACGCTTGAGTTAGAGCCTATAACTGAAGTGTCAGGGCATCGCATCAAGCTGTCAAGCGGAGCCGGGGGCGGACGGAGGACGGGGCGGAACCGGGCGGGGCGGGACGCGCGTCCGTAGAGGAATCCGCATGATCAATCACCCCCTCGGAGGACCGCGCGCATGCCCCGGACAGCCATCCGCCACCTCTATCTGGCGCGGCACGGTGAGGCCTCGGCCGACGAGAGCGACCTGACCGAGAAGGGCCGCCGGCAGGCCGTACTGCTCGGCGAGCGGCTACGGGGCGGTCCGCTCTCGGCGATCCATCACGGACCGCTCCCGAGGGCGGAGCGGACGGCCCGGCTGATCCGGGACCAACTGGGCGACGCCCCTTGCGAGTTGATGCCGTCGGAGCCCGCCGGCGACTACATCCCGTACATGCCGCGGGAGCGGGAACTGCCCGCGGACTCCGCCGATGCCATGCTCAGGCGCCTGGCGGAATTCCCTGCCGAAGACCGCCTGCGTGGACCGGAGTTGGCACGGGCCGCCCTCGCGCGGTTCACCGGGCCCGTGGAGGGTGACGAGCCGCGCCACGAGCTGGTCGTGACCCACAACTTCCTCATCGGCTGGCTGGTCCGCGACGCCCTGGACGCCCCGCCCTGGCGGTGGATGGGCCTCAACCACTGCAACGCGGCTCTGACCGTCATCCGCTACGCACCGGACCGGCCGTCGTCCGTGCTGCTCTACAACGACATGGGTCATATGCCCGCCGAACTCCGCTGGACGGGCTTCCCCGCCGAATCGCGCGTCTGATCAGCGAATCAGCGGACAGCCGGGCCCACCCCCGATCTCAGAGCAGCACTCCGACGTGCTTCAGCACGTCGTCCGCCAGCTCTGCCGTCGGCCGCTCGCCGTCCAGGAGGATGGTCCCGTCGGGCATGTTGTCCGCGGCGGCCACGCAGCGCGCGACCCGGTCCTTGGCCCACCGCGAGCCGTCGACGTCACCCTCCGGGGCGCCCATCGCGACCGCCCGGGCATCGAGCCGGCGCTCCAGAACGTCCGCCGGGACCTTGAGAAAGAAGTGATGGACGGTCACGTCGGCCGCCGCCAGGGCGCCGAACACCTCGCTCACGTAGAGCGGGTCGACCAGCGTCATCGGCACCAGGATCGGCCGCTCGTACTCCTCCAGCAAACCCAGGGCCAGCGAGACCAGTTGGCGGCGCCACAGACGCAGATCCTGGAAGTCGCCGGTCGGGACGTCCACGATCTCCCACAGGACCGTGCCGACCCGCTCGGGGTCGAACAGCAGGGCATCGGGCCGGCGGTTGTGCAATTCGGCCGCCAGTGTCGTCTTGCCGGCGCCGAAAGAGCCGTTGACCCAGACGATCATGTTGTTCTCTCCTCTTGGGTGGCCGTTCGCGTGGCCGTTCGCGCAGCTGCTTCCATGGCCGTGATCCGGTCGAGCACGGCAGTGTAGACGGACCGTTTGTCGGGTCGCGCGTGGTCCGCCGCGTGCCGGAGTGCGGGAACGGCTTGTCGGGCCATGCGCGCGAGGCCGTCCACCGCCGCTCCGCGAACAGCCGGGTGGGGGTGGTCGAGCAGGCCGGTGATCGCCGGGACGGCGGGCTCCCACGCCGCGTGGGTGAGGGTCCGGACGGCCGAACGCACCACGTCCGGCTGCGCGTCGCCCAGGAGTGTCGACGTGTGACGCAGATAGGTCTCCCGGTCGAACAGCGCCCGCGAGGTCCGGTGGGCGTGGAGCCGGACGGCGGGCCGGGGATGGTGCAGCAACTCGTCGATGAGCGCGTGCAGTTCAGGGTCGTCGGGAGGCTCGGCAGTGGCGGACGCGCGTGGGGGCGGTGTGCTCCGCCCGGGATGTTCCTCGGTGAGACGGGTGAGCGCCCGGCGGATCTGATCGGGGCTGCCGGTTCGGGCCAGCCGCAGCAGTTCCTGCCGGGACGGCCCGTCGGTGGCCTCCCCCGGCGCTGTCGACCGCGCTCGATCGTGGGCGTCCTGTCGCACGGCGCCGGGGTCGCGCAGCGGCCCGTCGACCAGGCGGAGACTGTCTGCGAGGCTGTCCCGGCCCTCGGCGAGCAGCCGGCGGCGGATCTCCGTGAGCGCGGGCGTGCGGAGCAGCGTACGACCGGCGAGCAGGTCGAGGAATCCCCACGCTCCCGCCTCGATCCGGTCGCGGAGGATGACGGCGAGCGTATCCGCCGGTACGGCGTTCAGGACTGGACGGACGGCTTCCGGAGCCCGCTGCCACCACTCCAGGAGCCGCGGCACGAGCGGTTGAAGCGCGGACGGGTCGAGCCGTACGGCCAGGCGGGCCAGCCGCTCGTACCGGATCTCGGCGCCGTCCCGCTGCGCGTCCGCCAATGCGGCGAGCAGACCGGGCGGGTCGGCGCCGGCCGGGACGCCGACGTCGACACGGCCGTGGAGATACGCGCGCAGTACCGCCGAACGGACGTCGGGATCGGGCCACTTGATCAGCGCGACGGCCGCGGTGCGGCGCCGGTCGGGGTCGGGTGCGTCGAGCATGTCCAGCAGCCGCGTGCGCAGGGCCGCCGAACGCGGCTGATCCAGATCGTCGGCGCGTACCGTCCGGTTCGGTGTCCGTACGGTCGCCGCATCGTCGGCGGCGGACTCGCCGAGTGTCCAGGGCGGCGCGTCCAAGGGCTGGAGCGCCGTCATCCAGTCGAGGAGAACGGATCGGGTCGCGGGGTCGGCGGCGGGGTACGCGTCGGTCAACGCGGCCAGCTGGCCACGGGAGTTGGGCCTGGTCTCGCCCGGCTGGAGCTCCTGGGCGCGGCGGAACTTCTCGGCTTCGGACGATCCCCTTACGGCGGCGGCCAGTTGGACCCGCCAGGCCCGCGTATCGGCCGGGAGTGCCGTATCCGTGATTCCGAACGCCTCGCGGAGCACGGCGGCTTCGGCCTGTGCGGCCTGTGCGGCGGTCGATCGTTCGTTGGCCGCCGCTTCGAGCGCCTGCTCCAGGTCGGCGCGCGTGAGGACCGCACCGCAGTGGCGCAGCAGGGGCAGTGTCGGGGCGGGTGCGGTGCCGGGCAGCGCGCGTACGGCGTCGGCCACGGCCCGCTTCTCCACCGTCGGCAGTGTGGGCGCCACCTCTTCGAGCACGGACACGAGGTCCTGTCCGCCGTCGTCCCAAGTCGGCGCTTCCGTCAGGCACATGAGCAGAAGCGGGGTGAAGCGCGCGTAGGTCCGCCGCTCGGCGTCGGACAGCGGGGTCGGGCACAGCCTGAGTGCTGTCCGCACCAACCGCGTCCGCGTGTCGGACATCGAACCCGGTGTCCCGTCTCCCGTCGAGTTCCGCGTCGAGTCGGCCAGGGCGAGCCAGTCCGCGAGCGTCGGCCGCAGCCTGTGCGGCCGGTGGCGTGCGGGCAGTTCCCCGCGCCGGGCGATCCGCAGCGCGATCGCGGGCCGCCAGCCGCCGGACTCCAGCGCGGCGATGTCGGAGCGGTGGTCGAGCGCCGCGCTGTCCGGCGGTCGCTCCTCGACGCACTCGCCCAGCAACCGGCGGGCGCGCGGTTCGTCCGTCCGGTCGACGGCGGCGCGCAGTGTCGCCTCGTAGGCGTCACCGAGGATGGCCCGCAGCGCGTCGGCGAGCGCGGTCCTGAACCCCGGATTGTCGTGCCGCCCGAGCCAGTTGAGGAGCTGGGGCACCGCCGCAGGGGTACCGGCGTGGACCAGTACTCCGGCCGCGGTCTTCTTGATGTTCATGTTCGGGTGGTCGAGACAGGCGGCGATCGCGCCCGCCGCCCACCGTGCCCGTGCGTGGCCGAGGGCGAGGAGCGCCTGCCGTACGGTCCGGATGTCGTCGGCGGTGGTCAGGGTGATGAGGCTCGCCGAGAGCGCCTGCGCGTCGGCGCCGTCGGAGTCCCGCGCCAGCAGCGCGATCACGTGTTTACGCAGGTGGGGGTTGCGGTGGCGGAGCATCCGGTGCGCGCGCGGCCGGATGTGCGGGTACGGGATCCGGGTGAGCAGTTCGAGGAGGATCACCCGCTCGCCGTCGGTCGGTTCGGGGCGGTCGAGGAGGTCGAGGACCATGGTCGCGGCGAGTGCGTTGCCCGCCGCTTCCGCGTCCGCTGCGTCGAGCAGGCAGAGCGGCCGGATCCTGCGCCGTGCGTGGAGGCGGCGGCCGAGGTCGCGTACGGCTTCGAGGACTTCCCCGGGGACGACGGGCTCACCGGGCGGCCGCTGACCGGTGCCCGGCGCGTCCGACTGCCGGGACGGCGGCCGTTCGGTCAACATGCGTTCCGCCAGGGCGAGGTCGGCGACGACACGCAGGAGGAGGTCGGCGATGACCGGGAGCGTGCCCGCGCCGCCGTGGGCGGCCAGTCCGCACAGCGCGGCCACCGGCTCGTCCCGGTTGGCGCGAGCGCCGAGCAGAGCGAGTTCGCCCTCGTCGGGGCCACCGAGATCGGCGGCGATCCGTGCGGGAAGTTCGGCGGGGTCGAGACGTACGAGGAGGGCGCGACGGTCCGCCGCGTCCTCGGTGAGCTGCCAGAGCAGTTCCAGTGCCCGGTGCCGTACGGCGCGCAGGTGCGGTGCGACGGTCCCCGGCGGAAGGTGCGGCGCGATGACGCTCTCGCCGTCGGCCGCGGCGAGACCGAGCCCGTCCCGCAGCGCCGATACGGTCCGCCGTCCCCCGATGGCCTCCAGCGTGCGGAGGACGGTCGAGGGCTCGGTCGCCAGGCGTGCCAGTACAGCCTCTTCGGCGGCCGTGTACCGCAGGGCGCGCAACGCGTCGAGGAACGGCCGGGGAGACGAAGTCGCCGTGAGCGTACGGGTGATGACGTCGCCGACCGGAAGATCGCCCGTGCCACCCGTGCCGCCCTGTCCCGCCAGCGCGACCAGCAGGGCGAGCCTGCGCGGCCAGCTCGGATCGTCGGCCGGGGCGTCGATCAGCAGCCGGAACATGTCCTGTCGGCAGGTGAACAGGATCGTCGCGATCTCGCACGGGGCGATGGCGTGGTCGGCCAGCGCGAGTGCGACGACGGAGGGGACGTCGGGGCCGGTCACGAAGTGGCCGCGCCGGTGGAGCCCGCGCAGACAGGCCACGGCCGGCTCGCCGAACAGCAGCGGGTCGCGCGCGGCCACGGCGGTCAGCTCGCGGATGTCGTCGCGTGTGGCGAGCGAACCGAGCAGTTCCAGCGCGCGGCGTCGCAGCCGGGGTGGCAGGTCCGGGTCGTCGACGACCTGTCGCAGCACGCCGCTGTGGCCGTGCCGGGCGAGAGCCGTAAGCGCGGCTTCGGCCACTTCGGGCCGTACGGTCGCTTCGGCGGCGGTCAGGAACCCGGACAGACGGCGCGGTGGCATGGGCTCCAACGTCGCCCAGGGTTCGGAGAGTTCGACCAGCGCGGCAACGACGGTCGCGGACCCGACGGCGCGTTCGGCGCCGAGGCCGAGCAGCCGCACCAGGTGGGCGCGGACGAGCGCGACGGCGAGCACTCCGGCGTGCAGCCCTTCCCGGGCCAGCCTCAACGACTCCCCTACCAGCACCTGGTCGCCGCTGTCCAACAGCTCCGCCACAAGCTGGCGCGGCCGGCGGGCGGTCGCGACACCTGTGTCGCGTACGGCCTGGTAGAGCGGTTCGCTCGCGGGCTCCCGGCGTACGACCGTCGGATCGTTGGCGATCTCGGCGCGCAGCCAGGCGATCCGTACGCGTACGGGGAGCCCGGCCGTACGCCACGGCGGGACACGGCCGGCGAGGGCGTACGGCTTCGGAACGTGCGGTCCGAGCCGTGCGTACAGCTCGGCCAGGACGAGCGCGTCCTCCGCCGACCAGGCAGCGGGGCCGGCCGCCGACATCGCAGTGGGCAGCAGAGCGGCGAGTCGCTCGTACGCGTCGGCGGAGCCGCCGAGGTCGGCGGCCCGCTCAGCGAGGGACACCAGCGCCGACGACCGTACGCACGCGTCCTCGTGCCGCAGAAGGCGCTCGAAGTCGCCCGGCGGGCAGCCCGTCGGATCCGCCGGCCCGGCCGGCCGACGGACGTCGGCCCGCCGGAACGCGTCCTCGAATTCTTCGTCCCCCGGCGTCATGACGGTCGATACTAGGTGCGGCTTCGACGGCCCCACCAGCGGAATTCGACGGCCAGGGGCGATCAGGAGGGCGGCAGGGCATGAGAGTGGCCATGACGAGCGTCCCGGCGCGGACCGGCCGCACGAACGAGGACTTCACCGGCGCCGTCCCCACGGCAGCGGTGCTGATCGACGGCGCAGGCATTCCCGGCACCGAATCGATCTGCCGACACGGCGTGGCCTGGTACGCCGGGCATCTCGGCGGCAGCCTCCTCGGTCTCTTGTCGGGGAACGCGGACCGCGGCCTTTCGGCGCTGCTCGCCGAGGCGATCGAGCGGGTGACGGACGAGCACAGGGACACCTGCGATGTCGCCTCCACCATCAGTCCGTCGGCGATGGTCGCCGTCCTGCGTGTGTCGGACGGCCTCGTCGAGTACCTGGTGCTCGGCGACACGGTCATCGTCCTCGACAGGCCGGACGGTGCGCCGCTCGTCGTGTCCGACCCCCGGGAGACGATCGTCTGCCGGCCGTACCGGTCCGCGCTCGAGGCGATCCCCGAGGGAAGCGACGAGTACCGCCGAGTCCTCCAGGACCTCCGCTCCCACAGGAACCGGCCGGGCGGCTTCTGGGTGGCCAAGGACGACCCCCGGGCGGCGGACGAGGCAATCACCGGAAGCTGCCCGGTCTCCGAGGTGACCTGCGCCGCCCTGCTCAGCAATGGGGCGAGTCGCCTCGCGGACGTGTTCGGGCTCGCCGACTGGCCGGAGATCATGACGGTGCTGGCATCGAACGGACCCACCGAAATCATCGACCGGGTCCGCCGGGCGGAGACCCGCCAAGCGGTCCCGCCGGACGACGCGACGATCACGTACTGCACCGACCTCGGCAAGTCGTGAGCCGGCAGAGCGCCTACGCCCCGGCCGCCAGGCTTCCGACCGTGGCCGCGAGGGCGTTCCACGACTGCTGGGCGTCGGGGGTCTGGGCGTGCGGGGCGCGGAGCAAGGTGAGGAATTCGGCGATGTCGTTCAGGGCCCAGCGGAGGCGGTAGAGCGCCAGGGCCGACGGGTCCGGCTTACGGCCGGTCGACTCCTCGTACCGTGCGAGGTCGTCCGGGCCGTCAGCGACCAGCCAGAGGTCGCGTTCGGGGACCGCGAGGCCCACGGTGTCCCAGTCGAGGAGCAGTCGCCGCTCCCCCGCGCCGAGCAGATTGCCGGGGTGCGGTTCGCCGTGGGTGATGACGAGTGAGGCGCTCGCGGACTTCAACTCCGCGGCCCGCCGGTCGAATTCGTCGAGCCGGTGGCGCAGCGCGGCGGCGTGGTCCGCGAGCAGGTGCCTCGCCGGCTCGGCGTAAGGGCCGAAGCCGTCCCAGGGGTTGGCCAACTCCCCCAGCGCACAGTCCAGTTGGGGGCGGGTCGCGAACTCGGGCGGGAATGCGCGGGCCGAGGACGGCGGGGCCGTGCGGTGCAGTCTGGAGAGCAGGTCCACGACCAGGCCGCGGTCGTGCGGGGTGAGGGTGTCACCGAAGTGGCCCGCCGTGCCGTCCATGAGCGGGAACACGCTGACCGCGTGCCCGGCTCCCAGCCCGCGTACGCTCTCGCCTTCGGCGGTGCGGACCGGCGCGACGACGAAGTCCAGGTGGCCGTTCGGCGCCGTGTCACGCAGAGCCACGGCGGTGTCCATGGCGTCCCGCAGTCCGCGGAAGGCGGCCTCGGTCCCGTCCCCGTACCAACTCTTGTGGGTCAGGTCGGCCACGGTCACGAACCATCGGCGGTCACGCGTGTCGGTGGCGGTCCAGTGGTAGTCGCCGAAGCCGACGGGGGCGTACTGCCAGGTGACGGGGTCGATCCCCCATGCCCGCAGGGCGTCGCGCACATCGGAGTCCTGGATACCGGCGGGTCGCTCTTCCATGCCGGTGAACGTAGTCGGCCACCGCCGTACCCGCACATCGTTAAACGGGTGGAGGGCGGGGAGCGGGGCTGGTAGTTTGCCGATCATGAGCAGCCCCGAGTCCGACAGACTCAGGCCACTGGTCGCCGGTGGCTGATCCGTTGTCGAGTTGACGCCGTACGACCTCGCCGGTCGTGGGTGAGCGCTCGGTAAGCGCTGTTGCCGCCGGTCCACCGTCGTGTGGGCCGCTCCCGACACACTTCGTGTCTCCTGATCCGTTCGAGCCGTCCGGCTGTCCGGCTCTCCGCCCGTGAACTCACCGGGCGAGCCCGGCAGTTGGCCGCCTCGACGGATCTCCGCCGTGTCGCCGCGCGCCGTGACGAACCGTCATGACGTCCGGGGTACGGCCCACCTCCCCCTCAGCGCCACCCCACGGTTCCGTCAACTCCCGCTGCCTTCAATGGGGTTCCTTCATGCCATTCGCTGTGTACGTGCTCGGGCTCGCCGTCTTCGCCCAGGGCACCTCCGAATTCATGCTGTCCGGGCTCGTCTCGGGCATCGCCGCCGATCTGCACGTGTCCATCCCCGCCGCCGGGCTCCTGACCTCGGCGTTCGCCGTGGGGATGGTGATCGGCGCGCCACTGATGGCGCTCTTCAGTCGTAAGTGGCCACGCCGCCGCGCACTGTTGATCTTCCTGACCGCCTTCGTGGCCGCGCACATCGTGGGCGCTCTCACGCCCAGTTACGAGGTCCTGCTCGCGACCCGGATCGTCGGGGCGCTGGCGAACGCCGGATTCTGGGCGGTCGCCCTGGTCGCCGCGATCGCGATGGTCGAACCGGCCGCGCGGGCGCGCGCCACATCCGTCGTGGTCGGCGGCGTCACCGTGGCCTGTGTGGTGGGCGTACCCGCCGGGGCGCTGCTGGGCGAGCATCTGGGGTGGCGAGCCGCGTTCTGGGCGGTGGCGGTCGTGTCGCTGCCGGCCCTCGTGGCGATCGTGACGTCGGTCCCGGACGAGCGCTCCACCACCTCGGGCGCGGACGCTCTCGAAGCGTCCCAGGCGTCCGAAGGCCCTTCGGTACGCGAGGAGTTGCGCTCGCTCACCGCCCGACGCGTGCTGCTCACCCTGCTCACGATGGCACTCGTCCAGGGCTCCACGTTCTGCGCCTTCTCCTACCTCGAGCCGCTGGCCACCCGTGTCACCGGACTCGGCGCCGGATGGGTGCCCGCCCTGCTGGCCCTGTTCGGGGTGGGGTCGCTCATCGGCGTCACCCTTTCGGGCCGCGTCGCCGACGCGCGGCGGAGCACGCTCGTCGTGGCCGGTATGGCGTCTCTGGCGCTCGGCTGGATCGCGTTGGCACTGAGCGCGGTGAGTCCGGTGGCCACGATCGCGCTCGTCTTCGTCCAGGGCATGCTCGCGTTCGGCACGGGCTCGGCGATGATCTCCCAGGTGTTCCAACTCGCCCCAGGGGCACCGACCTTGGCCGGTTCGTTCGCGACGGCCGCCTTCAACATCGGCGCCGCTGCGGGCCCATGGCTCGGCGGACTCACCATCGACGCGGGCCTCGGCTTCCGGTCACCGGTGTGGGTGAGCGCGGCGCTGATGGCTCTCGCCCTGACCACGGCCGCCGTCACCCGGCTCGCTTGCCCGGTTTCGCTCACGAAAGCTACAGTCGTAATGAAAAGCTAGACCCTCTAAGCAACGAAAGGCCGCTCCCGTGCCGGTCGGCAAGGACAGTCCTCGGCAGCGCTACCGCCACCACGTACGCACGGAGATCAAGCAGGCCGCGCTGCGGCAGATCGGCGACGGCGGGCCCGCGTCGCTCAGCCTCAACGCGATCGCCAGGGAGCTGGGGGTCACCGGACCGGCGCTCTACAAGTACTTCGGCAGCCGGGACGCCCTGCTCACCGAGCTGATCCTGGAGGGCTACGAGAGCGTCGCCGCCGCCGTACGGGCCGAGGCCGCCCGCACCGCCGAGAGGCCGGCGCGGGAGCGGCTGCACGCGCTGGCCGGCGTGTACCGGAAGTGGGCCGTCGACGCCCCGCACCTGTACCAACTGCTGGCGGGCTCGCCGTCGCCCGGCTACGAGGCCCCGGCCGAGACGGTCGACAGCGCGCGGGCGGTCCTCGGCCCGTTCCTGGGGGTGCTGGCGCAGGGCTCCGCCCGGCCGGCTTCCGACGCGCTGGAGGCCGAGCTGCGGGCCTGGGCGGAGAGCACACCGGCGGTTGCCGACTGGGTACGGGAGAACGCCCCCGACGCGGATCCCGGCCGGGTCCTCGCGGGCTCGGTCGTCGTCTGGTCGCGGATGCACGGGGTGGTCAGCCTGGAGATCCAGGGGCAGTTCGGGGGCATGGGCCACCGTGGGAGCACCCTGCTCGCGTCGGAGATCGACGCCCTCGCCGACGCGATCGGCCTGCCGCCGAGCCCGAAGGGCTGATCGACGTGACGAGCGGGGGGTCGGAGCCGGGCCACGGCCCCGACAGGGGCCCCGCCGCTGCCCCGGACCCACCGCTCGGGAAGTGGGAACCCGCGCAACCGGCCGAGGTGGCGCTGCTGTTCTCCGGTCTGCGCGACCCCTGGTGGATCGCGGGCGGCTTCGCGATCGAGTTCGCCGTGGGCCACGCCTTCCGGACCCACGGCGACATCGACGTCCTGCTGCTGCGCCGCGACCAGCTCGCCGCGCAGCGGGCGCTGACGGGCTGGGAATGGTGGGCCGCCGATCCCCCGGGCACGCTGCGCCCATGGGCGCCCGGCGAGATCCTGCCGGTCGGCGTCCACGACATCTGGTGCCGGCCAGGGCCCCGCGCGCCCTGGCGCATCCAGGTCATGCTCGACGAATCGCACGGTCCGGACTGAACGTCGCGCCGCGACCCCCGCGTGCGGCGCCCCGTCGCCGACCTGGGCCTGACCACCGCCGGAGGGGTGCCCTACCTGGCACCCAAGGTGCAACTAGTGTCAACATCGGGTTGACACCCTCGATTCTGTCAACCTAAGGTTGACACATGACGCACCCCATCCGGCTCGACGATCTGATCGAAGCCATCAAGAAGGTTCACACCGACGCTCTCGACCAGCTTTCCGACGCGGTCATCGCCGCGGACCATCTCGGCGACGTGGCCGACCATTTGATCGGTCACTTCGTCGATCAGGCACGACGCTCCGGTGCCTCCTGGACCGACATCGGGCGCAGCATGGGGGTCACCCGGCAGGCCGCACAGAAGCGGTTCGTCGCGAAGACCCCCGGCGAGGGGTCGGACCTCGACGCCAGTCAGGGGTTCAGCCGCTTCACCGACCGGGCCAGGAAGGTGGTGATGGCCGCACAGGAGGAGTCCCGCGCCGCGGGCAACGACCAGACCCGGCCGGAGCACCTCACGCTCGGGCTCCTGAGCGAGCCGAAGGGCATCGGCGCGCGTGCGATCGTCGCGCAGGGCGTGACCCCGGAGGCCGTACGCGAAGCGGTCGAGGCAATCCTGCCGCCGGCCGTTCCGAGCGTGCCCGAACTGATTCCGTACGACGCGGGCGCGAAGAAGGCCCTGGAACTCACCTTCCGCGAGGCCCTGCGGATGGGCCACAACTACGTCGGGACCGAGCACATCCTGCTCGCCCTGCTGGAGTTGGAGGACGGCAAGGGGGTGCTCAGCGGACTCGGTGTCGACAAGTCGGCCGTGGAGGCGTTCACGTCCGAGGCGCTGGCCGCCATCATCGCGGCACAGGAAGACGAGTAGTCCGCGAGAAGCAGTCCGCGACGGAAGGCTCACGGTACGGCCGGTCCCGGCGCGCCCACGGAGGGGGTGCGCCGGGACCGGCCGGCCGTGCATGCCCGGCGCGACTTGTCAGGGGGCGTACCCGTCAGGGGCGTCCCGCCGCCGGGACCTCCTCGCCCGCCGGGACCGGCCCCGGCGGTGTGCCGTCCCCGAAGGGCCGGCCGCCCAACTGCTCGCGGTGGTGAGGTGTCAGCCAACCGGAGAGATCGGGCCCCAGAGGGACGATGCGGGTGGGGTTCACCCCGGTGTGCACCATGTAGTAGTGCCGCTTGATGTGGTCGAAGTCGACCGTGTCGCCGAAGCCGGGCGTCTGGTAGAGATCCCTGACGTACGCGTGGAGGACGGGGTCCTCGGCCACCTTGTGGCGGTTGCACTTGAAGTGGCCGTGGTAGACGGCGTCGAAGCGCACCAGCGTGGTGAACAGCCGGATGTCGGCCTCGGTGATGGTGTCCCCCACCAGATAGCGCCGGCCTGCCAGCCGCTCGGACACCAGCTCGAGCCGGCGGAACACATCACGGTACGCGCGCTCGTACTCGCTCTGCTCCGGCGCGAAACCGGCCCGGTACACACCGTTGTTGACGTCCCGGTAGATGCCCTCCATCACCTCGTCGATCTCGTCACGCAACGGCTCCGGGTAGAGGTCTGGTGCTCCGGGCCGGTGCAGCTCCGTCCACTCGGTGGCGAGGTCGAGCGTGAGCTGCTGGAAATCGTTGGTGACGAGTTTCCCGCTCGGTACGTCCACGATCGCCGGCACGCTGACGCCACCGGGATAGTCCGTCTCGCGTGCGTCGTACGCCTCGCTGAGGTAGCGGATGCCGAGGACGGGATCGCGACCGCCGGGATCGAGGGTGAAGCGCCAACTGCGGTCGTCCTGGATCGGATCGGTGACGGCGAGGGAGAGCGCGTCCTCCAGACCGAGCAGCCGGCGCGACACGAGGGCGCGGCTCGCCCACGGGCAGGCCCGGCTCACCACGAGCCGGTAGCGGCCCACCTCGACCGGCCAGCCGTCCCGGCCGTCGGCGGTGACGCGGTCGGCGAAGTGACTCCTGGATCGCTTGAAGGCCTTTTTGCCGTACGCGGCGTTCCCTTCCGTCCCCTCGTTACCCGTCCCCTCGTCTCCCGTGCCCTTGCCTTCCGTACCCTTCCCGTCCGTCTTGTCGGTTTCCGTGGCGCCGGTCGAGTCGCTCATGGCCATCCTTCCCCGGTTGGGCCCCCGCCGAGAGCCCGGGGCCGGACCTCGATCATCGACGGACCGCTCTTCCGGGCTCAGTTCCACGCTGTCCAGCACGCGCGGAAACACACGTACGGAGGCGCGGGTACAGGGTGAAGGCGATGGGGCGAGGCCGGTCTATAGTTCTTGATCGCTTCCTCCTCACGCACCATGGAGAGGTTTTCCGCCCCATGAACGCAGTCAGTGACACCGCCGGTGACGACAATCGCGCGTTTCTCGATCGCACCGCCGATCGCCTCGCCGCCCTGCCCGCCGTCAGAGCCGTGACGCTCGGCGGCTCACGTGCCCAGGGCACCGAACGGCCGGACAGCGACTGGGACTTGGCCGTCTACTACGAAGCGGGGGGCGCGGAGGTCTTCGACCCGGCCGATCTGCGGGCCGTGGGCTGGCCCGGTGAGGTCTCCGAGATCGGCGGCTGGGGCGGCGGAGTCTTCAACGGGGGCGCGTGGCTGACGGTCGAGGGCCGCAGTGTCGACGTGCACTACCGCGATCTCGCCGTGGTGGGGCACGAACTGGCCGAGGCGGAACGGGGCCGTTTCCATCTGGAGCCGCTGATGTTCCACCTCGCCGGCATTCCCAGCTATCTGGTCGTCGCCGAACTCGGTATCAACCGGGTGCTGCGAGGTGAACTGCCCCGCCCCGAGTATCCGGCGGCGCTGCGCGAGACGGCGCCCGAGCGCTGGCTCGGCAACGCGCGCATGACGCTCGGATACACGAAGGCCAACCATGTCCCGTACGGGCGGCTGACCGAGGTCGTCGGCAATCTCGCCATCGCCGCGACGCAGACGGCGCACGCCGTGCTGGCGGCGCGCGGCGAGTGGGTGACGAACGAGAAGACTCTGCTGCGGCGGGCGGGGCTGCGGGACGTCGACATGATCACGTCGGAGCTGAGCACCGACCCCGGGGAGCTGGCGGGTTCGATCGCCGAGGCCGAGGCCCTGTTCGCCTCGGTGTCCGCGTACTGAACTGGCGAACTGAGCGAACTGAGCGAACCGAGCTGCCCGAGCGGTCTCAGTGCTCAGCCCGCCGCAGCCATACGGCGGTGTCCGCCGGCAGCCGCCCCTCGTCCGTCAACCGCCCGCTCGTCAGCACCACTTCCGCGGTCCCGTAGCCCTCGGGGAGCGGGAGTGGGTCCGGGCCGAAGTTGACGGCGCACAGCAGCCCGTCGCCCCGGTCGAACGTCAGGTGCGACGCGCCGGGCGGTGACAGCAGCCGCAGCGCGGACCCGTCCGCCACCGCCCGCGAGGAGCCGGAGCGCCGCAGCCGCAGCGCCGCGCGGTACAGCTCCAGCATCGACCCGGGATCGTCGCGTTCGGCGTCCGCCGTCAGACCCTCCCACCCCTCCGGCTGCGGAAACCAGCAGTCGGCCGAGGGAGCCGAGGAGAATCCGTACGGCGGACTCCCGCCCTCCCAGGGCAGCGGGACACGGCAGCCGTCCCTCCCCCGCTCGACGCCTCCCGACCTCCGCCACACCGGGTCGCGCAGCCGGTCGTCCGCCAACTCCACCTGCGGAAGGCCCAGTTCCTCGCCCTGGTAGACGTACGCCGTACCGGGCAGGGCCAGCATGAGCAGCGCGGCGGCGCGCGCCCGCCGCACCCCGGCCGGCCCGCCGCCGTAGCGGGTGACCGGGCGGACCGCGTCATGGCTGGAGAGCACCCAGGTCACGGGGGCGCCCACGGCCGCCATGGCGTCGACGGACTCCGTCACGACGGCGCGAATCGCGGCCGGCTCCCACGGGCACTCCAGGAAAGCGAAGTTGAAGCTCTGCCCCATCTCGCCGGGGCGTACGTAGCGCGCGAGCCGGGCGGGGTCGAAGACTGCCGCCTCGGCGACGAGCAGCCGCTCCCCCGGCGGCACGGAGCCCGGCGGTCCGGCGGGGTGACCGGCGAGCAGGGCGTGCCAACTCCGGTAGAGGGGGTGCAGTTCCTCACGGTCGTAGTACGGCATCAGGTGGTTGCGCGCCGGGTCCTGGTGCTGGCCGGGGCCCGCGTCCGGCAGGGCGGGGTCCTTGAACAGCGCGTGCGCGACATCGACACGGAAACCGTCCACGCCGTGGTCCAGCCAGAAGCGCAGGATCCGCTCGAAGTCGGCGACCACATCGGGGTGGTGCCAGTTGAGATCCGGCTGCTCGGGCGCGTGCAGGTGCAGATACCAGTCGCCGTCGCGCGTACGCGTCCACGCGGGCCCGCCGAACGCGGATCGCCAGTCGTTGGGCGGCTCCTCGCCCCGTACGCCGCGGCCCGGCCGGAACAGATAGCGGTCCCGGACCGCGCCGCCCGCCGGCGCCGCCAGTGCCTCGCGGAACCAGGGGTGCGCGTCGGAGGTGTGGTTGGGGACGAGGTCGACCAGCACCTTGAGGCTCAGCGCGTGTGCCCGCTCCGCGAAGGTGTCGAAATCGCCGAGGGTGCCGAGATCGGGCGCGACGGCGGTGTGGTCGGCAATGTCGTAGCCCGCGTCCGCGAGCGGGGAAGGGTAGAACGGCGTGAGCCATACGGCGTCCACTCCGAGGTCGCGCAGATACGGCAGCCGGGCGGTGGCACCCGGCAGATCGCCGATGCCGTCGCCGTCGGAGTCCGCGAAGGAGCGGGGGTGGATCTCGTAGCAGACGGCGTCCCGCCACCACGGCCGCCCCACGCCCGCCCCGACCGTCCCGCCCGGAGCGGGCAGGGTCATACGACGCGCTCCAGCCGGGCGACACCGATGTGCGCGTCGGCCATCCCGTAGAAGACGTGCCGCACCCCGTCGAACTCCTCGATCGCCGTGGGGAACACGACGTTCGGTACGGTGCCCGAGCGCTCCTCCTCCGTCTCCGGCGCCATCAGCGGTTCGGCCGAGCGGGCCAGCACCACGGCCGGGTCGGCGGGGTCGAGGATCATCGCGCCGGCCGCGTAACTGACCTGCTGGTTCTGCGCGAAGGGGTCGTCGATGGTGCCGGAGACACCGTGGTGGATGAGCAGCCAGCCCTCTTCGACGCGGATCGGCGCGGGGCCCGCGCCGATCTTCAGGCTCTCCCACGGGTACGCGGACAGCGCGACCAGCCGGTGGTCCCGCGGCCGGGTCAGGGCGGTGATGTCGCGCTCGACCTCGGCGGCGGGCACGTAACTGATCCAGATGCCGGGCCGCTCGTCTGTCAGTCCGGCCGGCAGGTGGACGCCCTCGCCGGGGCGGAACCAGCCGAGGTCCCACATCGGGCGGTGCAGCATCGCGTACGCCGGCTCGCCGTCCGGCCCCGGGACCGGCTCCGGGAAGTGCACGACGTCCTTGTTGGGGAAGAGGTTGAGGTCGGTGTCCAGGTCCGGCTGGTAGCCGAACTGGACCGGGCCGAGCCGCCGCCAGTGCGTAAGGTCGTCGGAGACGGCGAGTGCGGGCTTCGGGCCGAGGGGGCCGTAGGCCACGTACGACATGACGTGCAGCCCGAGAGCCGGGATCCAGGTGACGCGGGGGTCCTCGACGCCCGCGTTGTTCTTGCCGCGCTCCCAGCCGGCGTCGGGGGCGAGAACGACGCCGCGCCGTTCGACACCTGTCGGGACGCCGTCGGTGAGGACGACCTCGGCGAGGCCGACACGTGAGACGTTGCCCGCGGACACCAGGCGTGGCAGCAGATGCGGTGTGCCGTCGGGTGTCCGGCCGGAGGCGGGGTTGAGGACTCCCTCGGCCTCGTTCGCCTCGCCGGGCACGGGTGACATCACCACGCCCTGCCGCACGAGGCGGTAGGGAATCGTGGTGTCAGGGGTGCGGGGGGAAGTGGTGGCGTTGTGGTGCACGGTGGGTCAGCCCTTTGTTCCGGAGTCGATGTCGGTCTGGGTGAAGTGGCGCTGGAAGAGCAGGAAGAGGACGACGGCGGGTACCGCGAGGACGCAGGCGCCCGCCATGAGGGCGCCGGTCGGGTTGGCGACGGTGCCCTGGAGGTTGCTCATGAATCCCGCGAGGGACACGGCGAGCGGCTGCATGTCCGCGTTCTTCGTGACGAGGAACGGCCAGAGGAATTCGTTCCACGGTCCGATGAAGGTCAGCAGGGCGCCGCTGAGCAGCGCGGGCCTGACCATCGGGATCGCGATCTGCCACAGGATGCGCGGTTCGCTCGCGCCGTCGATGCGGGCCGCCTCGAAGAAGGTGGCGGGGATCTGGAGGAAGAACTGGCGGAAGAGGAAGACCGCGGTCGAGTTGATCGCGAACGGCAGGATCATCCCGAGGTAGCTGTCGCCGAGCCCGTAGTCGCGTACGACCAGGACGTACAGGGGCAGCATCAGCAGTTGGAAGGGGATGGTCTGGATGAGGAGCAGTACGGCGAAGAGTGTTCCTCGGCCGCGGAACTGGAGCCGGGCGAGGGCGTATCCGGCGAGTACGCCGAAGACCATCGTGCACAGCAGCACGCCCATGGTGAAGACGCCGGAGTTGACGAGTGAACGGCCCAGCGAGATCGCGCCGTTGATGCTCTCGTAGTTGCCGGTGGTCGTGTTGCCGGGGCGTGGGAGCGCGCCGTCGAGGTCGCCGCTGGTGACCTTTCCCAGCGAGCCGACGACCATGTAGTAGAAGGGGAAGAGGAAGGCGACCGCACCGAGGGTGAGGACGGCGAGGCGCAGCGGACGGCCGCCGCCGACCATGGCGCGGTGCACGATGCCCCGGTGGGGGCGGCGGTCTCCCGGAGGCCCGGCGGGGACGGGTGCGGTGGCGGGTCCCGTGGCGGGGGTGGCCGTGCCGGCGCTCATCACTCGGCTCCCTTCTCGGTGAACTTGCGGGCGACCAGGGCGAGTACGACCACGAAGACGACGAGCACGACACCGAGCGCCGCGGCAAAGTCGGGGTGGGCCTGCTCGATGCCCTTCTGGTACATGACCAGGACGGGCGACGACGAGGCGTGGTCGGGCCCGCCGCCGCCGGTGAGCAGATAGGGCTCGCTGAAGAGGTTGGCGCCGGTGATGATGGCGAACACCGTGACGAGGGTGGTGGCGTGGCGTACGCCGGGCACGGTCACCGACATGAAGGAGCGGACGCGGCCGGCGCCGTCGATGGACGCGGATTCGTACAGCTCCCTGGGGACGCTCTGGAGCGCGGCGAGGTAGAGCATCACGAAGAAGCCGAGCTGTTTCCAGGTGACGAAGACGGCGATCACCGGCATCGCCAGGCTGGAGTTGACCAGCCAGGACGGGTCGGGGGCGAGATCGCCGAGGACGGTGTTGAGCAGTCCGTCGCTGCCGAAGATGTACTGCCACACGGCGACCAGTGCCACGCTCGCCGTGACGTACGGCAGGTAGTAGGCGGCCCGGAAGAAGGAGCGGAAGGGCAGCTTGGCGTTGAGCGCGCTCGCCAGGACCAGCGCGAGCACGACCGTCAGCGGCACGTTGATCACGAGGAAGATCGCGATGTTGAGGAAGGACCGCTGGACGACCGGATCGCTGAACACGTCCTGGTAGTTGCGCAGTCCGACCCAGGGGGTGTCGATGTCGGTGCCGGGCGCCGTGAAGTAGAAGCGGTGGAACGAGATCCAGATCGTGTAGCCGAGGGGGACGGCGAACACGGCGGTGACGAACAGGACGTACGGCGAGACGAAGAGGGCGCCGATACGCGGCGGGCGGAGGCGCCAACGGGTGCGGGGGGACGCGCTCTTCGGGGCGGGGATGCCGGTGGTGCTCATACGGGCCTCAGTCCTCAGTACTCGTCGAGGAGGGATGTGATGTCCCGCGAGAGCCGGGGCAGCTCCTCGCCGGTGGGTTCGCGGCCGAAGACGACCGAGCGGGTCCAGCCGTCGCGCAGCGCCTGCCAGACGTCGATGGAGCCGGCGACGGCGGGGACCTCGACGGTCCGGTCGGCCTGGTCGGCGAACTCCTTGTAGTCGGGGTTCTCGGCGAACCAGTCGGCGTAGGTGCGCAGGAGGTCGGGCCGCATCGGCATCTGTCCGGTGTCGGCGAGGAAGGCGCCGTCCTGCTCGCGCGACGTCGCGAACTTCATCAGGTCCCAGGCGGTGGCGCGGTTCTCGCAGGCGCTGAACATCGCGACGGACTTCTGGTCGCTGAAGGTGGAGATCTCCGAGGCGGGGCGGCCCTGCGAGGTCGGCACCGGGACCACGCCCCAGTCGATGCTGTCCTTGTACGTGGCGACGGCCCACGGTCCGACGGTCGACATGGCGGTCTTGCCGCCGCCGAGCGCGTCGCCGGGGAAGGTCTCGTTCGGGGCGAGCTTCTCCCGGTAGATGGTCCGCCAGAAGTCGAAGACGCGCTTGCCGGCGGGGCTGTCGAACTGCGGCTCACCGTTCTCGACGAGGGATTTCCCGCCGGTCTCCGCGATGAACGCCGGATAGAAGTCGAACCAGGACTGGAAGAACTCGGAGGTCGGCGCGGGCCAGATCGCCGCGTCCGCCGCGCCGCTGTCGACGATCTTGCGTGAGCTGTCGAGGAACTCGTCGTACGTCGCGAGCTTCGGGTTCTCGGGGTCGAGTCCGGCCTTCCGGAAGATGTCCTTGTTGTAGAGGATCATCACCGGATTGCTCTTCCAGGGCAGCTGGTAGTAGGAGCCGTCCTCGAAGCGGTACTGCTCGGCGCGGGGGCCGGTGCGGGACTCGATGTACTTCGCGCCGTCGGGGAAGTCGTCCAGCGGGACGAGTCCGGCCTGCTTCTGGAACTGCGGCACGGACGCGGGCGAGGTGTTGAAGACCAGGCAGGCGCTGTTGCCCGCGATGATCGACGCGCTCAGCGCCTCTTCGGAGGTCTTGCCCGCGGGTATCTGCTGGGACTTGACGTGCTGGTCGGGGTGGGCCTTGTTCCAGCTCGCGATCATCTTCTCGCCCCAGGCGACCTCCTGGGCGTTGTTGGAGAGCCATACGGTGATGGGTCCGCGCGCACCGGCCGCGCTCACGCTGTCGGGGCCGGAGCGGGAGCACGCGGCGGCGGTGCCGGTGAGGGTGAGCGCGAGCAGGACGGCCGCGGCCTTCGTACGGGATGTGCTCAGCATGGCGTCTCGCTCCGTACGGTCGTCGCGGCCGTGGTGATCGGGGTCGCGGTGCTCGTGGTTACGGTGATCGGGGTCGGCGCGTCGGTGTCGGCGGCGCCCGGCGCGGGGCCCATGGAGCCGCGCCGTACCAGCTCCGCCGGGGGCAGCGCGACGTCGTCGGCCCGCCCCTTCGCGATGACCTCGTCCAGGGCGCGGACGGCGGCGGCTCCCCAGCCGAGGGCGTCGGCGCGCGCG
This sequence comes from Streptomyces sp. NPDC060366, assembly GCF_042725135.1. Taxonomy (NCBI): domain Bacteria; kingdom Bacillati; phylum Actinomycetota; class Actinomycetes; order Kitasatosporales; family Streptomycetaceae; genus Streptomyces; species Streptomyces sp. NPDC060366. The sequence goes on along the minus strand of NZ_JBHXDC010000011.1, from coordinate 6,890 downwards.
GAGGCGAGCGGCGGGTGGGTGTACTCGGCGAGCGGGGTGTCGTCGTAGCCGACGATCGACAGATCGCCGGGGACGGACAGTCCCAGCCGCTGCGCGACGGCGAGACCGGCGGTCGCGGAGAGGTCGTTCGCGTAGATCACGGCCGTGGGGCGGCGGTCCGGGGCGAGTGTGAGCAGTTCGCGGGTGGCGAGGGCGCCGCCCGCGGCGGTGAAGCCGCCGGGCAGTACGGGCCCCTCGGGCAGTCCCGCCTCGCGCATGGCCAGCTCCCACGACTCGCGGCGGCGGCGGGCGTGGCGGAATTCCTGCGGTCCGGCGACGTGCGCGATACGCCGGTGGCCCAGGGCGGCCAGCTCCCGTACGGCGGCGGCGAAGGCGGGCCGGTCGTCCAGTCCGACGGCGCACAGTCCGCCCGCTCCGCCGGGGTCGCCCACCACGACGGCGGGCAGGCCGAGTTCGCCGGTCAGCGCCGGGCGCGGGTCGTCGACGCGCAGGTCGGTGAGGAGTACGCCGTCGACCCGGCGGTCGGCGGCGAGCCGGCGGTAGGTGGCTTCCTCGTCGGCGGGCTCGGTGACGTGCAGGACGAGGGCGTCGCCGCGGCGGGCGAGTACGGATTCGATGCCCGCGATGAAGGCGGGGAAGAACGGGTCGGCGCCGATCGCCGCGGTGTCCCTGGCCAGTACGAGTCCCAGCGCCCCGGCCACCCCGCGCGACAGGGCCTGGGCGGGCCGGCTGGGCCGCCAACCCAGCTCCTGTGCCGCCGCGAGAATGCGCCGCTTGGTCTCCTCGGCGAGTCCGGGCCGGTCGTTCAGGGCGAAGGAGACCGAACTGCGTGACACCCCGGCCCGCTTGGCCACGTCGGCGATCGTCGGACGCCGGTCCATGGAGCCCCTCCCTCACTTCTTTGTGACGACGAGTGTGCTGACGACGAGTGCGATGGCGAGTACTCCGGCGACGACATCGGCTTCGACATCGATTGTTTAAACCGGTTTAACTCGAACGTAATGGCAGTACTGAAGCGGTTTAACGCCGGGGATGTCAAGGGTCGGGACGACATCGGACGCACGGTGACCGCTCACGGCCGCCACGAGCAGCGCCCACGGCCGGGGCCCCTCATATGCCGCACACAACTCCGTCCCGGATGGCGCAACACCAGGAGGTGTGGATTGGTTGGAGCAACGCGTGCGTGCTGATCACGCACCGTGACAACCACGGTGTGTGCCGCCCGTGAAGTTCGACCCGAGGGAGCCGCACCATGCCGCTCGACCCAACGACCCCCACCGACGGCGACCACCACGAGGAACAGCCCCACCCCGAGGTGGCGGAGCGTGCCGGGTCGCGGGACCCGATGTCCGGGTCCGGCGAGGAGCCCATACGCAAGTTGCTCTGGACGGCCGCCACGTACCGGCCGCTGGAGGAGGTCGCCGCGCTGGTGATGCTGCTCAAGCGGACCGGCGAGGTGCCCAACCCCGGTGACGAGGCCCTTCGGGTCGCGGCCGTGGCCCGTCCCATAGACGAGGTCATGCGGCTCGTCGCCATGCTGAACGAGCCGCCGCACGAGATCGACGAGGCCGACACGACACTGCGTGCCGCGGCCGTCGGCAGACCGATCGAGGAGGTGGCGCAGTTGGTGTCGTACCTCGGCACCCACGAGAACGAACCGCCCTTCGCGACCGTCCACAGGAACCCGGAACACGGGGAGCCGGTACCGACGCTGTTCGAGCACCCCGACGAACGCGACCCGCGCGACGCGTACCCCGGCCCCGCTCAACTCGCCCATCACGCGGCCCGAGTCGCCCGCGACCCGGAGCCCCGCCTCGCGCCGTGGACGAGCGCCCCCGCCGGTCCGCCCCCCGAGGTCCCGCACCCGGCCCCGGTGGCCGGCCGCACGGTGTCGACAGCCCTGCGCTCCCCGCTGCGTTGGCCCGCGGCCGCCGCGCTGCTGGCGTGCGGTGTGATCCATCTGCCGACGGACTTCGCCGGTGTGCGGTCCGGCGGGTACGCGGACGCGGTCTCGCTCGTCGTCACCGTGTTCTGTCCGGTGTTCGGACTCTGGCTGGCGGCGGCCGACTCGGCGCGGATCTGGGCGGCGGGCGCGGCCACGGCAGTCGGGATCATCGCGGCTCACACACTGTCGGGCCTCGGCACCTTCGATCCGCTGCGGAGCAGTCTGAGCGCCGGCTTCGCCTGGGCGAGTCTCGCGGCGCTGGGCTGCGCGGCGCTCGCCCTGGTGCTCGCGGGCACGGTTCTGACGCTTCGCCAGAAGAGCGCGCGGAAGGCCGCACGGAAGTCACCGCGGAAGGCCGCACGGAAGGCGCCACGGAGGTCTTCACCGGCGCGGGGCGTCACCAACGACGTCTGAGAATCCCCTCCTAGAACCCCGTCCCCCGTTCGCGGTCTGTCACCGGCCACGAGCGGGGGACGGCCCTGTCACGCCCCTCCTTCACCCGGCCGACCGGCCCGGACCGTGACGTACGAGCGGCCCAACTGATCGTTCACACAGGACTCTTGACGTGAACGCGGCGGCCTGTATGGTCTAGTCCAAGTGGTAAAGACCTTTGCCGAATGCACGCGCTATTCAGTGCCTTCGGACAAGGCTCCACGCCACGGCCCTTCGCGCCTCTTGGCCCCACCCCTGAGAGGCCGGCCCGAGCGTACTCGCGTCCCCCCACGGACCGGTATGCCCGGGAAGACCTGATGTGAAGGAGTAACGCATGCATTCGAAAAGGAAGATGGCCGTCGCCCTCGGTGCGGTGATCGCGCCGATCGTCGCGATAAGCCTTCCCGCTGGTTCCGCGAGTGCCCACGGCTACATCTCGGACCCGCCGAGCAGGCAGGCCCAGTGCGCCGCCGGAACCGTAAGCTGCGGTGACATCAAGTACGAGCCCCAGAGCGTGGAAGGCCCGAAGGGTCTGACCAGTTGCAGCGGCGGGAACTCCCGCTTCTCCGAACTGGACGACGACAACAAGGGCTGGGCGGTGACGCCGATCGGCTCAAGCCAGAACTTCAACTGGAAGATCACCGCTCGGCACGCCACCAGCACGTGGCAGTACTTCGTCGGCGGCCAGAAGGTCGCGGAATTCAACGACGGCGGCGCGCAGCCCGGCGCGACGGTCACCCACAACGTCAACTTCGGCGGCCTGTCGGGCAAGCAGGAGATTCTCGCGGTCTGGAACATCTCGGACACCGTGAACGCGTTCTACGCGTGCATAGACGTGAACATCGGCGGCTGACGAATTCTCCCGCGGGGCCGGTAACCACGATCCCCCCGCCGAAGAATCACTGACCGCTCGAACGTCTTCCACCGGCGCCCTCCCTGCTCCGGACCGTGTCCGTTCCTCGCGTCGGTGAGCCCCTGACCTGCCAGAAGGGGCTCGCCGGCGCCGCTCCACCCACCCCCCACACCTGGGCCGCGGCGCGTTCCGAGGCCCTTCCAAGGAGTGAATCCCTTGCGTAAGCGCCTTATCGGCCTGCTCGCCGCCACGGCATCGGCCGCCGCTCTCTCCCTGACCTCGCTCGCCCCCATGTCGTCGGCGGCCGAAGAGGGCAAGGCCGACTTCGTCGTCAGCGAGTCGCAGTTCAACCAGATGTTCCCGAACAAGAATTCCTTCTACACCTACGGCGGGCTGAACGCCGCGCTGAGCGCGTACCCGGGATTCACCGGGACGGGCAGTGACACCGTCCGTAAGCAGGAAGCCGCCGCATTCCTGGCCAACGTCGGGCACGAGACCGGTGGACTCGTGCATGTCGTCGAACAGAACACGGCCAACTACCCGCACTACTGTGACGCTTCACAGCCTTACGGCTGCCCGGCGGGCAATGACAAGTACTACGGCCGCGGGCCGATCCAGCTCAGCTGGAACTTCAACTACAAGGCGGCCGGGGACGCGTTGGGCATCGATCTGCTCAACAATCCCGACCTCGTGCAGAACGATTCCGCCGTCGCGTGGAAGACCGGCCTCTGGTACTGGAACACCCAGAACGGTCCCGGCACCATGACACCGCACAATGCCATGGTGAACGGCGCCGGATTCGGAGAGACGATCCGCAGCATCAACGGCAGCATCGAGTGCAACGGTGGAAACCCCGCCCAGGTGCAGAGCCGCATTGACAGCTACCGTCAATTCGCCGGAATCCTCGGCGTGGATCCGGGTGGCAATCTCAGCTGCTGAACCGGCTCCTGAGACAGGGACGGGGGGTGGCACCGCCGGGGGCGGCGGGGGCCCCCCCCCCCGGGGGGACCCTTTCGCCGAGGGGTTGCCCCCCGGTCGCTCACACCCCCCGGGCCAGCCGCCCCCCACCGTCTG
>NZ_JBHXDC010000011.1:0-2576 GCF_042725135.1 Streptomyces sp. NPDC060366 | reverse complement strand
CGCTACTCGGGGGGGGGTCGGGGGGGGCAAATCCCTGTGGCTCACCGGCCCCCTCCCCGGGGGGGGGGGGGGGCCCCCGCGGGCCCGGGGGGCCCCACCCCCCGCCGTCGTCACCTTTCCGCCTCGTCGTCGCCCCCGGTGCGCTCACACCGCTCGTCCATGCCGCCCGCGACGTAGTGGATATGGATGCCTTCCTCGCCGGGTGCCCGGTCGGGGCGCAGGACCAGATGCTCGTCGTAGTCGCCGCCGTTCTGGCTGCGGTACGGGATCGGCTCGGTCTCCGGAAGCGTCAACAGCCGCTGCCGCAACTGGCTCACGGCCGTCTTGTACTCCGCATCGGCCAGCTTGACGGCTCCGTTGACGACGAGCGGCGGCACGACCATCATTCCCGGGTACCACAACGTGCCGTGCAGCAGCGGGAACAGCACCTCGTTGATGTCGCCGTGGATACCGCGCGGTCCGGTCGTCGCCGCGTTGGCGCCGACCGTGGTCAGCACCAGCGCCCGCCTGCCGACCAGTCCGCCGCTGCCGTAACGCTGCGCCCTGCCGGTCTCGGGGTCGAGCACGCCCTGCGCGAAGCCCTGGATGAACAGCCGGTCGAACCAGCCCTTGAGGATCGCCGGTGGGCCGAACCACCAGAGCGGGAACTGCACGACGAGCGTGTCGGACCACAGGAGCTTCTCCTGCTCCGCGCGGATGTCCTCGCTGAGCGTGCCGTTCTCCAGGGCTGCCTGGGACTCGGTGAGCACGTCGAGCCGCTCGTCGGGGTCGTGGTGGAAGTCGCCGTGACCCACCACCGGGTTCCACTCCATGGCGTACAGGTCGGACTCGATCACCTCGTGCCCGTGTTCACGGAGAACGGCGATTCCCTCGTCGCGCAGCGCCCCGTTCAGCGAGCGCGGATCGGGGTGGGCGTACAGCCAGAGCACCCGCACGGTCGGCCACCTTCCTTTCCTCGGTACGACGGTGTCGATCAGTTGATCGATCCTCCATGCTATTCCCGCCCCGTCGACGCCTTCCGGGTGCCGGAGGCGGCGGCGCGGTGCTCGCTGGGCGTGATCCGGCGCAGGCGCTTGAAGGCGACGCTCAGCGCGAAGGTGTTGGCGTAGCCGACCTGCCGGGCGATGGCGCCGACCGTGTCGTCCGTACCACGCAGCAGGTCGGCGGCGAGCGAGATGCGCCGGCCGGTGAGGTAGGTCATCGGCGGCTCACCGATCCGCGCGGTGAAGCGGCGGGCCAGCGCGGCGCGTGAGACCCCCGCCTCGGCCGCCAGCTTCGCGACCGTCCACGGATCGGCCGGACGGTCGTGGAGCAGCCGCAGCGCGTGTCCGACCACCGGGTCGTCCGCCGTCCGGTACCAGGGCGGCGCCGATGTCCCCGGCCGGTCGAACCAGCCCCGGAGCACGGAGATGAGCAGCAGGTCCAACAGCCGGTCGAGGACGGCCTGTTGGCCTGGGGTGTCGCGGGCCAACTCGGCGGCGACGAGCGCGAGCATCGGTGAGTGGCAGTCGGCGTCCGGGATGACCAGCACGGGCGGGAGCGCGCGGAGCAGCCGCTCGCTGACGCCGCCCGGGTTGTCGTACGCGCCGCTGAGCAGCACGGTGCCGCCGTCGGGGACGACGGCCGGATCACTCACGCCGCAGTACGCGGCCCGGTCGATCACCGCGCGGCGGGGTGTCCGGGTCGTCGGCGACGGTGTACGGCGCCGAGCCCCGGACGAGTGCGATGTCCCCGGACCGTACGCGCACCGCCTCGCCCTCGGCGGGGACGAGCCACGCCTGGCCCCGCAGCACCGTGGCGAGCGTCAGCGGCGCGCCGGAGGCGAACCGCAGCGACCAGGGCGACGTCATGACCGTACGGCTGAAGAGGGCGCCGCGCGCCCGTACCCCGTCGAGCAGGTCCGTCAGCACATCCATGACGTTCAGCGTACGTAGGCGGTCGGCCGACGGGCCGGTCTCCTCACGCCGCCAGTCGGAGCGCCACGGAGATCCCGCCCACCATGAACGCGGTGCCGACCAGCATGAACACCACCTGCACACCGTGCCCGTAGCCGTCGATCCGCATCCGTTCGGGGCGCCGCGGGTCGTAGCGGATCCGGACCGGGCTTCCGGGCCGGAACCTGCCCACCCAGGAGCGCCCGTACGGAGACTCCACCTCCATGCGACGGCCGTCATCGGTGACCCAGCCGACCACCGGACGGTGGATCGCGCCTCCTTGCCCGTCGGACGTGGTCTCCAGCCGGACGACCCAGCCTTCGGCCCGGACACCCTCGCGCCGCAGGGCGAAGGAGCGCCGGAGACCGACGGAGCCGATGACGAAGACTGCGGCGCCGACGCCGGCGAACACGAGGGGAAACAGCCAGTCGGGCACAGGTACGCACTCCCTACAGGTCAGGACGTGTCGTGGAGGTCGCCGGTCGCAGCCCGTCGAACGCGTGGCGGCGGCCGGATCCAGAGTAAGGGTGTAGTCAGCGACACCGGCGACTCGGGTCGTACGCCCAATGTGGTTGTGGCGCGGCGTCCGTAGCTTCGTAGTCGTGGCGCAGAGGGTGCCCGAGGGGAAGGAACGGATCATGT